>JACSRE010000418.1 GCA_014879945.1 Myxococcus sp.
GCGTCGCCTCGAAGACGGCCGGTACGAGTACACCCCGAAGAAGGGCGTCACCTTCGCCGTCACCGCACAACAACTCGTGCGCCGGCTCGTCTCGCTGGTGCCGCCTGCGAAGACGCACCTCACCAGCTTCCACGGCGTCTACGCGCCGCACGCTGCCCTTCGCCCGCTGGTGACGGCGCCTCCACCGAAGCCTGCGTCTTCGTCGGCCGGCCGACGAGGTGTCGGAGCTGGCCTTCGACGTGTGCACCGAGGACGAGGCGAAGGCGCTCGACACGCGGGAGGAGAGCGAGGCGAAGGTGCGCAAGGCGGCGGCGGATGACGACGTGCGGCTGAGCCCGGCGCGGGGAGAGGTGACAGCCGACCTTGTGAAGGCCCCGACCCGAGCCGCGCGGAAGGTCTCGTAGGAGGTGCCGTTCTCGTCCGAACGGCGAGACGGCATGGGTCCGGGCTGCGTGATTTCAGTCGGATAGGCGGGCGATGGACCTGCACCAGTAGCGGTCCATGAAGCTGCTCATCCCTGCCCTCATCCTCCTCGCCGCGTGCGGTCCGCAGCTCCAGTTCGAGTGCTCCATCGATTCCCAGTGTGGGGTCGGTCTTCGGTGCCAAGCCAATCAGTGCGTCGGCGCTCCGACGGCGACGCCGCCACCCTCGTCGACGGTGCCGGTCCAGCAGAGCGTCGCCAACGACACTTGTGAGACCGCGACCGTCGCGAACGTTGGTGTGACTCGCGGCACGACGCGCGGGGCGAAACGAGATTACTCGCCGATGGGTTGCTACCAGCCCGCCGGGAACAAGGTGCCTACGGGTAGCGAGGTGGTCTTCCGCTTTCGTCCACCGCAGCACAGCAACCTGAAGTTCTCGGTGCGCTCGCTGAGCCAGGACTTCACCCCAGCGCTCTATCTGACCATATCCCTACCGACGTGCGCGCAGGCCATCGAGTCGAAGAACTGCTCAGCGAACCCGCTTGCGCAGACCTACGTGGACACGCCGGAGCTCTTCGTCCTCGTCGGATCCACGACTGCAACCGAGGGAGACTTTGAACTCACCATCGAGGCCACCTTGACGACTTCGAACCAGGGCGGAGGCAGCGCTGGCGGGGGCGCGATGCAGGCTGGCGGCTCGACGGCAGGCGGAGCGGCTGGTGGCTCGGCGCCGCCTGCGGTCACGGCACGGGCCGTCTGGGAATCGCAGAGCGACGTTCGCGAGTTGTCCGGGCGCGTCCGCGACTACCACCTTGGCGTGATCCGAAACTGGTCGAGCACTGCCCGTCAAACGGCTGGCGCGAACAACCTCGTGTTCTTCGGCACGCTCACCGAGACCGCTACAGACGTGTACCGGTACGCCTCGACCCCCTCAGATCGCCTCCAGGTGAATCGGCTGAATGGCGCCCAGTTCTCGTTCACCGTGCAGAGTCTGGTCGGGAACCTCGCGAGTGCGCAGTTCCCCGGGCCGGACGAGAGCATCACGTTCGTCTTCCGGAACTTCATGGGCGCATTGACCGGGAGAGTGGCTCAGCGGGGTGCGCCCGGCGAAAGGACACGAGAATGGAGCTTCCAGGGCGTTAGTTGGACGTCGCAAAACGACACCGAAGTATCGACCCTCAACATCCAATACAGCGACTTGAGCTCCGTCGGCAGCGCAGGCGTGGCGATCATTCGATCCGAGACCGGATCAGTGGTCAATACGCAGCGCAGCCTCAGCTGGTCGTCCCGGCTTGATTCCTGGACCTGCTCGACGTGCTCGCCTGTCTCTTATACACATCTGACGCTGCCGACGACGGA
>JACSRE010000008.1 GCA_014879945.1 Myxococcus sp.
GCGCTGGGCCTCGTCGAGCACCACCAGGTCGGGCGCGAGGTGCTCCAGCGCGGGCAGGTCCTTGAGCACCTGCTCGTAGTTGACGATGAGGAAGCCGGAAGATGATCCCCCTTGTCGAGCTTGTCGCTCCGGTGTTTGCGCTCGAGGAGCGTGAACTCGGCGTGGTCGCCATCACGGATCTTGCTGCGACTCGCGGTGTCAGCGGCCCCGTTGTTCCAGAGCACAGCGCCGACCAGCGGACTCGCCTTGCCGTCGCCCCGCGGCTCCTGTGTCGACTTCACCATCACGTCGACCGCGAGCTCCATCAGGGCTCGAGGATCGAAGCGGTGCGCACTCCTGCCCGGCATGCGCCGACTCTGCCTTGGCCCACCTGCGCCCTACCGAAGATCGAAGAGCTGGATCACTGCGCTTGCTGCTTGAGCATCGCGGCGATCCCCTCGAAGACCGAGGCAAGCGCGGCGGCAACCTCAGGCCTGGCCTCGAGCATCAGGCGGCCGTCGGCCAGTCGCTGCATCGTCACTCCAGCCATGAATTGGCTCTGGACCGCGCTCACGGGCGCCACCGTGTCGCTGACGTCGGGCTCGGACTCGGGCTCATCGGGCGGCGGCTCCGCGGTGTCGGCGAGCGGCACGGCCTCCGCCTTGACTGCGGGCGCGAGCACCTCCTGGAGCTTCGCGAGAAATGAGCTTCCGCCTTCGAAGTTCACCGCGTCGCTCGAGCCATCGAAGAGGCCGTCGAAGAGCGCTTTTTTGCCGCCGACGATCGAGGCGATGCGCGACTCGATACCTTCGTCGGCGACCAGAGAATAGATCTCGACGGGCCTGGTCTGGCCGAGCCGGTAGACGCGGCCAGCGCGCTGCTCCATCACGGCGGGGTTCCAGGGGAGGTCGAGGTGCACGCAGGCGCTCGCAGCGCGCTGGAGATTGAGGCCCACGCCGCCGGCGTCGGTGGCGAAGAAGAGGCGAGTGCGCGCGTCGTCGTGGAAATCGACGATGTTCTGTGTGCGGCGCTTCTGGCTCTCGTCGCCCGTGAACTGCACTGCTCGTGTGCGTGAGTCAGTCAGGAGGTCGGCGATGGCCCACTGTGCGAGGTTGAGCATTCGCTTCCACTGGCTGAACACCACGACTTTTCGCTCCTGCGTGATGACAAGGTTCGCGACGAGCTCGCGGAACTCGGCGAGCTTCGGGCTGAAGAGGCCGCGGAGGGTCGCTTCGGTCGGGCGCTGACCGGCGAGTCCGGGCCACAGGGCCTCGAAGTCGCGCTGGGCGAGCCCGTTACAGATGACCCGCTGCTGCGTCATCAGCGACATCAGGCTGAGGAACTCGGGCTGCGTGAGCGGTCGCACCTTGGAGGTCCGCAGCAACCGGGCAATGGGTTGATCGAGCGCACTGTGTGCGGAGCGCTGCTCCTCAGTCATAGCCACCGGCACCCGCGTGTCCGTGCGAGGTGGGAGCTGCTTCAACACCTCTTTTCTCACCCGGCGCAACATCACTGGCTCGAGCCGAGCGCGGAGCGTGTCGAGGTTCTTTGCGCCGATCGCATCGCGCGCACCGTCAGCGCGCATGGTGTGCCACTCGGCGAGGCGCCACTTGGGTTCGAGCGCGAGATCGTCCACCCAGTCCATCAGCGACGCGAGCTCGGTCAGCCGGTTCTCGAGTGGGGTGCCGGTCAGCACCAGCCTCCAAGCCGGCTGGAGCTGCTTGATCGAGAGCGAGGTCTTGGCCGCCCAATTCTTGATGCGCTGGGCCTCGTCGAGCACCACCAGGTCGGGCGCGAGGTGCTCCAGCGCGGGCAGGTCCTTGAGC
>JACSRE010000007.1 GCA_014879945.1 Myxococcus sp.
ATTGCCTTATCGTCGCTGCGCAGCACCGAGAACGAGAAGGGGGTGGTGCCGACGACGGCCCCGGCCAACATCACGGTGGCGCCTGGCGGCTCGCTGTCGACGTCGAACACCACCTCGACCTCTTCCAGGGCCGGCCTGGCGGCGGCGACCGGCTTCGCGGGGTCGGTGGCGGGGCGCTCGAGCGGAGGCGGAGGCGGCGCCGGCTCGGTGACGGGCTCGGTGCGCGCGCTCCGCCAGGCGATGGCGCCGCCCACGGCGACCCCGAGCACCACCAGCGCCACCACGCCGAGCACCAGCGGCAGCCTCGCGCGCGCGCCCGGGTGTGCCCCGCTCTCGGTGATCTCGACCTCGAGCGACGGCGCCTCTTGCGGGCGCTGGGAGCGGGTGGCCGACGGGTCGAGCACCGAGGGAGACGCGATTCTCAGCCGGGTCGAGCTGGGCGCGCGCGTGGCTTGAGACGACGAGGCCGACGGCGACATCGGGTTCGAGAAGGTGCGCGGGTCGATGAAGATGCCCGAGATGCCCTGGCCCGACACCGCGACGCGCATGGCCTCGAGCAGCTCGTCCATCGACTGGTAGCGCGTGGTGGGCGACTTCTCGAGGCACCGCATCACCAGGTCGTTCACCTCGGGCGGCACGTCGGCGCGCAGGCTGATCAGCGCGGGGGGCGCCTCTTTCACGTGCTTGACGATGATGTCGATCGAGTCCTTGCCCTGGAACGGCGGCCGCCCCGCGAGGCATTGAAAGAGGAGCACGCCCAGCGAGTAGATGTCGGTGCGCTGATCGGTCTCTCCCTTGGCCTGCTCGGGCGCCATGTAGAGCGGCGAGCCCAGCAGCACCCCGGCCTGGGTCAGCTCGGTGTCGGCCTTCTGCATCAGGTCGTTCGCGAACGCCTTCACCAGCCCGAAGTCGAGCACCTTCACCACGTCGCCGCCGGTGCCCTCGGCCATCAGCATGACGTTGGCGGGCTTGAGGTCTCGGTGCACCAGGCCCAGCTTGTGGGCCTCACGCAGCGAGCGCGCCACCTGCGCGCCGACCGCCAGCGCGCGCGTCCAGGGCATGGGGCCCTCGCGCGCCAGCACCTGCTGGAGCGTCTCGCCCTCGAGGTACTCCATGGCGATGAAGTAGATGCCGTCGTCGGTGCGGCCGTAGTCGTGCACCGTGATGGTGTTGGGGTGCTTGAGCTTGGCCGTCATCGACGCTTCGAGGAAGAAGCGCCGCTCGAACCCCGGGTCTCGGCTGCCGTCGTAGCGGGGGTTGAGCACCTTCAGCGCCACCACGCGGTCGAGCGGCTGCTGAATGGCCTTGTAGACGCGGCCCATGCCACCGGCGCCCAGCGGCTCGACGATCTGAAAGCGGCCGCTCAGGACCTTGCCAAGGAGCGGATCGTCGACGCCAGCTTCCGACATGACACCCCCGCGGCCGAAGGGTGCTGGGACAGGGCCGCAGCAGCGGTGTACCACGTGAGCCCACCTGCCCGAAGGTCGCCGTCGTCGGCTCGTTGGCGGACGTCGACGGGCGCCATGGCCGGTCTGTTGCCAGCAGCTGATCAGGGGCTACCGTCGGGCGCATGCGCGAACTCCGCCACGTCGTCTCTGCGTTGTTCGTCGCGGGCCTGGCGTCCTGCAGCTGCTTTCAACCGGTCGACGAGCGCCAGTGTGACGCGCTGCTCCCCTGCGGGAGCGGGTGGCGGTGCGTGGACTTTCAGTGTGTGCCGCCGGGCGATGGCGGGGCGTCGGGCGGGCAGGGTGGAGGTCGCGCGACGGGAGGTGGCGGCACCGGCGGAGGAACGGCGGGTGGT
>JACSRE010000039.1 GCA_014879945.1 Myxococcus sp.
AGTCGCAGCGGCTCGGTCGGCCGGGCCCGGGGAGGCGTGACGACGACCGCGGCGGGCTCCTCGACGGCCGGCGCTGCGACGACGGCGGCGGGCTCCTCGAGGCGCGGCGCGGCGACGCCCTCCTCGACGTTCGGCGGGGCGACCGGCTGCGGCGCGCTCGACCTCTGAACGCGCGTCGGAGGCGCGGGCACTGGATCGGTGATGGCCTTCGGCGCGACCAGCCCCAGCAGCACCGCCAGCGGCCGCGCGAGGCCGACGGCAGCGAAGCTCCCGGCCCCGATCAGCACCACCGCGGCGGCGGCGAAGGCGGGCGAGATGCGACGGCGTCGTGGCGTCGGGGGCACCGAGGCCGACGGCATGCCCGCGAGGGCGCGCGTCACCAGCTGATCGACGGCCATCGACGGCAAGGGCAGCGCGGCGAAGTCAGCGCGGGCCTGCAGCTCGAACCGACAGGCGGGGCACGCCGCGAGGTGGCCGTCGAGGCGGGCCTGCTCGTCGGCCGAGAGCGCGCCGGCAGCGGCGGCGTCGAGCAGCTCTTCGGGGTGGAGATCGGGCGCGTTCATCATCGGGGCTCCAGCAGCTCGAGGAGCGTGGGGTTGGCTTCGATGCGCGACATGAGGGCCTCCCTTGCGAGGCGAATGCGGCTGCGGACGGTGTTGAGGGGCACGCCGGTCGCGCTGGCCACCTCGCCGAGCGACATGCCGAGCACGACGCGCAAGGCGAGCGTCTCGGCCTGGTTCTCTGGGAGCGTCGCGAGCAGCTCCCGAATGGCCCCGCGGCGGCGCTCGGCCATCACGTGGTCGACCGCCGACTGGGCGTCGCTGAAGAGCCCGTCAACCTCGACGCCGTCGTCGGTGCGGGCTTCGCTCTTGCCCCGCCGTCGTCGGGCCGCCAGCGCGTAGCGGGCGACGATGCTGTTGGCGAAGTGCGCCGGCGAGCACTCACCGCGAAAGGTGGGCATCGCCTGGACGAGCGCGATCATCGACTGCTGGGCCACGTCGTCGACGTCGGGGTGGGTGCGGCTCAAGAGCGCCTGCGCCGCGCGGATCATTCCGGGGGCGAGGAGCTTGAGCAGCTTCGCCATCGCCTCGGTGTCGCCGCGCGAGGCCGCGTCGGCGAGCGAGACGGCAGAGGTGAGGGGAGCAGGGAGCGCCATCGGGGGTCTGGTGTTCGCCTCAGCGGCTGATCGATCACTGCTCCGGAAGCGGCCTGTGAGTCCAGGGGGTTATGGGTTGGCTCCAGGTCGGTGCAGGGAAAAGGTGCACATCCACCGCCGCTGAGGGGTTCAGGCGCCGACAGGAGTAGTCCATGTTCCGACGATTTGTGGTGCTGGTGACGGTCCTTTCGCTGCCGGTGATGGCGGCGGCCCCTTCCGTAACGACGAACTCGGCCAACAGCATCACGGCGACGACGGCGCAGCTCAACGGCACCGCGAACGCGGGCGGCGAGGCGACGACGGGGTGGTTCCGGCACAGCACGGTGAGCCCGGGCACCTGTGACGACACCTTCGGCACGCGGGTGCCGGGCACCCTGGGCACGGCCGTCGGGTCGGGCACCACCAACGTGGCCTACTCGGTGAGCACCACGGGACTGCTGCCCGGCACCACCTACTACTTCTGCGCGATCGTCGAGAACGCGTCGGGCAAGGCCTTCGGCGGCATCTTGTCCTTCACGACGCCGGCGCTGGCGCCCACGGTCTTCACCCAGGCGGCGACGCTGGTGACGAGCGGCTCGGCGCAGCTCAACGGCTCGGCGACGCCCAACGGCGCCACCACGACGGGCTACTTCCGCTACTCGGCGACGAACCCGGGCGGCAGCTGCTTGAGCAGCTTCGGCACGCGGGTGCCGGCGACTGGCGGCAGCGCGCTCGGCGCGGGGAACTCGTCGCTCAACTACAACGAGACGATCTCGGGCCTGCTGCCGGGCACGACGTATTACTTCTGCGCGTTCGCCGACAACGTCATGGGCTCGCGCAGCGGCGTGCCGTTGGCCCTCACCACGCTGGTGGCCGCGCCCATCACCACCACCTCGACGGCCTCGAGCATCACCAGCACCAGCGCGACGCTGTCTGGCACCATCAACCCCAACGGCGCGCCGACGACGGGCTGGTTCCGCGTCTCGACGAGCAACCCGGGGCCCTGCAACGACGCCTTCGGCACGCGGGTGCCGGTGTCAGGCGCGTCGAACGTGGGCTCGGGCACTTCGGCCAGCAGCTACTCGCAGAGCGCCACGGGGCTGTCTCCGGGCACGACGTACTTCTTCTGCGCGATCGGCCAGAACTCCGAGGGCACCACCTTCGGCGCCGTGCAGTCCTTCGCGACGCCAGCGGTGCCCGTCGTCACCACCTCGCCCGAGACGCTGCTGACGCCCACCACGGTGACGCTCAACGGCGCGGCGACGCCCAACGGCAGCTCGGCGGTGGGGTACTTCCGCTACAGCGCCACCAACCCCGGCGTCTGTGACGACGTCTTCGGCATTCGCGCCCCCAGCTCCTCGGGCACGGGCCTCGGCGCGGGCTTGACGAGCGTGTCGTACGCGCAGGCCGTCGGCTCGCTCCTGCCTGGCACCACCTACTACTTCTGCGCGCTCGCCCAGAACGGCGTGGGCACCAGCGTCGGCGGCATTCGCAGCTTCACCACTCCCCCCGCGATCCCCTCGGTCTCGACCAACTCGGCGACCCTGGTGACGGGCACGACGGTGACGCTGAACGGAACGGCGGTGCCGCGCGGCGCGGTGGCGACGGGGTACTTCCGCTACTCGACGATCAACCCGGGCCCCTGCAACGACACCTTCGGCACGCGCGCGCCGGCCAGCGGCGGCACCAACCTGGGCTCGGGCAACAGCTCGCAGACGTACGCCGAGGCGATCACCGGGCTCTCGCGCGGCACCACCTACTACTTCTGCGCCATCGCGCAGAACTCGGCGGGCACCGGCTTCGGCGGGGTGGTGAGCGTCACCACGCCCAACGCGCCCACCGTCACCACCTCTTCGGTGTCGGGCCTGGGCGGCACCTCCGCCACCCTCAACGGC
The DNA here is from genome assembly GCA_014879945.1 of Myxococcus sp. Lineage (GTDB taxonomy): Bacteria > Myxococcota > Myxococcia > Myxococcales > Myxococcaceae > Xiheimicrobium. Next base: position 3,031 of record JACSRE010000039.1, read on the forward strand.
GTCACCAACCCGAACCTCGCGACGGCCACCGCCTACTTCCGGTACTCGACGACGAACCCCGGCACCTGCGACGACACCTTCGGCACCCGGGCCCCGGCGAGCGGCGGCGCGGTGCTCAGCTCGAACCAGGCGCACGCCCAGTCGATCACCGGCCTCACTCCGGCGACGACCTATTACTACTGCGCCATCGCCACCAACGCCGAGGGCACGGGCTTCGGGGCGGTGCTGTCGTTCTACACGCCAGCCGCGCCGACGATGGTGACGACGGCGCCGAGCGCGCTGACGGCGACCAGCGTCACGCTCACCGGCACCGGCGACCCGAACACGGCCTCGACGGCGGCGTGGTTCCGCTACGCCTCGGCGGACCCGGGCGGCTGCACCGACACCTTCGGCTTCCGCGTTCCTTTCTCGTCGGGCGTGTCGCTCGGCTCGGGCGATCTGCCCGTCGCGTACACCCAGAACATCAGCCTCACGCCGGGCACGCAGTACTGGTACTGCGCCATCGGCAGCAACACGGTGGGCACCTCGTTCGGGGCCCTCGAGACCTTCACCGCGCCGGCGCTCGCGCCGAGCGTCTCGACCAACTCCATCACCCTGGTGACTGGCACCACGGCGACGCTGAACGGCACCGCGACGCCGCGCGGCGCCGCGAGCACCGGCTACTTCCGCTACTCGACGACGAACCCCGGGGGCTGCAGCGACGCCTTCGGCACCCGCGCGCCCGCCACCGGAGGCACCGCCCTGGGCAGCGGCAACAGCGGCGTGGCCTTCGCCGAGCCCCTCACCGGCCTGCTGCCCGGCACCACCTACTACGTCTGCGCCATCGCGCTGAACTCGGTGGGCACCGGGTTTGGTGGCGTCGTCAGCTTCACCACGCCCAACGTGCCCTTCGTCACCACCTCGGCCACCAGCGGCATCAGCGGCACCACCGCGACGCTCAACGGCTTCGCCAACCCGCAGGGCGCTTCGGCGACGGGGTACTTCCGCTACGGCGTCACCGACCCGGGCACCTGCAACGACAGCTACGGCACGCGGGCGCCGCTCTCGGGCGGCACCTCGCTGGGGGCTGGCACCTCGAACGTCAGCTTCAGCACCAGCATCGGCGGGCTCTCGCCTGGCACCACCTACTTCGTGTGCGCGTTGGCCTCGAACTCGGTCGGCGTGGGCGTCGGCCTGCCCGTCACCTTCAGCACGCCGGCCTCGCCCACCGTCACCACGCTGTCGGCCACCAGCGTCACGGCCACCTCGGGCACGCTGAACGCCACCGGCATTCCCAACGGGAGCTCGGCCATCGGCTGGTTCCGCTATTCGACGACGAACCCCGGCAGCTGTGACGATCTGTTCGGCACCCGCGCGCCGCTGTCGGGCGGCAACGCGCTGGGCTCGGGCTCCTCGACGACGCCCTTCTCGGTGACGCCGATGGCGCTGTTGCCGGGCACCACCTACTACTTCTGCGCCATCGCCTCGAACTCGGTCGGCACCTCGTACGGCGGGGTGCTGTCGTTCACCACGCCGGCGCTGCAGCCGCTCGTCACCTCGGCGTCCACCTCGTTCATCACCGACACCTCGGCGACGCTCAACGGGAGCGCCACCCCGCGCGGCGACGCCACCACGGCCTGGTTCCGCTACTCCACGAGCTCGCCGGGCGTCTGCAACGACACCTTCGGAACGCGCACGCCCTCGAGCGGCGGCGCCGCCGTCGGAGCCGGCAACACCGCGCAGACCTTCACGCAGTCGCTGTCGGGCCTGCTGCCCAGCACCACGTACTACTGGTGCGCCATCGCGCAGAACGCCATCGGCACCACCTTCGGCAGCATGGTCAGCTTCACCACGGTGGCGCTGCCCACCACGGTGACGCAGGCGGCCTCGCCGGTGACGTCGACGACGGCCACCTTGAACTCCACCATCACGCCCAACGGCACCTCGACGAACGCGTGGTTCCGCTACAGCCTGACGGACCCGACGAGCTGCAACGACACCTTCGGCACGCGCACGCCGGCCACGGGAGGCACCTTCGTCGGCTCTGGCAGCACCGGCACCGCGAACGCGCAGTCCATCGCGAGCCTGCTGCCCGGCAACACCTATTACTTCTGCGCCATCGCGCAGAACGCCATCGGCACGCAGCTGGGCGCGCTGCTCACCTTCACCACGCCGCCGCAGGTGCCGGGCGTCACCACCGCCACGCCGACGTCGCTGTCGGCCACCACCGGCACGCTCAACGGGAGCGCCAACCCCAACGGCGCGGCGACGACGGCCTGGTTCCGCTTCGCCACCTCGAACCCGGGCGTGTGCAACGACGTCTTCGGAACGCGCGTTCCTGCCTCGGGCGGCACGGCGATTCCCTTCGGCAACTCGCCCGTCACCTACTCGCAGCCGCTGACGGGCCTCTCGACGGGCACCACCTACTACGTGTGCGCCATCGCGCAGAACTCGGTGGGCCTCAGCTACGGCAGCGTGCTGACGATCACCACGCCGGGCCTGCCGACGGCCACCACCGTGTCGTCCACCGCCGTCACCAGCTCGGGCGCCACCCTCAACGGCACCGGCAACCCCAACCGCGCAGACGCGACCGGGTACTTCCGCTACTCGACGACCAACCCGGGCACCTGTGACGACGCCTTCGGGACCCGCGCTCCAGCGACCGGCGGCGCGGCGCTCGGCAACGGCACCAGCGGGGTCTCGTACCCGCAGGCGCTCACCGGCCTGACCGCCGGCACCACCTACTACTTCTGCGCGATCGTCGAGAACATCGTGGGCAAGAGCTTCGGCGCCGTGCAGCAGTTCACCACCCTCAACGCGCCCACCATGGTGACGGGGGCCGCGACGCTCGTCACCTCGACGACGGCGACGCTGAACGCCACCGGCAACCCGAACAACGCCAACAGCACCGGGTGGTTCCGCTACAGCACGGTGAACCCGGGCAGCTGCGACAACACCTTCGGCACGCGCCAGCCCTCGTCGGGCGGCTACCCGCTGGGGTCGGGCACCACGCCGACGGCCTACGCGGGGCCCATCACCGGCCTGCTCGCGGGCACCACCTATTACGTCTGCGCCATCGGCTCGAACGCGGCGGGCACCTCGTTCGGAGCCGTCGAGACCTTCGTCACGCCCGGGCCGCCGGCCGTCGTCACCTCGCCCATCACCACCTTCGGCAGCACCACCGCGACGCTCGAGGGCACGGCGAACCCGAACCTCGGGGCCACCTCGGGCTGGTTCCGGTACACCACCAGCTTCATCTCGACCTGCACCGACAGCTTCGGCACGCGTGTTCCGGCCAGCGGCGGCACCGCGCTGGGCAGCGGCACCATGCCGGCGCCCTTCTCGGAGGCGGTGACGGGCCTGTCGCCGGCCACCACGTACTACTTCTGCGCCATCGCGCAGAACTCGGCGGGCACCCGCTTCGGCGTGGTGCGCACCTTCACCACCTCGGCGGCGCCGGCCGTCACCACCTCGGCGGCCACCCTCGTCACCGGCGCCACGGCGACGCTCAACGGCTCGGCCAACCCGCGCGGCACGGCGGGCACCGGCTGGTTCCGCTACTCCACCGTCAACCCCACCACCTGCAACGACACCTTCGGCACCCGCGTGTCGGTGGCCGGCACCTCGCTGGGCAGCGGCAGCACCAGCGTCGCCTACTCGGAGGCGATCACCGGCCTGACGCCCGGCGCCACCTACTACTTCTGCGCCCTGGCCTCGAACGCCATCGGCACCACGCCGGGCCCGCTCCTGAGCTTCACCACGCCGGCGGCGCCGACGGTGACGACCAGCGCAGCCACCTCGGTGCTGGGCTCCACGGCCACCCTCAACGGCGCGGCGAACCCCAACCGCGCCGCCACCTCGGGCTGGTTCCGCTACTCGACGACCAACCCCACCGCCTGTGACGACACCTTCGGCACGCGCTTCCCTGCGGCGGGCGGCACCAGCCTGGGCGCGGGCTCGACGAGCAGCCCCTTCTCGCAGGCCGTCACCGGGCTCGCGTCGTCGACGACCTACTACTACTGCGCGGTCGCGCAGAACGACGAGGGCACGGGCTTCGGCGCGGTGCAGACCTTCACCACGCTGGCGGCGCCCACCGTCACCACCCAGGCGGCGAGCTCGGTGACGGGCGCGTCGGCGGTGTTGAACGGGCAGGGCACGCCGAGCGGCTCCTCGGCCACCGGCTGGTTCCGCTACTCGACCATCAACCCCACCACCTGCAACGACACCTTCGGTACGCGCGCGCCGCTGAGCAGCGGGACGGCGCTGGGCTCGGGCGCGACGGCGGTGCCCTTCACGGCCTCGATCTCGGGGCTCAGCACGGGCACCACCTACTACTACTGCGCCATCGCCTCGAACGCGGTGGGCACGGGCGTGGGCGCGGTGATGTCGTTCAGCACGCCGGGCGCGCCCACGGTGACGTCGCAGGCGGCCACCAACGTGTCGAGCAGCGTGGCGACGCTCAACGGCTCGGCCGATCCGCGCGGGAGCGACACCACCGCCTTCTTCCGCTTCAGCACCACCAACCCGGTGACCTGCAACAACACCTTCGGCATTCGGGCGCCCGGCTCGGGCGGCACCACGGTGCTGGCGGGGAGCGGCTTGACGCCCTTCTCGGCGTCGCTCTCGGGCCTCTCGCCGGCGACGACGTATTACTTCTGCGCCATCGCCACCAACGCGGTGAACACCACCTACGGCGCCGTGTTGTCCTTCACCACGCCCACCGGGCCCACCGTCACCACCACCGCGGCGACGGGCGTCACCGGCTCGGCGGCGACGTTGAACGCCTCGGTCAACCCGCTGGGGAGCGCCACCACGGCGTGGTTCCGCTTCTCGGCGTCGAACCCCGGCGCGTGCAACGACACCTTCGGCGTGCGGGCGCCGCTCACCGCCCTCTCGGTGGGCTCGGGCTCGACGGCGACGGCGATCAACACCGCCGTCAGCGGCCTCACCAGCGGCACCACGTACTACTTCTGCGTCATCGGGCAGAACGCCAACGGCACGGGCTTCGGCTCGGTGCAGACGTTCTTCACGCCGGGCGCGCCCACCGTCACCTCGACGGCCGCCGCCAACGTCACCGCGGCGACCGCGCTGGTGGGGGGCACGGTGAACCCGAGCGCCGACGCGACCACCGCGTGGGTGCGGTACGCGACGACGGCGCCGAGCTCGTGCAACGACACCTTCGGCACGCGCTTCCCCGCGACGGGCGGCTCGAGCATGGGCAGCGGCACCACCGCGCAGAGCTTCACCCTGACGATCAGCGGGCTGACGGGCGCCACCACCTACTACTTCTGCGCCATCGCGCAGAACTCGGTCGGCACCTCGTACGGCGCGGTGCTCTCGTTCACCACCCTGGCGGCGCCCGCCGTCACCACCGTGGCGGCGTCTTCGGTGACGTCCTCGAGCGCGACGCTCAACGGCACCGGCGTGCCCTTCGGCGCGGCCACCACCGGCTACTTCCGCTACGCCACCTCGAGCCCCACCACCTGCAACGACACCTTCGGCACGCGGCTGCCGGCGACGGGAGGCGCCTCGCTGGGCAGCGGCGGCACCGCGCAGGCCTTCACCCAGGCCCTCACCGGCCTCACGCCGGGCGCGACCTACTACTTCTGCGCCATCGCGCAGAACAGCGTGGGCACCAGCTTCGGCAGCGTGCTGTCGTTCACCACGGGCGCGGCGCCGCCGTCGGCCACCACCCAGGCGGCCACCCTGGTGACGGGCGCCACCGCGACGCTCAACGGCACCGGCACCGCCAACGGCTCGGCGTCGACCGGCTTCTTCCGATACGGCACCACCAACCCGGGCAGCTGCACCGACAGCTACGGCACCCGCGCGCCGGCGTCGGCTGGCACGTCAGTCGGCTCGGGCTCGACCGCGACGCCGTTCGCCGAGGCCGTCACCGGGCTGACGCCGGGCACCACCTACTACTTCTGCGCGGGCGTCAGCAGCAGCGCGGGCACCACCTTCGGCGCGGCGCTCAGCTTCAGGACGCCCGGCGCTCCGCTCGTCACCACCACGTCGAGCCTGCCCACCTCGGCCACGCAGGCGACGGTGAGCGGCACCGTGACGTCGAACGGTGACGCCTCGACGGCGTACTTCCGCTACGGCACCACCAACCCCACCACCTGTGACGACACCTTCGGCACGCGCTTCCCGGCGACCGGCGGCGTCGCGGTGGCGGCTGCGGCCACCAACCAGGCGGTGTCGCAGAACCTCACCGGCCTGACCGGCGGCACGCGGTACTACTTCTGCGCGGCGGCCTCGAACGTGGTGGGCGCCAGCTTCGGCGCGGTGCAGAGCTTCACCACGCCCGGGACGCCGGTGGTGGTGACGTCGTCGGCCTCGCAGCTCAACGGCGCCACGCCGCGCCTCAACGGCACCGTCAACCCGACGGGCGCGCCGGCAATCGCCTGGTTCCGGTACTCGACGGTCAACCCCACCACCTGCAACGACACCTTCGGGCAGCGGGCTCCGGCCATGGGCGGAACGCAGATCCCCGCGGGGACCACCGACGTCGCCTTCTCCGAGATCGTCACCGGGCTCGAGCCGGGCAAGACGTACTTCTTCTGCGCCATCGCCGACAACCCGCTGGGCAAGGGCTTCGGCCAGGTGCTGCAGTTCAACTCCTTCGCGCCGCCGCCGACGGTGACGACGACGATGGCGGCCGACGTGCAGGGCGCCGGCGCTACGCTCAACGGCACGGTGAACCCCAACGGCACCGCGGCGACGGGGTGGTTCCGCTACGCCGACGTCAAGCCGATGGCCTGTGACGACCAGTTCGGCACCCGCGTGCCGGCGATGGGGGGGCTCGCGCTGGGCGCCGGCTCCACCGAGGCGCCCGCGACGCTCGCGGTGACGAGCCTGCGCCCCAACACGAAGTACTTCTTCTGCGCGGTGGCCTCGAACATGGGTGGCGCGGCGTTCGGCGCGCTCCAGGAGTTCACCACCACCTCGGCGCCGCCCATCGCCAGGACGGTCAGCATCGAGCCCCAGGGCGACGGCACGGTGATCTTCAAGGGCACGGTCAACCCCAACGGCTCCCCCTCGACGGCGGCCTTCCGCTACGGCTCGAGCAACCCGGGCACCTGCAGCTTCGGCTTCGGCACCCGGGTGCCGACGACGGCCATCGACGTGGCGCCGGGCTTCACCGACGTGCCGCTGACACAGGTGGCGACCGACATTCGGCCGGGCACGTACTTCGGGTGTCTGTTCTCGCAGAACTTCGCGGGTGACGGGCCGGGCGAGGTGGTGACGTTCACCGTCGAAGGCGCCCAGATGGGCTGTGGGTGCTCCTCGGGGCTCAAGGGCGCCGGGGCGAGCGGGGTGCTGGCGGTGGTGATGCTGCTCCTCTCGCGCAGGCGACGCTGAAGGCGGCGCGAGGGCTGCGCTGGTTGACGGCGCCGCTGCTGCCGCTCGAGGAGGCTTCGGGGCCAGTTGCTGGGTCTTTGGACCACGCGGCCAGATCGTCCGGCGCGACTTCTGAGCGGCTCGCGCTGCTCTGCGTTCGCGTCCGCCGGCGCGATGCGGCATGGTGGCGCGCATGAAGACTCGCTTGGCGATGGGCCTCGTTCTCGTGGTCGGGTGCGCGAGCGTCATGAAGAGCGTGGAGCTGCCGCCGAACCCGCGCCGCAAGACCCCGCCGCCTGGGGTCGAGGCGACGGCGCTGGCCGTCGGCGCGCGGGTGCCGGCGGTCTCGGTGACGATGAGCGATGGCACGACGGCTCCGCTCACCGGGCGCCCCACGGCGCTGCTGCTCTACCGCGGGAGTTGGTGACCCTACTGCCGCACTCAAGAGCAGTCGCGAAATAGGCCCACCCGCAACTTTGGCTGATCGCGGTCGATCATGAGACCGTGA
>JACSRE010000405.1 GCA_014879945.1 Myxococcus sp.
GGCGGGCAGCGCGAAGAGCGCCAGTGCCGCCGAGAGGATTGCCAGGTTGCGATTCATGTTCGTCTCCGGTTTGGGTTGAGTCCGAGACGACGCTTATTCAAGAGCTGATCCAGCCGCTCGAGCAGCCTGAACGGCATGGATTTCAGGTGGTTGGGTGCCGGCCGAGGCCAACGAGGGTAGGATGTGGGGGTTCGAGCCCACACGCGATCTGGGGAGAGCGCTCCACAGGCTCCATTCCGCGGCGTGGGAAGAACCTTCCCGGCTTCGATTTCTTTCCCGCGTTCCCGCTACTCACCACCTCTCGGCACCGCGTCGCAGTTGTAACTGGCTTGCGATTGACCGACGCCTTGGCTATCCGCTCGGTCCAGGTGGATCAGCCTTCGTCAGCCGCGGTCGCGAGGAGCTTCGACGTCGTCGGCACGGCGCTGTCGGGCCTCTGCATGGTGCACTGCCTCTCGATGCCGGGGTTGGTGGTGGCGGCGCCGGCGGCGGCCTCGATGTTGGGCGGCTTTCATCCTCTCCTCCTGGTGCTGGTGGCGGCGGTCGCGGGCTGGTCGTTCGTGCCGGCTTTTCGGCGGCACCGCGACGCGAGGGTGCTGGCGCTGGCCTCGCTGGGCCTCTCGCTGCTCACCGTGGCCGCGTTCGCGTTCGATGAGGGCGCGCTCGAGATGGTGCTGAGCCTCGCCGGAGCGACCGCGATGATGTTCGCGCACGTGCGCAACCGCGCGCTGGGCCGCGCCGTCGAGCGCCCACTCACCTGAACGGTGTTCTTTTTTCGCACCGGCGGCGACGTGCGGGCGTATGCCTCGCGCTGAACCCTCAACCCAAGGAGCTTCTCATGACGATGACTCGACGTGACGCAGTGACGATGGCGGCTGGTGGCGCGGCGGTGCTGAGCCTGACGGCGATGGCGCAGGGCAAGGCGGCGGCGCCCGCGAAGGCCGCTCCCTGGGTGATCAACGACGCGCTGCTCGCCGCCGCGCTCGACTGCATCAAGGCCGGCGAGACCTGCCTCGACCACTGCGTTCGCACGCTCTCGACGGGCGACAAGTCGATGGCGGAGTGTGCCGGCACCGTGCGCGCGATGCTGCCCATGTGTCACGCGCTCGCCGACCTCACGCGCCTCAACTCGGCCCACCTCAAGGCGCTCGCGGCCGTCTGCGCGAAGGTCTGTCGCGACTGCGAAGCGGCCTGCAAGAAGCACCAGAACCACCACGCCGAGTGCAAGGCGTGCATGGAGAGCTGCCAGAAGTGCGCAGCCGAGTGCGAGAAGCTCGCGGCCTGAGCCGACCCGGGGCGCCACGCGCGAGGGGTGAATAGGATCAGCCAGGCCTCGTTCCAACGGGGCATGCACGCTCGACTCCTCAGCCTCCTCGCCGTGGTCGCCGCCCCCGCCGCCTTCGCGCAGTACCACCAGGCGGTCCCCGTCGCGCAGGCCCCGATGCCCGCGGTCGTTCAGCCCTCAGTGTGGGCCGCGCCCCGCGCCCCGCGCTGCTCCGGGCCAGTGGGAGCTGCAGACGACGCAGCAGTACGTGCCGGGCGTCACGCAGCAGGTGTGGGTCGTCGGACAGTGCACTGGCAACCCGCGCAAGCCGTGGAAGCAGCGCTGCACGCCCGGCCGCTACGTCACGACCCAGACCGCAGGCCGCTATGAGACGCAGCAGCGCTGGGTGTGGGTGGCCTACGACGACCACCGGAGCGACCGCCGCCACGGCCGTCACTCGCACGTGGAGTTCAACGTCGGCTTCCGCTGACGCCTCCACTTCCTCGCGTTGACGACCTCGGAGCGCGTGGCCACCCACGGGCTCCGTGTTCGTTTCGAGGAGCGGCTCCCACCTCACCTCGGGCGATGCGATGATGCGGCGGTCATGACCGACGCGTCGACGACCACCGCGCAGCCGAAGCCCCAGCGGGCGCTGCCTTCGGGGCTCGTGCAACGGCTGGGCGAGCTCTTCCCCCAGTTGCGGGTCGTGGCGGTGCAGGCGCTCGGCATCGACGGCGCCACCGACGACGAGACCGCGAAGACCCTGGGCTACGGCCGGCCCCTCAAGCTCTCGCTCGAGGGCGCCGACGGCGAGCGGATGACGGTGGTGCTCCACGTCGCGAACGCTGATCAATTCGGGCACGACCGCCGCGCCGACCGCGCCGCTGGGCAGCTGCTGGCGTTCGACACCTTCGGGCTCATTCCCAACCATACCCGGGCGCTCGACGTGGGCGCGGTGCAGCGCGATGGAACGCTCGCCTCGCTCCAGGAGGCCGGCGAGTTCTACCTGCTGACCACCTGGGCCGAGGGCGAGGTCTACGCCACCGACCTGCGCCGCCTGGCGGCGACGGGCGCTGCGACGGCGCTCGACCTCGCGCGGCTCGACGCCCTGGTGAAGGTGATGGGTGAGCTCCATCAACGACCTGGCACGCACGCCGTCGCCTACACCCGCGCCATTCGCGACCTCGTGGGCAGCGGAGAGGGCATCGCCGGGCTGGTCGACGGGTACCCCCCTGACGTCGAGGGGGCGCCGCGTTCCCGCCTCGACGCGCTGGAGCGCAGCTGCCTGGCCTGGCGCCACCGCCTCAAGGGGCGCTCGGAGCGGCTGCGGCGTACGCACGGCGACCTGCACCCGTTCAACATCGTCTTCGCCGAGGGCGCCTCGACCCCGCAGCTGCTCGACACCAGCCGCGGCTCCGAGGGCGACCCCGCCGACGACGTCGCGTGCCTGGCGGTGAACTTCGTCTTCTTCGGCCTCTCGCGGCCCGAGACCTGGGAGGGCGGGCTGGGGCGGTTGTGGCGGCGCCTCTGGGAGGGCGTTCGCGCGACCCACGATGAGGCGCTGCTCGAGGTGCTGGCGCCCTGGCTGGCGTGGCGGCTGCTCGTGCTGGCCAACCCGCGCTGGTACGCGAACGTGACGGGCGCCGAGCGTGACCGCCTGCTCACCCTCGCCGAGCGCGCGCTGAGTGCGCCACGGTTCGACCCCGCCTGGGGTGACGAGCTGGTGCTGGCGCCAGGCAGCCCTGAGCGCTCGCGCCAGCTCGGGCGGGTCGTCTGGTTCACCGGGCTGCCCTCGTCGGGGAAGTCGACGCTCGCCAGGCGAACGGCGGCGGCGCTCGCTCCGCAGGCCTGCGTGGTGCTCGACGGCGACGAGGTGCGCGAGTGCCTGTCTCCGCCCCCCGGCTACGACGACACCTCACGCGACCAGTTCTACGAGACGCTCGCGAAGCTGGCGGCCACGCTCGCCAGCCAGGGCCAGGTGGTCCTGGTGGCAGCCACCGCGCACCGCCGCGCCTATCGAGACCGCGCGCGCGCGTTGAGCCCGGGGCTGCTCGAGGTCTTCGTCGACACGCCGTTGAGCGAGTGCGCGCGGCGAGACGCCAAGGGCCTCTACGCGAGCCCGCCGTCGCAGCTGCCGGGCGTGGGCGCGTCGTACGAGGCACCGCTCGCGCCCGACCTGGTGGTGCGACCCGGCGACGGGGCTCCCGAAGAGCGCGTCGCGCGGTTGATCAGCGCTTCTTCCTGGGCTCGCCCGAGCAGTCCTTGAGGCACGCGGTGCGCATCTTCTTCATCGCGGCCTGACAGGCCTCGGCGTCGTTGTGGCTGTCTTCGTGCTTGTCGCCGCCGCCGTGCGCGCCGCCCTTCTCGGACTTGCGGCAGTCGGCGGCCATGGGCTTGAGCAGGTCGTCGCAGGAGCGGGCGCACTCCTTGTCTTTGGCGAAGGCGACGCTCGAGAGGAGGAGGCAGAGGGCGAGGAGCAGGCGCATGGCGGAGGAAGGACCGCATCCAGCGTCCCTTGATTCACGGCGCGACTCAAGCGTCGACCCGGTCGGTCAACTGGCCGTTGCGGCCTCACTGGACCTCGGAGGCGCGGCGGCGCTCACACGTCGGCGAAGCGCGCCGAGAAGTGCCGCAACGTGCTGGGCTGCTCGACGATGCGCAGCCCGCGCAGGTGGCGGGCTTTGGCCGCGACGCGCTCGACGACCTCGACGACGTAGTCCATGTGGCTCTGGGTGTACGTGCGCCGGGGAATCGCCAGGCGCACCAGGTCCATCGCGGCGGGGCGCTCGGTGCCGTCGGGCTGGAGGCCGAACATCACCGTGCCAATCTCACAGCTGCGCACGCCGCCCTCGCGATAGAGCGCCACGGCGAGCGCCTGGCCCGGGTACTGGAGCGGGTCGACGTGGGGCAGCAGCCCGCGCGCGTCGAGGTACACGGCGTGGCCGCCGGTGGGCAGCACGATGGGAACCCCGAGCTTCTGCAGCGCGTCGCCCAGGTACTCGGTCGAGCGGACGCGGTAGCGCAGGTAGTCGTGCTGCACGACCTCGGTGAGCCCCTGCGCGATGGCGTCGAGGTCGCGACCGGCCAGGCCGCCGTAGGTGGGGAAGCCCTCGGTGAGGATGAGCAGGTTGCGGCACTGCAGCGCCCACGCGTCGTCGTCGAGCGCGAGCCACCCGCCGATGTTCGCCATGCCGTCCTTCTTGGCCGACATCGTCATGCCGTCAGCCACCGCCGCCATGTCGCGCACGATGTCGACGACCTCGCGGTGCGCCTGGCCCGGCTCCCGCTGGCGAATGAACCACGCGTTCTCGGCGAAGCGGCAGGCGTCGAGGAACAGCGGCACGCGGTGGCGATCGCAGACGGCGCGCACGGCCCTCAGGTTCTCGAGGCTGACCGGCTGGCCGCCGCCCGAGTTGTTGGTGACCGTCACCAGCACCAGCGGCACGCGGGTGCGGCCGTGCTCCGACAGCAGCCGCTCGAGCGCCTCGACGTCGAGGTTGCCCTTGAACGGGTGCGGCACCGAGGGCTGGCGGCCTTCGGGGTAGAGCAGGTCAACACCCGTCGCACCGCTGGCCTCGACGTTGGCGCGGGTGGTGTCGAAGAGCGTGTTCGAGGGAACCACTTTTCCGGGCCCGCCGACGACCGAGAACAGAATCTTCTCTGCGGCGCGGCCCTGGTGCGTGGGGATGAGGTGCTTGAAGTCGAACAGGTGCTTCACCGCGGCCTCGAAGCGGAAGTACGACGGCGAGCCCGCGTAGGACTCGTCACCGCGCTGGAGCGCCGCCCACTGCTCAGACGACATCGCGCCCGTGCCCGAGTCGGTCAGCAGGTCGATGAGCACGTCGGTCGAGTGCAGGCCGAAGAGGTTGAGCCCCGCTTCTTCGAGGCGCGCCGCGCGCTCTTCAGGCGTCGACAGTCGCAGCGGCTCGACGGACTTGATGCGGAAGGGCTCGATGATGGTGCGGAAGTCGCTCACGCGGTGAGGCATAGACCGCGGCGTGGTGGAAAAGCGCGTGCCCCGCGCACCGCTTGAGGCAACGCAAGTCAGGCGTCTTCGGTGCGCGCGCCGTTCGACTCGAGGAGCGCGCGGTACCAGGCGGCGGCGGCCTGCGCGCGGCCCGGCAAGGCGCTGGTGCCCCACAGCACCGACAGCGTGCGGGTGGTCTGCGGGGTCGTCTTGGTGCGCTGCGAGTCCTTCACCGCGTTCGCGCAGGGGCCCACGGCATCGAAGAGGCAGAGCAGCCCGCCGAGGTCGATGGTCTGGCCGCCCTGGTTGAAGACGTACGCGCTCCCTTCGGGCGCGACGGCGACCCGAAAAGGCGGCGTCGCGAGCGAGAGGTCGACGACGCTGATGGGCAGCCCCGAGTGGAGCGACACCACGTTGCACGCGTCGACGGCCGCGTTGATGGAGCCGAGCGCACCTTCGGTGACGGCCCGCACCAGGTACTCCGAGGCGGGCTTGCCGCGGCCCGTGGGCTTGTAGCCGCCGTGGCGCAAGAGGTCTCGAATCGCGCTCCGCACCGCGTCGTCGGCCGACACCGGCGCCGCTGCGGTGGTGGACAACAACGCGCAGACCGCCTCGACGCGCCCGAGCTCACCGAGCGGTCGGGGAAAGGTGGTCACGAAGAACTTCGCGTCGAGCAACGGGTGCGCTTCGAGCTGAACCATGGCGCGCGACCCTCGCCCATGGGCCTGCCTGCTCGCAACGAGAGCGCTGCGACTCGATTATTACACAGCCGCCTGACAGCGCTCCGGGGCCGGTAAATCGGCCTCGGCGGCGTTGGGGCCTCTCGGTTGAGAAAGCTCAACGGATCCAGGGGTTTACAAGGAAGTGGCTGCCACATAGGGTGCCTCCGGTCAAAAAAGAGACACGGCGCTACAGGCCGCTACGCTCCTCTTTCTTGACGGAACTGTCGCAGCGATCCACCGGCACGAAAGGCCCAATCGCGTGAGCCAAGAGCGCCCCGATGCGTTGCTGAAGAGCGCGCTGGAGAAGATCGTGTATTTCGAAGCGCGCGCGCAGCAGCTGACGAACGACCTCGACCAGGCGTGCGCCGAGCGAGAGCGCCTGCGCGCCGACCTCGCGGCCTCGTCGCAGCGGGAGATCGAGCTGCGCCGCGCCATCGCCGAGCTCGAGGTGCGGTCGACGCGCGCGCACGCCGAGCGGGAAGAGTCGGCCAACCTCGCCGAGGCGCTGCGCCGGGAGCGCGCCGAGCTGTTGGGGAAGATCCTCGACGCCTCGCGCCTCAACACCGACGTCAGCGACCCGTTCAACCTCGCCTCGTTCATCGCCGAGCTGCGCAGCGAGGTGCTGCTGCGACGTGAGCACGCCAACGGGGCGCCTGCGCCGCTGTTGGTCGCGCCCACGTTGCCTGAGAAGGCCCCCGACGCGCCGCCCTCGTACATCGAGCACCAGGCCGAGGCCCTCAACACCCAGGGCCGGCTGACGGTGTCGAAGGCCGAGCTCGAGTCGCTCGAGCGCGCCTTCCCGTTCGCGGGCCGCTCGGAAGAGACGCTCTTTGGCTTCTCGGTGCGCGAGCTGTCGGCGCCTGACGCCTCGGCGCGCGCCCGCGCTGCGGAGCGGCTGACGGCCCTCGCGCACCCCGCGGCGGCGCCGGCGCTGGCTACGGCGCTCCACGCCGAGTCGGAGCCCGCGGTGAAGGTGGCGCTCCTCAACGCGCTGGCCTCGCTCGCGAAGGTCGAAGCGGTGCCCATCATTCTTCCGCAGCTGCGCGCGGCGGCGCCCGAGGTGCGCATCACCGCGCTCAAGGCGCTGCTCAAGCTCGACCCGACCCAGGCGGGCCCGCACCTCGCGGCGGCGGTGAGAGACCCGGACTCGGCCGTGCGGCGGCGCGCGTCGCTGCTCGCGCTGGGGCTGCAGGGCCCGTCGGCGCTCGAGCTCGGCGAGACGGCCATTCGTGACGAGAACGCCGACGTGCGCTCGCTCGCGGCGCTGGTGTTGGGCGCCAGCGGCGTGGAGTCGGCGCGCCCGTGGCTGATGCAGGCCATGCGCGACCCCGAGCTGCGCGTTCGTCGCTCGGCCAGCCAGGCGCTCTCCAGGCTCCTGGGCCAAGACGTGAGCCAGCTGGTCGACCTCGACGAGGCGCAGCGCCGCCGCGAGGTGCGCCGCCTCGCGCAGGTGCCGTCGAAACCGGTGAAGGCGAAGCTGGTGGCGGCGCTGCCGAGGGTGGCGCACCAGCCCGTCGCGCAGCAGTCCGTGGCGCAGCAGTCCGCGGCGCAGCAGTCCGTGGCGCAACTGTCCGTGGCGCAGCAGTCCGTGGCGCAGCAGTCCGTGGCGCAACAGTCCGCGGCGCAACTGTCCGCGGCGCACCAGCGCGGCGCTCCACAGACCGTCGCGCAGGAGTCCGTGGTGCAACAGTCCGTGTCGCGCAGCGCAGCGCAGTCGGCAGCGGAGCACCTCGCGGAGCGATCGGTGGCGCAACGGGTCGCCGTCGCTGCGCACCAACACGTCGCACTCCCGCAGGCCGCCGCGCCGCAGCGCCCGGCCTCGGCGAGCCTCTCGGTGATGGCGGGTCCGTCGCGCGTGGCCGTCGCCGTCGTGGAGGAAGACGCGCCCGCCCCGCTCGACGCCGCGGTGGTGGACGGCGTGCTCACCGAGCTGCGCGCGGCCATTCGTGGCCAGCCCGCTGACGCGCTCGCGGGCGCGCTGCAGACCTCCATCGACACGGTGCGCGCGGCGTGCGCAGCGCTCATGCAGCAGGGCCAGGTCGTTCGCCGTGGCCACAAATACTTCGTCGCCTGAGGACCGAAATGGAAACCCCTTCCTACACTCCACGTCAGGCCGCCGAGCTGCTGCACATCACCCCGAAGGCGCTCAAGGCGTCGCTCGAGAAAGACGCGTTCACGCCCGAAGACGTCTGGGACCTGCGGGCCAAGCTGAACCTGTACCCGCCGTCGGTCGGCACGAGGAAGCAGCTGTTCCTCAACTTCAAGGGCGGCACCGGCAAGACGTCGCTCTCGACCTCGTACGCGTGGCGGCTGGCCGAGTTGGGCTACGGCGTGCTGCTCGTCGACCTCGACAGCCAGGGCCACGCCACCAAGTGCCTTGGCTTCGAAGGTGAAGACTTCGAGAACACCCTGCTCAACGTGCTGGTGAAGAAGGCGCCCATCAGCCAGGCGATTCAGAAGTCGCAGCTGCCCAACCTCGAGTTCATTCCCTCGAACCTGACGATGTCGACGGTGGACCTCGCGCTGATGCCGATGGCTGGCCGCGAGTTCAAGCTGAAGAACGCGCTGAAAGAGGTCGAGGCGCACTACGACTTCATCATCTTCGACGCGCCGCCCTCGTTCGGCCTGCTCAACCTCAACGCGCTGATGGCCGCCGACGACCTCATCGTGCCGGTGCTGGCCGACTTCCTCTCGTTCCACGGCCTCAAGCTGTTGTTCGAGACGGTGCAGAGCCTCGAGGAGGACCTGGGCCACGTGCTCGACCACGTCTTCATCGTGGTGAACGCCTTCAACGCCACCTTCAAGCTGGCGAAAGAGGCGCTCGAGGCGCTCAAGACGCACTACCCCGAGTTCTTGCTGCCGCAGGTGGTGCGCCAGTGCACGCGCTTCGCCCAGGCCTCGAGCGAGGGCATGCCCATCTTCGCCTTCGACCGTGACTCGAAGGGCGCCGGCGACGTGCAGGCGCTCATCGACGAGGTGCTGGGGCGGCTTCAGAAGAGCTCGAAGGTGCAGTCATCGGTCGAGGCGAAGTCGGCCTGACCCCCGAAGGACCGTGAGGAGAACACACCCATGAAGAAGGCATTCGACGCCAACGTCTCGCGGGCCCGCCCCAAGCTCCGGCTGGGCGCCATGCTGGGCACCACCGAGGCGCCGTCCATCAGTCAAGAGACGGTGGAGTCGCTCGCGCAGGCCGTGGCGCACGAGCCGGTGATTCCGTCGCGCGACGAGCCCGCGCCCGACCTCTCGCAGGCCTTGCGGGCGAAGCTCACCGCGCGCGCCTTCAAGCCCAGCGCCGCCGAGGTGCTCAGCTCGGCGCTGCAGACGGAAGTGCCCGCGCCGCAGGTCGTCGCCTCCGCCGAGCCCCCGGCCGTCGAGGCCCACGTCGAAGCGCCGGTCGCCCAGCACCCCGAGGAGGTCGTCATGGCCCAGCCCAGGAGCGTCGTCACCCAGACGGTGAGGAGCGGCGTCGAGGCGCCCCACGAGGTGCGTGAGGTGCAGACCGCGCCGTCGGAGGCGCCGCAGCATGACGCCGCCGACCGCCGCGAGAAGCTGCGCGAGCGGCTCAAGGCGGTGCGTGAGAACCCGCGCCCGGAGCCGCTGCCCGAGACGGCCGCCGAGGCCGGCACCCTGGCCGTCGAGCGCATCGCCGCGCTGCAGAGCGAGCTGGCGAAGACGCGCGCGGTGAACCTGGCCCTCTCACAAGACCTCGAGGCCGCGCGCCGTCAGGCCGAGCGCGCGACGGAAGAGGCGCGGCTGCGCATGGACGAAGCGCGCCGCCTCTCAGCCGAGATGGAAGGGCGGGTGCACCTGCTGGCCGACCTCGAGCGCGAGCTCAGCTCACTCGAGGGCGAGCGCAACGAGGCGCTGCTCGCGCTCCAGGAGTCGCGTCAGGCCATCGAGGCCGGCGAGCGCGAGCGCCTGGAGCTGCGCGAGGCGCTGACCGCGAAGGACGGGGAGCTCGAGGCGTCGCTCCAGGAAGAGGAGCGCCTGGCCAGCGAGCTCGAGGCCACCCACGAGGCGATGGCGGGCCTTCGCAGGTCGGCCGACGCGCTGAAGGGCGAGCGCGACATGCTGGCGCGCCAGGTGTCAGACCTCACCAAGGAGCGCGGCGAGCTGCTCGAGGCCCGCAAGGCGCTGGAAGCGGTGCACCGCGCGCTGGCGAAAGCGTCAGCGCTGGCCTGAGTCACCGCAGCCACGCGCGCATCGCCGAGACCATCTCGGCGTTGATCTCGTGGCCCGCGTCGAAGGCGCGGAAGTCGACGTCGTAGCCGGCGCCGCGCAGCACCTCGCGGGTCCGCACCGCGTTCTCGTACGGCAGGCGCGCGTCTCGGGTGCCGTGCAGCACCAGCGCCCGCGGCCGAGTGGGGGAAGGCGCCGCCTTCAGCTCAGGCAACGTCCTGCCGCCGATCAGCACGACGCCCGAGACCAGCTCAGGCGGTGAGCGCGACGGCCTCGCTCATCATCGCGCCCTGGCTGAACCCGAGCAGCGTGACGCGGGTGGGGTCGACGCCCGGCTCGCTCCGCAGCTCGCGAAGGAACGCCACCAACTGGAGCCGCGACCGCTCGGCCGCGGCGGCGTCGTGGACCGGCCCTGTCTCGGTGAAGCGCACCGGGAACCAGCTGAACTGATCAGGCCCCAGCTCGAGCGGCGCGCGCAACGAGATGACGAGCGCGCCAGGGGCCACCTGCTTCGCCAGCTCGAACAGGTCTCGCTCATTCGAGCCGAGGCCGTGCAGCGCGACCAGCACCGGCGCTCGACCCGCCGGCGCCTCGGAGCGGA
>JACSRE010000006.1 GCA_014879945.1 Myxococcus sp.
GGGGAGGCGGAGGCGGCGGCTGCGGGGTGAAGAACGACATCGCCCAGGCCGGGTCGCCGTTGGTGGGCTGGGTCGGCTGGTGCGCCGGGGCCGCGGGCGGTGCGGCGGTGCGGGCCTCGTCGAGCAGGCCGGGGGTGAGCGCGGCGATCGACTGGGCGCGCTGATCCTTCTCCTTGAGGCGGGCCGACTTGAGGGCCTCCTTCGCCAGGCGCGCGGCCTCGCGATCGATGGCCAGCCGCTCCCGCTCGAGGCGCAGCTTCTCTTTCTCGGTGAGGGCGCGGGCGCGGGCCTCTTCCTGGTTCTTCTGCAGGCGGTCGGCCTCTTCCACGGCGGCCTCGGCCTCGGCGGCGGCGGCCTCGAGCTCGGCGAGCTCCGCCTCTTCGTCGTCGAGCGTGGCGAGGAAGGCCTCTTCTTCGGCCTGCGCCTTCTCGGCCTCGAGCTTGCGCTCCTCGAGCCGCTTCTGCTGCTCGGCCCAGAAGGTGAGGGCCCAGGCCTTCGCCTGATCGGCCAGCACCAGAGACTTCGCCCACGCCCAGCCACAGAAGCGCAGGAACGCGAACTGGGTGCCGACGATGGCGGCGGTGACGGCGATGGCGCTCACCAGCACCACGGTGCCGACGGTCGAGAAGAGGGCCGTCATCAGCCCGCCGAGCTCGCGGCCCACCAGGCCACCGGGCGCGTGGGCCCAGCTCGGGTCTTCGCGGAACATCAGCTGGGTGAGGATGGCGCCCGAGACGAGGAAGAGGCCGAACGAGAGCAGCTGCGGCCAGCGCTTCTTGTCGCGCTCGCCGAGGAAGAGCACGCCCGCGGCGTAGAAGCCCACGATCGGCACCACCAGCGCGACGATGCCGAGCAGCCCGCGAAAGGCCTCTCCGATGGCGTGGCCGACCGGGCCGATGGCGTTGCGGAAGCCGGGCCCGACGCGATCGACGCGGTCGAAGGTGGCGATGGAGAGGAACGACAACACCGACGCCGCGAGCACGAACACGCCCACGATGGCGCGCCGGCCCGTGTTCGACGAGCCCAGCTTCTTCTCTTTCAGGGCCTTTCGTCGGGCGACGATGTCCTGCTTCGAGAGCAACGCCTTTTCCTTCGGTCGCTTCGCCGTCGTCATCGCACACACCTCTGGATCGACATGTTGCGGAGTGTAGGGAGGGGGGCCCGCGGGGCAATTTTTCGACCGCCCTCGGGCCGGGCAGCCGCTTTGTTGCGTTCCCGTCGAGAGGGGCCTGATCTACGGTCCGAGGCCCCATGGACGTCCGCTGTCCCCGATGTCAGTCGGAATACGAGCTCGACGACGGGCGGGTCACCGACGACGGGGTGACCGTGAAGTGCTCCGAGTGCCAGCACGTGTTCCGCGTGAAGCGGAAGTCGCTGGTGATGACGCTCCCGGTTCGTGACGAGGCCAGCGCCGCCGCCGCGCCCCTGCCGCCGACCGCGGTCCACCGTGAGTGGCGGGTGCGCCAGCCCAACGGGAACACCTACCTGTGCAAGGAGCTCACGACGCTCCAGAAGTGGATCATCGAGCGCAAGGTGGCGCGTGACGATGAGATCTCGCTCACCGGCGAGACGTGGAAGCGGCTGGGCGACATTCCCGAGCTGGCGAGCTTCTTCCAGGTGGTGGACGACGCAAACAAGGCGCGGGCCTTCGAGGCGATGCGCGCCAGCCAGGTCGAGCTGCCCGCGGTGCCGCCGCCGCCGCCGCCGCCGTCGATTCCGCCGGGCGCGCGCATTCACGAGACGTGGAAGGAGCCAAAC
>JACSRE010000402.1 GCA_014879945.1 Myxococcus sp.
GGCGCCTTCAACGAGGACAGCCTCGGCGTGCGGGTGCATCGCCTCGTGGACTTCTGGCATGTCGCCGAGAAGCTGGGCGCGGCGGCCACAGTCCTCTTCGGTGCTGCTGCGAGCGGCGTGCTCCAACGGTGGAAGGCGCTGCTGCTGAACTGCGAGCGTGCGCCCACCCGCATCCTCAAGGAGCTCTACGCTTCTGGCAAACGCGAAGTCCGGGTCGGAAAGAGCGCCCGGTCCACGCGGCCATCACCTACCTCGAGAACCAGGGCGACCGCATGGGCTACGTCGAGGCGCGCGCGCTCGGCTTGCCCATCGGCAGCAGCAACGTCGAAGCCACCTGCAAGAGCCTTGTCGGCCAGCACATGGTCCGCACCGGCTCGCGATGGAAGGAGTGCACCGGTCAGCACATCCTCGACCTCCGCGATTCGTGTCGCGAATGTCGCCGCACGACCGATGCGTCAAGACGGCCGCGGCGTCACTCGTCATTGTCAGCCGAGGCACGGCTGCAACTCAGCGCAATCGAACGCCACGGCGCTGCGCCTTCTCGTGCGCGCACGGCCGCAACAGTGTCGGCTCCCACCTTGACGTGACCGCAGCCCGGTCACGCGTGCTCAGGGCCGCTGATACACCTGCAGGCCGCCATCGAGACCGACGACCGCGATCGTCCGCCCGTCTCGGCTGACGCTCACGTCGCTCCGAACCACGCTCGACACCGGGAGCGTCTGCGCCAGGCACAAGCCGCCATCGCTGAAGCGGTCGTAGACGAAGGTCGTGCCGCCCCGAAACCTCGTCACCACGATCAGGCGCCCGTCTCCGGACATGGCGAGCCCGAAACCGAGCTGGTCCGTCGCCGATCCCCCATCGACTTCGGCCTCGACGTCGAAGGTCGTCCCCGAGAACGTGAGCACCTTGAAGCCGCCGAATCCTCCGTGCCACCTCGGGTTGGAGACCGCGAGGACCGAGCCGGACTCGTCGAGCTCGACGTTCGAGTACGTCACGGAGTCCGCGGCGGGGAGAGGCGGGGACCGGTAGATCGGAGACGTGATGTTGCCAAGGACATTGCCCAGGACCTCCGCCACGCATGCGCCTCCGTCCGGGTTGCAGGTCGTGGTGGCGAGGAAGGTGCCAGGACCGTTCAGCGCGACATCATGCGTGTAGACCTTGCCGAACGAGAACGCGGTGGTCGTTCCTCCATCAGGGCGGAGGACCCTGACCTCAGAAGAGACGACCTCGTTCGAACCTCCGCAGCCAGTGGCAGCCACCAGGGCCTGACTCGCGAGCGCCACCGACTGTCCGCACTGCACCGTCGAGGCGCCACGCACCAACGCGGCATGAAGGCCTCCGTCGGCGACTCGGAGCTCGATGCCCCCTCCGTCGAACTGCGTGAACGTCGCCGCGATCAAGCCACACTCGAAGTTGCACGCCAGGCGCGCTCCGAACTCACGGGGTGGAAGCGCCGCAGTGTTGCGGACGAGCTCCCGCAGCCCACCATCGAACGTCACGAGGTGCAGCACGCCATCGAGCCCGGTGTTGGGGCGGGGGCTCCCGACGGCCAGGCGGCCGCCGCCGACCGCGATCGCGGGCCTGCCCTGGGGCACGAAGGTCACCGGGTAGGGGGACGACGAGATGAGGGCGAAGGGAGGCAAGCCGCAGGGGAAGGACGCGCCCCCAGCGGCTCCACCGGAGCTCCCGCCTCCACCTCCTCCCGATGCCCCGCCCGCGGCGCCACCAGCGCTTGCTCCAGCGTCGCCTCCCG
>JACSRE010000310.1 GCA_014879945.1 Myxococcus sp.
GCGGTGCCGCCGCCCGTGGAGCCTCCGCCCGTCATCCCGCCCCCTGTGGAGCCTCCGGCCGAGCCAGCGTCGACGTCGAAGACACAGACGCCCTCGGCCGCACACCGCGCTCCCTCACTGCAGTCGGAGTTCGTGCGACAGGTCGTCACCAGTCGACAGCCCGAAAGGCCCCAGACAGCCACCGCCAGCACGAGAACCCTCACCGCATACCCCCTGAAGAAACACAGCGAGCCCTTTCGTGACTCGGCGCGCTCATGGTGCCGAGCGACAAAGCGCAAACGCGCCAAGCTGTCGAGTTCAGAGAGGGCTGAGCCGTGACGACTACTTGTGGTACGGCTCCCCGCGCAGAATCGAGAACGCGCGGTAGAGCTGCTCCATCAACACCAGCCGGGCCATGCGGTGAGGCAGCGTCATCGCCGACAACGAGAGGGTGAGCTGGGCGCGCGCGCGCACGGCGTCATCGAGGCCTTCGTCACCGCCGATGACGCACACCACGTGGCGGCCCTGGGCCTGGTGCTGCTCGAGCCACTTCGCGAACGCCACGCTCGTCAGTGACTTGCCGCGCTCGTCGAGGGCCACCAGCACGTCGGTGGGCTTGAGCTTGCCGAGCAGGGCGGCCGCCTCGTCGGCCTTCGCGGCGGGCCCGGCGCGCTTCGACTCCGACAGCTCGAGCAGCTCGAGCTTCGCGACGTGGCCAAGCCGCCTGGCGTACTCCGCAACGCCCGGCGCGAAGAGGCCCGAGCGGTCCTTCCCGATGGAGACGACCGTCAGCTTCACAGCGCGATGCGCTCGGCGTCGCTCCAGAGGCCTTCGAGGTCGTACATCTCGCGCTTGTCGGGCGTGAAGAAGTGCACCACCACGTCATCGAGGTTGAGGCACACCCAGTCGGGCGACGGCTCGACCGACGAGGGCCGGCGGTTGCGCAGCTTGAGCAGGTCGAGCACGCCGTTCTTGAGCGCGTCGAGCTGCACGTCCGAGTCGCCGCTGGCGAGCACCAGGTAGTCGTAGCCGACGGCGCTCGACTTGTGGGTGAGGTCGAGCACCATCACGTCGGTGGCCTTCTTCTCGTCAGAGACGACGGCGATGGCGCGGGCCAGCTCGAGGCCTTCGGGGTTCGCCGCGCGGCGCCGGGCGACGACGGGCTTCTTCTTCGCCGCCGGCCGCTTGACGCTGGGCCGCTTCGCCGTGCGCGGAGCCGCCTTGCGGGCGCCCTTCGTGGCCGGCTTCTTCGCGCGGCCAGGGCTGCCCGACTTCTTCGCCGCGACCGGCTTGCGCGCCGCCTTCTTGCCCGCTGGCTTCTTGCTCGCGGCGGGCTTCTTCCCCGCGGTGGGCTTCTTCTTCGCCTTCGCGGCGGGCTTCGTGCGGGGTGACGTCTTCTTCTTCGCGGCCATGCGGCAGGGCTTACACCGGGCGTTCACGCGTGTTGAGCAACATTCGCGCGGGCGGAGTACACCGCGGCGGAACCCCACGCAGGGAGCCCCGATGACGACCCCGACGCAGACCATCACGCCGTGCCTGTGGTTCGACGGCCAGGCCGAAGAAGCGGCGGCGTTCTACTGCTCCGTCTTCGAGAACTCGCGCATCACCTCGACGAGCCCGGGCCCGAACGGCAAGGCGCTGGTGGTGGTGTTCGAGCTCGACGGGCTGCGGTTTCAGGCGCTCAACGGTGGCCCGCAGTTCAAGTTCACCGAGGCCATCTCGATGTCCATCACCTGTCAGACGCAGGCCGAGCTGGACGAGCGGTGGCAGACGCTCCTGTCGGGCGGAGGCCAGGAGGGCCAGTGCGGCTGGCTGAAGGACCGCTTCGGGCTGTCGTGGCAGGTGGTGCCGGCGGGCCTGGGCAGGCTGATGTCGAACCCCGACCCGGTGAAGGCGCAGAAGGTGATGACGGCGCTGCTGGCGATGAAGAAGCTGGTCATCGCCGACCTCGAGCGCGCGGCGCAGTGACGCCTCGAGCCCTCACGACCCGAAGCGGGTCGCCAGGAGCGCGCGGTTGTAGCGCTGAAGCATCACCGGGTAGCCGTTGACGAGGACGTCAGCCGCGCACCTGCCCATCGCCTTCCACCACGAACTTCTGCGCCGTCAGCTCCCGCACGCCCATGGGCCCGAACGCGTGCAGGCGTGAGGTGCTGATGCCCACCTCGGCCCCCAGGCCCAGCTCGCCGCCGTCGTTGAAGCGGGTCGACGCGTTCACCACCACCGCCGACGCGCACACCTCTCGGGTGAAGCGCCGCGCCGCGTCTCTCGAGCCGGTGACGATGGCCTCGGTGTGCTCGCTGCCGTAGCGCGCGATGTGGGCCAGCGCGCCCTCGAGGCCCGGCACCACTTTCACTGCCGCGATGAGCTCGAGAAACTCCTTCCCGAAGTCGGCCTCGGCCGCGGGCGTCACCGGAACCCCAGCCGACCGCAGCGCCGCGACCGTCTTCTCACAGCCGCGCAGCTCGACCTGCTTCGCCACCAGCGCCTGCGCGAGCCGCGGGAGCGCCGTGGCCGCGATGGCCTCGTCCACCAACAGGCACTCCATCGCGTTGCAGACCCCCGGCCGCGACGCCTTCGCGTTCACCACGATGCGCTCGGCCATCTCGAGGTCGGCGGCGGCGTGCACGAAGACGTGGCACACGCCCTGGTAGTGCTTCACCACCGGCACCCGCGCGTTCTCGGCGACGAAGCGAATGAGCCCCTCGCCGCCCCGCGGAATGCAGAGGTCGATGAGCCCATCGAGCGTCAGCAGCGCCAGCATCGACTCGCGGCTGGTGTCGGGCACCAGCACGGCGGCGTCGGTGGGCAGGCCCGCGCTCGACAGCCCGTGCATGAGGGCGTCGGCGATGGCGCGGTTGGAGCGGAACGCCTCGGAGCCCCCGCGCAGCAGGGCCACGTTGCCCGACTTCAGGCACAGCGCGGCCGCGTCGCTCGTCACGTTGGGGCGCGACTCGTAGATCATCAACACCACGCCCAGCGGCAGCCGCACCTTGCGAACCTCGAGCCCGTTGGGCCGGCGCCAGCTCTCGGTCACCTCGCCGATGGGGTCCTCGAGGCCGGCGATGAACTCCACCGCCTTCGCCATCGCCTCGACGCGCGAGGGGTCCAGCATCAGCCGGTCGAGGAACGCCTCGTTCTTGCCCGAGGCCTTCGCGTCGGCGAGGTCGAGCGCGTTGGCTGCCACGATGACGACGGTGCGGGCCCGGAGCTCGGCGGCGATTCGCTGGAGCGCGCGGTTCTTCTGCTCCGTGGTCGCCGCCGCCATCACCCGCGACGCCGCCTTGGCGCGCTGGGCCACCTCGCGCATCGCCTCGAGCGTGGTGCTCACTTCGCCACCTCCCAGCCACCCTGGCCCCGCCGCACGCCGCTGGGCGCCGACGCCGCCTCGAACACGGGCGCGAGCTTCCCCGGGGCGCTCGCGTCTCCCGACACCACCCTGGCGCCGCCACAGCAGCTGGCGACGAACTCGAAGGTCGACGGCCCGGTCCACCGCCACTGGCCGTGCACCGAGGCCGTCTCGCCCTCGGCCTTCACCGGCGTGGCGTTCGAGAAGGTGGCGAGGTCTCTCGTCGAGAGCACCGTGAAGGGGCCGTAGCGGTCCTGCAGCAGCACCGCGCGGGAGCAGTCGGGCGAGAACACCTCGAAGCTCCAGTCCGAGAACATCAGCTCTCCGCTGGGGGTGAAGGGGTGCTGCCTTCCATCGGCGAAGACGAAGGACAGGCTCTTGACGCCGTACGACTTCGGCACCGGGCGGCCCTCGACGGCGAGCTCCTTCAAGTCGTCGGCGCTGCCGCTCCACACCGCCGTCACGTCGCCGCACTTCACCGCGTGGTACGCGCCCGCGACCTCGACCTCGACCGGCGCGACCGCCGCCTTCACCGCCGCGGGGGCGGGCCTCACCTCGACGGGAGCCGGGTCCTTCTTGCAGGCGGCGAACGACGACAGCGCGAGGGCGACGAGGCGAAGGTTCACGGGAGCGTGGATAGCTCGATTCCCGGGCGTGCGTGAATGGCGACGCCGTTGCCCCGTCAGTGCCGGCCTTCTGGGAGGTAGAGCGTCCGACGATGGCCAACGAGCGGCAGGTCGAGATGTGGTGGCGCTGCTCCAGCTGTCAGCACCGCAACCTCGGGCGCCACGGCGTCTGCCAGGCCTGCAACAACCCCAAGGAC
Source organism: Myxococcus sp. (assembly GCA_014879945.1). Taxonomy (GTDB): domain Bacteria; phylum Myxococcota; class Myxococcia; order Myxococcales; family Myxococcaceae; genus Xiheimicrobium. The sequence continues at coordinate 4,149 of JACSRE010000310.1, forward strand.
GGCTCCGAGGCGTGGGCGCTGCCGGAGGACCCCGCCGCGGCCCCCAGCGTCACCGACCCCAAGCTGCTCGCCATCGCGATGGGAGGAGCCGACTGGCGCTGCACCTTCTGTGGCAGTGACCAACGCGCCGCGGACGGCGCCTGTCGACAGTGCGGGGCGAGGCCGCCGGTCACCCGCCCGAGGTCGGCTGCGCCCGCGAAGGCGCCGGCGAAGGGCGGCATCGGGTGTCTGCGCGGCTGTGGCCTCTTCGTGCTGCTGCTGGCGCTCGCTGGCGTCGGCGCAGGCCTGGTGCTGCGCGAGGCCAGCCGCGGCTTCACGGACGTCGACGTGGTGGTCGACGCCATCGCCTGGCGAAACACCGCGACCCTCGAGCGCCGGCTGCTCGTCGAGGAGCAGGGCTTTCGTGAGCAGGTGCCCGCCGACGCGCTCGCGCTGAAGCCAGACGGGACCCGCGTGCATCACGTCGTCCAGGTGCCCGACGGCTGGGCCGACGAGACGTACCAGGAAGAGGTGCCCGACGGCACGCGGACCCGCGAGGTGCGCGAGACGGTGGCCGATGGAGCCGACGTCTCGACCCGCACCGAGCGCGAGCGCTGCGGAGAAGACTGCAGCCCCGGACGCGAGACGTGCCGCGAGGTGTGCAGCCCCAACGGCAACGGCTTCGCCACCTGTCGCACGACGTGCACGCCCGGGCCGCGCCGCTGCGAGCCGAGGTGGTGCGACGAGACGAAGACGACGCGCACGCCGAAGACGCGCACCCAGACGCGCACCGTCACCGAGCCGGCCACCCGCACCGTGGAGCGCACCCGCCGCGTCCGCACCTACCGCTCCGAAGACCGCCGCGCGCCGTTCTTCACCTGGAAGGCGTGGCGGTGGGTGTCGGTGGACACGCTCGTCGAGCGCGGCACCACCCCGGCGATGCGCTGGCCCGTCAGCCGGGGCAGCGACGAGCGCGTGACAGGCGAGCAGAGCGTCTTCGAGGTGCGCTTCCGTCGGGCCTTCCCGTGGCCCTTCGGCGTGCAGCGATGGCGCTGGCAGGCTGAGCGCCTCGACGGCTTCGCTCCGGGCGCGCCTCACCGCCTCCGCGTTCGCGGTGACGCAGTCCTCTCGGTCGACCCGTCGGAGTGAGCCCGGAGCTACGGCACCACGGCCACGCACTCCGTCACGCACGCGAACGTCGCCGCCACGCACGAGCGCTCGGTGATGCAGGCGTGGCAGAGGTCGGCCTTGCGACGAAAGTCGGGGCGCTCGCTGGCCGAGGCCCGGCACCGCGAGGCGCAGGCGCTCACGTCGTAGCTCTTGTCGAAGCACGAGGCGTAGCGCTCGCAGATGCCGTTGCAGTCGATGGCCGCCTCGACCTTCTGCACCACCGCGCACGCGCTCACGGCCACCATCGCGACCAGTCCCAGCAGTTGGCTTCGCACCCCGCGCTCGTGTCACCCCGGCCCGCCACCTGCAAGCGGCCGCTCCCGCCCACGCGGAAAACGGGTTGCGCCCCACGCGGTTTGGATATGTCGTCGGCCCGTGAAGCACGACCCGAAGAAGAAGCCGCCTCCGGCCCGGCCGGCCCCGAAGAAGCCCGAGCCCGAGGTCTTCATCGGCCATGACTCGATGACGATGATGGGCGACGAGTCGTTCGCCGACTTCGAGCGCCGCATGGACGAGGCGAAGGCCGACGCTGGCGCGACCGCCGCCATTCCTGCGCACGTGCCGAAGAAGGCCGCGCCCCGGGTCGAAGACGAGCCCGTCGACGACGAAGCGCCAGCAGACGAGCACGACGACCTGCTCCCCGACGAATACGACGGCGACGAAGACGCCGCGGAGGACGAAGAGGACGAAGAGGACGAAGGCGACGCCCAGCCGCGCGGCCAGCACGCGGCCGACGGCGTGCGCCCCACCGACAGAGAGGGCGTCGAGTGGGACTACGTCACGCATGAAGGCGTCGGCTTCAACGACGACGACGACGAAGACGCGATGACGTTCGAGCGCAACGGCAAGACGTACTTCAAGCCCGACTGGGGAGACTGGGAGTCAGGCAACTTCGTCGCGTACTGGACGAAGCACTTCGACCTCGAGCAGTCGCAAGAAGACGGCGAAGACACCTTCCAGGCCACCCTCGAGAAGCACGGGCTGCGCAACCGCAACCACTGGAAGCGCGTCACCCAGACCTTCCTGCGCCACTACGCGAAGGACCCCGAGTTCACCAACGCCGCCCTCGTCGCCAGGCAGGAAGGCAGCCGCGCCAGGCTGCGCGACGCGCTCGAGCCCGGCATGCTGGACCCCGTCGAGGGCGTGTCGCTGCAGGTGTGGGCAACGATCAACGCGAAGCTCATCTCGGCCGGAGGCGACGCCGCGGCGCTCAAGAAGCTGCTGGCGCCGCACAGGCTCGACGAAGCGAAGTGGGCGCGCGCGAGCGAGACGTGGAACGCGCGCATGAGCGACCAGTCGAACCCCGACGCCGCCATGGCCATCGCCACCGCGTACGGCAAGGCCTTCGCGGCGGGCGGCGCGGGCGCGTACGGCGCGTCGGCCCAGGCTGCGTCGGCCTCGATGGGCGTCAACGACAAGGTCGCGGGCAAGAAGGTGAAGGGCGCCGCGCCGGTGACGTTCGAGCGGTGGGTCGAGATTCAGACGGCGCAGGGCGTGTGGGCCCAGCAGGGCAAGGACGTCAACGCGATGCTGAAGAAGGTGTTCGGCCTCACCGCGGTCGACTGGTCCAACATGTCGGCGCACTGGTCACAGAAGCTGTCGACCGACTTTCAGCTGGCCGGCCAATACGGAGCGCTGAGCGCGAAGTACACGGCGCAGTACTCGGCCGGCGAGGCAGACCCCGACGACGACCTCGAGGTGTGACGGTGTCGGCGTTCCTGGCTGCGTGGAGCGACGTGGTGGCGGGCGGCGCGGCGCTGGTGGACGCGGCGCTCGACGTCGACCCGGTGGGCGGCTCCTCGGTGGCCTGGGACGAGGCCTGTACGACGCTCGGCGTCGCGCGGGTACCGCAGGCCGCGCGGCAGCCCGCCTGTCATTCGCGCCAGCAGACCCGCGGCGTGCCGCTCGAGGAAGCGAACCAGGCGCTCGACGCCTTCGTGGCCACGCGTCGGGCGGCGCTCCTCTCGACGTTGACGCCGGCGCAGCGCGTGGTGGCCGAAGCGGGCCTGGGCACGCTGCTCGAGCACGCGAAGGCCCAGTTCGCCATGAGGGCCACCGAGCCGGTGACGCGCGGCTTGTTCAAGCACGCGAAGGCGGCGGCCTCGAAGCACCAGTACGGCACCTCGTCGCGGCCCGAGGCGTACGTGCTGGCGTGCCCCTCGTGTGGCGGGCCCCGGCAGACCGAGGCGCTCACCTGCGTCTTCTGCGGCGGCGACCTCTGACGGGGTACGTTGTGCTGCCGGTCTGCTCGAGAGGTCGTCGAGGCCGGCTGGAGGAGCCCTGGTGACCGCCGCCGAGACCCGCTGGAGCGCCTTCCTCGACAAGGTGGGTAGGCGCGTGAGCGAGCTCGAGGCCGAAGCCCGCGCCGGCCTCGAGGGGCTCGTCGAGAGTGAGGTGCTCGACCCGGCGCCCCTCTCGTCTGCGCTCTCGGAGCTGAAGGCCCGCTTCCACGGGCTGACGAGGAAGGTCGACGACGCGTGGCACGACACCATCGAGCCGATGGTGGAAGACGCGCCAGAGGCCGAGCGCGACGCGCTGTGGTTGCAGGGCGAGGCGCTTTGCCGCCGCGTCGAGGCGGCCTTCGTCGGGCTGGAGCGTGAAGCGCAGGCGAACCACGCAAAGGCGCTCCATCGGTTGGCGCTGGTGGAGGCCGGGGTGGAGCCCGCCTGCGCCTCGTGCGGCGCCCCGCTGCCCGGGCGCCTGAGGCCCAGGGCCGTCAACGTCACCTGCGCCCACTGCCAGGCCGTCACCACGGTGCGGCCCGGGCTCGCGACCGCGATGTTCTTCGGCGGCGGAGCGCTCCACGCCCTCGCCGTCTTCGGCGCCTCGGAGGCGTTCGACGCCCTCGCCGAGGCCGAGCGGCGCTTCGGGCGCCTCGCGCACCCGACCGACGACGACGTGGCGACGTACCGCGCCGCGCTCGAGGCGGCGTGGGTCGCGTGGGCCACCGAGAAGGCGCGATGGACGCCTGGCACGAAGCCCGACGCCATCGCCTCGGAGGCCGCGGTCAAGGTGGCCCAGGCGACCAGCACCCTCGCGCGTGACGCCAGGCGGCGGGCCGTGCGCACCCGGGCCCTCGCGCTCGCCCACCACGGCGACCTCACCGCGCTGGTGGCCTTCATGCGCGCCGACGGCGCCAACGCCGGCTTCTCCGTCGATGACCTCCTCGAGTGCGCCGCCGAGCACCAGGCGACCGGGGCGCTCGAGGTCGCCCTGCGCGCTGCGTCCATCGAAGCGGAAGGAGACGACGAGGCGGGCTTCATCGACGAGAAGCGCGCCGAGGTGCTCCAGACGGTGCGCCGGCGACGCTGAGGTGCCACGCCTCAGGCCAGGGCCACCTCGAAGCCCGTCGGCCCCGTGGGCCAGGCGGTGCGAGGCGCCGACGCCGGCGTCACGCCGTAGAGCGCGAAGTCGAGCTTCTGCACCATGAAGCCCTTCAGCGCGGCCCAGCGCGGGTCGCCGGCGCCGAGGTCGAACGAGAAGAAGTGCAGCCCGGTGCCGTGCAGCCGTCGGTACGCCTCGTCGAGCAGCGCCCGAAACACGCGCACGTCGCCGCCCTTCACCGACACGTTGCACAGGTACGCGTAGCGGAACTCGTGACCGGGCTCGGGCAGCTTCGGCCAGCGCAGCACCGTCGCCGCGGCGTCGTAGCCGCGCTTCACCCAGCGCATCGAGCCCCCGTACGCGCGCACCTCGAAGCGCTTCACGGGCTTCGGGTTCCACACCGACGCGACGCCGCACACCGCGCCCGTCGAGTCCTTCGCCACCAGCACGTCGTCGAGCGAGAAGCCGGGCCAGTGGGCGAGCCGGTGCTCGAGCTCGCCGTCGTCGAAGCGGTACCCGAAGGGGCGCTGCTGGTGGTCGGCGTGGAGCAGCGCGGTGACGGCGGGCAGGTCGTTCGGGGTGGCGCTCGCCACCGGAACGTCGGTGGTGCGCCTGGGCCTCCAGGTCAGCTGCACCGAGACGGTGGTGAAGGGCCGCAGCAGCTCGTAGTGCGGCTGGCGGCTCCGCTTCGCGCGTCGCTTCGTCAGCGCGTTGATGGCGGCGCGGTTCGAGGCCAGCAGCGACGTGTAGTACTGCGAGCAGCCAGTGCGCGCACACAGCGCCTCGAAGTAGTCGCCGAAGAAGCGCGCGAAGGCCCGGGAGCGGTCGAAGCGCACGCGCAGGTCGCCGAGGTAGCCCACCTTCTGCACCCGCCCGTCGAGAAAGCCCTCGCGCAGGAGCGCGGTGCACATGCCCATCAGGCCGCCGTCGGCGTCGCCCACGTACACCACGGGCTCGACCTTCTGCATGCGGTAGAGCGCGAAGAAGTCAGGCTCGCGCCTGGTCGCCAGCACCAGGTCGCCGCGCATCGGCACGTCACCGAACAGGTCGAGGAGCGCGGCGTTGTCGGTGTCGGTCGCGAGCCGGGGCGTCGGGTCGGTCACGGGGACACGGACCTTGCCACCTTCCGGCCTGTCATGCGTGCACGCCCCCCCGTGGCGTCGAGCTGCGCGACGGCGCGGTCGCGCTGTTGCTCGCCCTGAAGGGACTGCGCGAAGCGAAGAGGCGAGAGGTACCGGCCGAGCGCTCTTCGGCTCATTCGGCCTTCACCACGCATCGAGAGTTCTCGCAGACTGAATCGCAGGGCCGACACGGCAGGTGCCGCCGCGCGCAGGCGGACGCGGCGCTCGAGATCAGGCCCATGCCGGCATCGGTCCATCGCCAAGCTCGATTGAGCGGAATGCAGCATCCAGTTTGGCCGTGCATCACGACCGGCATCGACAGGCACTCCTCATTCCCCGCACAGCTCGCCGCAAGGTTGGCCGTCGCCTCGAGTCGCCCGAGGGCCCGACCGCACTCCGTAATCTCGTCTTGAGCTGCCTGTGCCTCCATCGAAGGCGTCGCTGCACGCCCGTGCCCCTCGTGCAGGGTGCACGACGCAAGGAGCACGAGGACGACTGAAGGCCTCAGCGGGGCCATGGAGCGAGGCCCGGGTTGTTCAGAAGGGCCGGCGGGCCGGTGCCCGTGACTGCCTCGCGCTTCACCGACTGCACTCACAGCTTCGGCCGCCGCCGACGACTGGTGTGCCAGAAGGACGGCACCTCGACGAGATGCTGGCCCAAAGCTCCTCGCTGCTGACGAATTCGCCGCCCTCATCGGCCTCCTTCACTGCGGCCAGAATCTCCTGCTCCGTCTCCTCGTCCGGCTGGCCGTCGGAGACGACGCGCAGCTCAGCCTCGAGCTCCGCGCCCTCGGGCGGTAGCTGGACGTCATCGTCCACCACCAGCGTGTTGCCCACGACTCGCACCTTCACTCGCATGCCCATCATTGTGCGGGCCTCCTCGCCCGTCGTGCAACTCGTCTCACTCCTCGTTCTCCTCGGCCAGCGCGTGC
>JACSRE010000248.1 GCA_014879945.1 Myxococcus sp.
GGCGTCGCGGGTGACGGTGGAGTTGGCGGTGGCCCCGCCGGCGGTGGCGTCGCGGGCGACGGTGGAGTCGGCGGCGGCCCCTCGGGCGGTGGCGTCGCAGGCGACGGTGGAGTCGGCGGCGGCCCTGCGGGCGGTGGCGCACCCGGCGACGGTGGCGCGGGCGGTGGCGCTCCCGACGACGGTGGAGTCGGCGGCGGCCCCGCGGGCGGTGGCGCTCCCGACGACGGTGGCGTGGGCGGTGGCCCCGCGGGCGGTGGCGTCGCGGGCGACGGTGGGCCGGCGGGTGGCGGACCTGCTGACGGCGGAAGCGGCGGCGGCCCCGCGGATGGCGGAGCGGCCGGCGACGGTGGCCCGGGCGACGGTGGATAATCCGTCAGAAATCCCAGAAAACGTCAGGACAGCTGACATCCCCAGCGCGAGCCTGATCCCAGCCCGGCCGCGACAATCAGGGCATGCACGCTTCATCGGTCAGCGCCGGCTCGACGTACCGCATCAACTCCGGTGACACCCTCTGGGCCATCGCGTCGCGCCTCCGCAGCCAGGGCGTCAGCGGCAGCGTCTCTGACATCATCAAGAAGATTCAGCAGTTGAACCCGCAGGTCACCAACCCCAACCTCATCTTCACCGGTCACTCCCTGCGCCTGCCCGGTCCCGGCGGCGCGAGCCTCGCCCCCCGGGTCCCCGCCTCCAACGACGGCTTCGCCCAGCAGGCGCCGCGCGGCCCAGCCCTCAGCACCCCCGTCAGCATCCCGCAGGGCAGCTCGCACGCCGACGCCGTTCGCGCCCAGGCCGCGCAGTGGGCCATTCAGCAGGCCAACAACCCCACCATCGGCTACTCGCAGACCAAGGGCCGCTTCGGCAACGCCACCGACCGCAACGGCAACCGCTACTTCGACTGCTCCGGCCTCGTCTTCACCGCGTACAAGAACCTGGGCGTCAACCTCGGCGGCAACTGGACGGGCGCCATGCGCTCCACCTGGCGGCAGTGGGCCCAGCAGGTGCCCAAGGACCTCAACCAGATGAAGCCGGGTGACCTGCTCCTGATGGACGGCCACGTCGTCATGTACACCGGCAACGGCCGCTGCGTCGGCGCGCAGACCAGCCACACCAACTTCCGCGACCAGGTGACCGCCGACATCGACGCCCGCCGCTACCTCGCGCGCGGAGACTGCATCGTGCTGCGCCCCAACGTCTGAGGCCGGTTGCGCAGGCCGTCGCGGCCAAGGGTTGACCTCAGGTCGCCGGGTGCACCACGCTCGCGCACCTTTTCGTCTTCGAGGTCGTCATGTCCGCCAACACCGGTGAGAACCAGCTCCCGCTCTCTGCCCTCGGCGCGCGCGAGCTGGTGCTGCCGTACGTTCGCGCCGGCTGGCGGGCGATGGGCGACGACGTGCCGGCCTGGCTGTTCTTCTGGAACGCCTGCCTGCTGCTCAACACCAGCCTCACCAACCTCTCGCCTGCCCGGCCTGACTTCGCGCCCACCATCCTCTTCCCGATGGGCGTCTTCGTGCTCTTCACCACCGTGCGCGCCCTCAAGTCGCCCACCGTGCGCTTCCCCCGGCTCGCCCTCTACGTGCCGGTCGCGATGGCGCTGGGGCTGCCGACGCTGAACCTGCTCTTCCACACGCCGTCGCCGCTCGAGGTCTCGACGCTGCGCACCGTGTACGAGCTCTCCAACTTCCTCTGGGCCGCCCTGCTGATCCGCTACTTCTGGCAGCGGCAGAAGTCGCTCTTGGCCTTCTTCTTCGGCGTCGGCCTGTTCTACGGGGCGGTGCTCGAGAACGGCGGCATCGTGCTGGGCTTCTTCGACGAGCAGAACCTGGGCGCCACCATGGTGCGGCCCTTCGTCGCGCCGGTGGCCACCATGATCGGCTGGTGCGTGGTGCTGGGCATGGGCACGCACCTGGTGTGGCGGCTGCGCGAGTGGTTGCCGGGGCTCAAGCAGAGCGCGCTCGGCTCCGCCGTGCTGGTGGGGGTGTTCGCCACCATGCTCGACCTGCAGATCGACCCCATCGCGACCCTCACCGGGTGCTGGGTGTGGCACCACTCGCTGCCGCCCTGGTTCCACGGCGTGCCGCAGGTGAACTTCGTGGCGTGGCTGTGCGCGCTCATTCCCTTCTCGTGGGTGATGTTCCGCCTGCAGGACAAGCTGGGCGTGGCCGACGCCGGCCGGTGGACGCCGCGCCAGCTCGGCTTCGGCATGCTCGCGGTGCCCTACGCGCTCGTCATCGCGCTGCTGGCCTTCATGACGACGACCGCGGTGCTCGAAGGCACCACCGGCCCCAGCTGGGAGCTGCTGGCCACCTTCGCGTCGAAGTGGCTGGCTGCGGTCGGCGCCTGACGAAGGCCTCTTGACGCGCAAGACGCTCAAGCTGGTGCAGCTGCCCGTTCCACCGCCGGCAGCGTTCGCGGCGACCGGCAACGTCCCCCTCGCGGCCGGGTGCCTGGGCGTGGCCGCGCAGGTGCACGGCTTCTCGGACCGCTACGACGTCGAGGTGGTGGCGCCGTCGCTCACCGACAGCCTGGGCGACACCCAGCTCGCCGAGCGCCTCGCCGCGTCGGAGCCCGACGTGCTCGGCCTCTCGCTCTACCTGTGGAACGTCGAGCGCAGCCTGCACCTGGCGCGCGAGGTGAAGCGCCGCGCCCCGCGCACCCTGGTGATGGTGGGCGGGCCCGAGGTGAGCGACGACAACGAGTGGCTGCGCCGCCAGCCCGGCTACGACGTCGCCGTCGCCGGTGAAGGGGAAGAGGCGCTCGCCGACCTGCTGGAGCGCTCCCTCGACCGCCGGGCGCTGGCCGGCCTGCCCGGCGTCAGCGTGCGTACGCCCGACGGGAGCCTCACCCCGTTCGGCCCCAAGCGCGCCGCGAAGTTCGCCCTCTCACAGTACGCCTCGCCGTACCTCGCGGGCCTGGTGCCGGTGGAGCCCGAGCGCTCCGTCTACGTCGAGGGCGCGCGCGGCTGCCGGAGCAAGTGCACCTTCTGCTTCTACCCGAAGGCCGAGAGCGGGCTGCGGCTGCTCGACCCGTCGCAGGTCGAGGCCCTGGTGCGCGGCCTGCGCGAGCGCGGCGCGAAGGAGCTCTCCTTCCTCGACCCGACCTTCAACCACCGCCCCGACTTCGAGCTGGTGCTCGAGGCGTTGATTCGCGCGAACCCGAACCGCGAGCTGTCCTTCTTCGCCGAGGTGCGCCCCGAGGGCCTGAGCGCGAAGCACGCCGCCATGCTGGCGCAGGCCGGCTTCACCCGGCTCGAGCTTGGGCTGCAGTCGGTGAGCGCGAAGACGCTCAAGCGGGTCAAGCGTGGAGGAAACCCCGCGATGGTGGCCGCGGCCGCGAAGCTGATGCGCAGCGAGGGCATCGACCTGCTGCTCGACCTCATCGTGGGCCTGCCGGGCGACACCGCCGACGACGTGGCGCGCGGCGTGGACTACCTCGAGAAGCACCAGCTCGGGGCCTTCGCGCAGGTCTTCGCGCTCTTCGTGCTGCCGGGCACCGCGATGCGCGACACCGCCCTCGAGGACGGCCTGGTCTTCGAGCCCGAGCCGCCGTACCGCATCATCCGCACCGCCACCATGGACGAGCGGGCCATCGCCGACGCCTTGAGCGACGCCGAGGCGCGCCTGGGCCGCCGCCTCGAGGCGCGCCCGCGCCCGCACCTGGTGGACGCAGGCCCGCTGAATGACGTCTTCCGCCTCGACCTCGACACCGCCACCGGTGAGGAGCGGGCCCTGGCCGCGCGCGCGGGCGCCCAGCAGGTGGCGCTGTGGCTCGAGGCCGACGACCTGTTCGAGCGGCGCGCCGCCGCGCGCGAGGCCATCGCCGCGCGGCAGGCGATCGACCCCTACGCGACGCTCGACGTGGTGCTCGTGCCCCGCGCGCCGTTCCCTCTCGACCTGCTCGACGTCCTCACCGCGCAGCTGGCCGCCGGCACGAAGCACTACGAGACGCGCGCGCGCGCGCACCGCAGCGGCGGAGACGTCGCGCGCCTGAGCGTGGTGTTGAGCGCGTCGGCGGTGTTCCCCGAAGACTGGGTCGAGGCGCTGCGCGGCGAGGTGCCGGTGTTTCGCGAGCAGCCGCTGTCGCGCGCCCTGGCCGACGCGGAGCGTCTGGGTGACTCCCTGCCTTGCGCCCGCGTCACCGGCCCGCTCGACGCGGCGGGCGTGGCGCGCCTCGAGGCCCTGGCCGACCCCGAGGGCGTGGTGTTCGCCGACCGCGCCGCCGAGACGCACTGGCAGCGCGCGGTGCTGGGCTACGGCGACGCCGGCGCGTAGGCCCGCCGCGACGCCGGCGCGCGAGCGAGGCTGAAGGGCATCGCGACCACGCCACGCCCTCAGGAGATCTCGGACAGGTACCGCTCGAGGAACAGCTCCTCCACCTGCCGACGCTGGGTCTCGTCGAGGTAGATGTTGTTGCTTTGCTGCGACACGTAGTCGTAGGCCATCGACTCGAGCAGCCCCGCCTCGTCGAGCTTCTTCACCGTCTCGAGCAGCTCGGTGCCGGTGAGGCCCTGGCCGGCCATCAGGTCGACCACCCGGGGGAACAAGCGGTCGTTGGCGAAGGGCACCGAGCCCATCAGGTCGACGAACTGCCGGGGCGACAGCTTGCTCGTCTCGAGCAGCTCGTTCATGTTGAGGTCACCGAAGGCAATCTGCCGCGCCGCTTCGCGCACCCGCTCGTTGTCTCCGAAGCCGTCGGTGAGGATGGGCTCGAGCAGGCGCTGCTGCTCCTCGTTGAACTTCTGGCGCTCGTCGGCGCCGAAGATCTGATCGGCGATGAAGCCGCCCACCGAGGCGACGATGACCAACGCCGCCCCGATGGGCGCCGTCGCCGGGAAGAGCGCCAGCGTGCCGCCGACCAACGTCACCGCGCTCGAGATGGCGCGCGCGGCGTTGCGGCCGCCGCCTTCGCGGAAGAAGTCTCCAGCCGCGTCGATGGTGCTCAGCGCCGAGAGCGCGACGCCGAGGCCCGGCAGAATCTTCCCGCTCACGAACCCCGCGCCCGCCACCGCCCGGCTGCTGCTCGAGAGCCGGCCCGACGACTCGAGCGAGCCGATGGCGCGCGTCGCCAGGTCGAGGCCTGCCTCGCCGATGCTGCCGACGCTCTGCACCAGGTCGAACCCGCGCTGCCCGTCGAGGTTCGAGACGGCGAAGACGAGGCCCGCCGCCGCGATGCTCGAGTTGAGCCCCGAGAGCCCCTGGAGCTTGTTGCGGTCGGCGAGGATGGCCTCGAGCGCGGTCTTGTCGCCGCCCGCCGCCAGCTTCATCGCGTCGACGTAGGCCTGGCCGTCTTCGAGCGCGCCGGCCAGGTCGCCAGGCGCCTCGAGCAGGCCCTTGGCCGTCTTGAAGTCCTCGAAGAGCGCCTCGAACTTCTCCATCGCGATTCGGCCTGAGACCTCTTCGTCTTCGGCCCCCGACTCGATCTGGTACTGCGAGAGCGCCCCCGGCAGGCCCGGCTCGACGATCTTCTCGAGGATGTTCTGCGCCTCGTCGGCGAAGGCGGCGCGGGTGGGCGAGCCGTCTTGCATCGTCTGGGCGGCCCACTCGACCGCGCGCGCCGGCAGCGGAGAGCGCGCCAGCTGCTCGTACGCGCCCACCACGTCGTCGGCGCGGCCCGGGTCGGCGACCGCGATGGCGTCGAGCGCAGGCCCGTTGGCCTCGAGGTAGCCGTCGAGCAGCTGCGCCGCCTCGACCTCGGCGGCGTACACGTCGGCGTGCTCGTCGCGGTAGTTCTGGATGAACTGCGACTGCTGCTCGGGCGTGAGCAGGCCGTTGAACTCCGACAGCATGGCCTGCATCTCCTGGTCGGCCGCCTCGCGGGCCTCGCGGGTCGACTCGTAGGTGCCCTTGACGGTGTCGAGGCCCTCGAGCACCACGTCAGACAGCTCGCGCACCGCCTCGGTCTTGCCCAGGCGCGAGAGCTCGCCCACCAGGGCGGTGGACAGCTCGATGGCGCGGCCGTCTTCGGCGAGGTCGTGCAGGGTGTCGTCGAGCTTCTGCAGGTTCGACTGGTCGGGCACCTTCTCGGCGAGCTGCCGCGCGATGTCGTTGGTGACCTGCTCGCCGCCGCGCTCCGAGAGCGTCGCCAGCAGCTGCATGGCCGCCTCGGAGTCTTCGCTCTTGTTGCGCGCGACCGACTCGCCCACGTGCGAGGTGAGGTAGTCGCCGTAGCGAGCCATCACCGACTGGGGTGAGGCGCCGCCGTCGAGCTCGGCCTGGGCCTCCTCAATCGCCAGCAGCTCGAGGTCGGTGCCGTGCTCGTTGTCGGCCAGGCCGAGCGCGGCCTCGGACTTGCCGGTCGCCCGCAGCTGGTCGTGCAGGGCGCGCGCGAGGTCGGTCTCTCCGCCGCCCTCGATGTGCTCGAAGAGGGCGTCGTCGATCTCCTCGAGCTCCTTGTCGTCGGGCAGGGCGGCCGCGAGCTTCTCGGCGATGACCTCGGCGCCGCCGCGGTCACCGACCTGCGCGAGCAGGCCGATGGTCTCTTTCATCAGGTCCTTGTCGCGGTCGAGGTCGTCGCGCGCCGCCTGCCCGGCGGTCTGCGCGATGCGCTCGATGGTGGGCGCGGCGGCCGCGGTGAGCTGGCGCACGTACTCGGGGTCTGACGAGCGCGACGCGAGCGTGGCGAGGGTGGTGGCGGCGGCGTTGGCGGCCTCGGCGGTCGAGCCCCCGGCCCGCAGCTCGGCGTCGTACGAGGCCTGCACCTGCGCCGCCTCGTCCTTCGCGCGCTGCTCGTACGCCGCGCGCACCTGCGGCGGGTCGGCGACCTGCCGCGCGGCCAGGCCCTCGAGGCCGGCCTCTTTGATGAGGGCGTCGCGCTCAGCGCCCGGCGGCGTGCGCAAGAGCCGCTCGGCCTGCTGGTCGGTGACGGTGGCGGGGCTGCCGTAGCGCGGGTTCTCGCGCTGGTAGTCGCGCAGGTTCCGGTAGGGCGCGTCGGGGCGGTTGGGGTCGACGATGGAGCCGTCGCGCCGCTGCACCACTGCGTGGCCGACGCTGTCTTGCCGGTCGGTGAGGAGCACCACCGAGTCGCCCGGCTTCGCCAGCTTCACCGCGCGCTCGAGGCAGTTGGCCTGCCCGTCGCCGAGCACCTCGGTGCGCAGCGAGCTCGCGCCGGCCGTCGCGGTGGCCTTGCCGCTGAGCAGGTCAGACAGCTTGAACGAGGGGTTCGTCGAGGTGAGCGACGGCAGGTTCGCCGCGCTGGCCAGCGACGAGGTGGCCTTCTCGCGGAGCGCGCGGCCCAGGCCCTTCGAGACCTCATCGCGCCCGAAGACCTGCCGCACCGCCGACGCCATCGGCTTCGCGCCCGCCTGCTTCGAGAGCGAGGTGGCGGCTTTGGCGGTGACGGACCGCGCGGCGGCGGCGGCGGCCTTTTGTCGGTCCGCGGCTGCTGCTGCGGCGGCCTTCTGCTTGGCGGCTTCGGCGGCGCGGCGGGCGGCCTCGGCGGCTTTGCGGCGGGCTTCGGCGGCACGGCGTGCGGCGTCTGAGATGGCGCTCATGGTGTCCCCTTGATCAATCCGAACCCTTGATGATCGGCCAACCCAGCCGACGGGATTCAGGGGAACCTGTCAACGCACCTCACAGAAGGTGTCGCGCCCGCGACTCACTTCGCGTGGGCCTGGTAGGCGTGAAGCGCACCGCGCCTTCGGGGTGGTCGCAGGTGCGCTCAGGGGGCCAGGGTCACTGGCTGCAGACGTCGTCGCTGACCAGCGCGGGGCCGCCCGAGGGGAAGGCGTTCATGGTGGCGATGGACATCGCGGCCGCGCAGCCAGGCACGGCCGCCGTCTCGATGGTCTGCGACGAGATCCACCACTCGTCGCCGGTGGAGTCATTGTCGATGTTCGACTTCGCGCGCGCCGCGAAGTCACAGTTGGGGCACGCCGCCCCGGTCACGCCCGTCATGTCGGCCGCGAGCGCCGCGTTGGTGTTCTCAGGCAGGAACGACACCATGCCCGCGATGGGCAGGGCGCTGATGGTGGCGTCGAGGAAGGCGGTGCCGTAGCGCGCCGAGTCGACCCCCACGCCGCAGTCGCCCGTCGTCATCACGATGAGGGCCCCCGCGCGCGACTGCAGGTTGGCCAGCGCGCAGTTGGCCTGGGTGCCGGCGTTCACCGTGGGCGCGGTGGCGCCGAGGTCGTAGAGGTAGCGATTGCCGCGCTCCGGCGAGAACCCGATGGCGCCGATGTCGCTCCAGTAGCCTCCGTTCAACGAGACCGTCGCCTTCTGGGCGCTGAAGATGGCCTTCAGCTGCGCGCTCGCCTCGGCCTGCTTTCCCTTCGCCTGGAACTTGATGAAGTTCGGAATCGAGATGGCCGCGAGGATTCCGATGATGGCGACGACGACCATCAGCTCGACGAGGGTGAAGCCTGTGCCTGTTCTTCTCGTGCGCATTCGGTGCTCCGCTCAGCCGGAGTAGACCGCGATCGGCCCGCGGGTGCTAGGTCCGCTCCAGCTTGCGGTACTTGATGCGCCTGGGCATCAGCGCGTCGGCGCCCAGCCGCTTCTTCTTGTCTTCCTCGTAGTCCTGGAAGTTGCCCTCGAACCACACCACCTTCGAGTCGCCCTCGAACGCGAGGATGTGGGTGGCCACGCGGTCGAGGAACCAGCGGTCGTGGGTGATGATGACGGCGCACCCGGCGAACGTCTCGAGGCCCTCTTCGAGGCTGCGCATGGTCTCGACGTCGAGGTCGTTGGTGGGCTCGTCGAGCAGAATCAGGTTGCCGCCCTCTTTGAGCAGCTTGGCGAGGTGCACGCGGTTGCGCTCACCGCCCGAGAGGTCCTTCACGCGCTTCTGCTGATCAGCGCCCTTGAAGGCGAACCAGCTCAGGTAGGCGCGCGACGCCACGATGCGGCCGCCGAGGTCGAGCTGGTCGAGGCCGTTGGACACCTCCTGGAAGACCGTCTGGTCGCCCTGCAACGCCTCGCGCGACTGGTCGACGTACGCCAGCTTCACGGTCTCGCCGATGGTGAGCTCGCCGGCGTCGGGCTTCTCCTGGCCCATGATCATTCGAAACAGCGTCGTCTTGCCGGCGCCGTTGGGGCCGATGATGCCGACGATGCCGTTGGGCGGGAGCTTGAAGTTGAGGTCGTCGAAGAGCAGGCGATCGCCGAACGACTTCCGCAGGCCCTTCGCCTCGACCACCTTGCCGCCGAGCCGCGGCCCGGGGGGAATGAAGATCTCTCCGGTCGACTGCTTGTTCTTCTCGCGCTCGTAGTCCTCGCGCATCTCGTCGTAGCGCTCGAGGCGGGCCTTCGACTTGGCCTGGCGGGCCTTCTGGCTCGACGACACCCACTGCAGCTCGCGCTCGAGGAACTTCTGGCGCGCGCTCGAGGCCTTCTCTTCGAGCTCGAGCTTCTTCTTCTTCTGGTCGAGCCAGCTCGAGTAGTTGCCCTTCCAGGGCACGCCCTCGCCGCGGTCGAGCTCGAGGATCCACTGGCAGACCTCGTCGAGGAAGTACCGGTCGTGGGTGATGCAGACGATGGTGCCGGCGTAGTCGCGCAGGTGGAGCTGCAGCCACTGCACCGACTCGGCGTCGAGGTGGTTGGTGGGCTCGTCGAGGAGCAGCAGGTCGGGCTTCTCGAGCAGAATGCGGCAGAGCGCGACGCGGCGCTTCTCACCACCCGACAGCTTCTTCACGTCGGCGTCGCCCGGCGGCAGGCGCAGCGCGTCCATCGCGATCTCGAGCTTGCGGTCGAGCTCCCAGCCGCCGCCGGCGTCGATGGCGTCTTGCAGCTTGCCCTGCTCGGCCAGCAGCGTGTCGAAGTCGGCGTCGGGCTCGCCCAGCTTGTTCGAGACCTCGTCGAAGCGCTTGAGCAGGTCCTTCATCGGCTTGACGCCCAGCTCGACGTTGCCCTTCACGTCGAGCGTCTCGTCGAGCACCGGCTCCTGCGGGAGGAAGCCGACGGTGGCCTTCGGGTCGGGCCGCGCGGTGCCCATGAACTCGGGGTCTTGCCCCGCCATGATGCGCAGCAGCGTCGACTTGCCCGAGCCGTTGGGCCCGATGACGCCGATCTTCGCGCCAGGGAAGAAGGACAGCCAGATGCCCTTGAGGATCTCTTTCCCTCCTTTGACCTTCCGGAGGTCCTGCATGGTGAAGATGAAGTTCTCGGCCATGGGCGGCTCGTAGTCCGCGCGTCGGGGCGAGGCAACGCGAGTTCCTCGCAGGAGCAGGAGTCGTCTACCGCGTCGCTTCGTTCAAGACGCGCTCGAGGAGGTCGAGGGTGCCCTGCGCCTGGCTCCAGCGGCGAAGGTAGTCGAGCTCCAGCCGCCCTGCCTGCGCGCGCATGACGCCGAGCACGTCACGCCACTGTCGGTCTGACGTCTCACCACCCACCGCAGCTTTGAGAGGAGGACGTCGCTGGCCGAGGCTACCGAGCGCAGACGCTCGTCGCTCGAGGTCGCCGCCGCGCGAGAGCTCGAGAAGCGCGCGGTCGATGGTGGCCTCGAGGTCATCGAAGAGGGCGGCGTAGAGCAGCTCGCGCTTCTCGCCGAAGTGGTGGAGCACGGTGCCGGCCGCGACCTCGGCCCGCGCCGCGATGCTGCGCACGTTGGCCGCCTCGAACCCCACGGCCTCGAACTCGTCGCGCGCCGCCTCGAGCACGCGCTCCCGCGTGGCGGCCTTCTGCGATTGGCGTGACGGGGGGGACATCACTGCCG
>JACSRE010000313.1 GCA_014879945.1 Myxococcus sp.
GGTGCGTGCGTGAACCGGTGCGTGCGTGAACCGGTGCGTGCGTGAACCGGTGCGTGCGTGAACCGGTGCCACCGTCAGGCGGTGAACCGGAGCACGACGAGCCAGCCGAGCGCGGCCATGGCGCTGGCGGTCCCGAGAACGAGGGCGTCGCGCCGAAAGTCGGGGCGGAGCGCGCCGCGAACGGCAGCGTAGAGACCGACGGCGAGGGTCTCGAGCGCGAGGGCTCCGAGGAGCATGCTGTGGAGGTGCACCTCAGTTGCCGTGAAGCCCGACCCTCGCGCCCGCTGAGCGAGGCCTGCCAGGAGGAACGGCGTCACCTGCGCGGCCGTCAGGAGGAGCGTCAGCGCGAGGAGCACACGTGTGCTGCGCTGGAGCCTCATGGGTGTTCTCGCGCGCTCGCGGCCGTTTGAAAGGCTTCGCGCTCGGCAGGTGGATTCGCGCTGGGGCTCGTCGCAGCGGGCACATCGCGTGCCTCAGGGTGTTGCCGTGGCGAGCTCGGGGGCAGACGAGGGACGCGTGGTCGGCTGCGCCTCGGCACACTCCGAGTCCCGTCGCGCGCTGGATGAGCAGTCGTCGCGACCGGAGTTCGGTCTCGTTGGTCATCGAGCGCGGAGTGACGAGCGCGTGCGCACAGCGGAATCACGGGCGGTCGAGCGCGGGCGCGGCAACGGGACAGGCGAGCGCGTGCGCACACGGGACTCACGGGCGGTCGAGCGCGGGTGCGGCAACGGGACAGACGAGCGCGTGCGCACACAGGACTCACGGGCGGTCGAGCGCGGGTGCGGCTACGGGGCGGACGAGCGCGGGCGCGGCAACGGGACGGACGAGCGCGTGCGCACACCGGGCTCACGGGCGGTCGAGCGCGGGCGCCGCGACAGGACGGACGAGCGCTGCGCCCACCTCCGAGACGAGAACGCCAAAGAGAATGAGGGCGCCACCGGCGAGCTCGGGCAGGCCCGGCGACTCGAGGCCGAGCGCGACCGAGGCGACGACGGCGACGACGGGCTCGAGCGAGAAGATGACGGCGGCGCGCACCGCCGAGGTGCGCTGCTGGGCCCAGGTCTGAATCGAGATGGCGAGCGCCGAGGCGAGCAGGCCGGTGGTGACGACGGCGCCCCAGTAGGCGGGCGTCGGCGAGAAGCGGGGCGCCCCGAGGGGAATGCAGAGTGCCGAGAGCACGGCGACGGTGGTGAGCTGCACCGCGACGAGCGCCACCGAGGAGCCGCCCTTCGCGAACTTCTCGGTGAGCGCGATGTGGCCGGCGTAGAGCAGGGCGCAGGCGAGGGTGAGCAGGTCGCCGCGAGTCAGCGCGTCGCCGAGGCCGAAGCCCGTGAGGCGGGCGAGCCCGAGAATGGCGATCGCCGCGCCCGCCACCGAGGCCCACGAGGGAGCACGGTTGAACAGCCGCCACGCGATGAAGGGCACGCCGATGACCGAGAGCCCGGTGATGAAGGCGGAGCGGGACGGCGTGGTGTCTTCGAGGCCGAAGGTCTGGAAGGCGTAGCCGGCGAAGAGCACCAGCCCGAGGCCAAGGCCGTGTTTGAGCGTGTTCCGCTCGAGCACGCTTCGTCGCGCCCAGAGCAGACAGGCAACCGCACCGAGCCCGAAACGCAGCGCGAGGAAGGTGAAGGCGTCAGAGGCGCTGAGCGCGTCTTTTACCACTACGAAGGTGAGACCCCAGATCAGGGTGCAGAACGCGAGCATTAAGGACGAACTCGCGTCACGCCGCCTTGCTCGTTCCACCTCTTCAACAGCAATCAAGGGCTGCCGCAGGGTCCTTCACAGGTCGCGATGGTTGCACCAGGCACACAACATCCCGGTTCGCCGACTCCAAGTGCAAAGCAGTCTGAAGTGACCGAACACAACTGAGCCGAGGGAGCTGTGATCGCAGCTGAACGGACAAGTGGTGGACGATAGGGACGCTTTCGACTGTTCATTGTACAATCCTTACTTGGAGTGCAGCGCTGTCACCAGCCGCTACGTCCGAATTTCCATCATTCGTCACATCGCCTGACGCGAGCGAAGATCCCAGACTCGTCGAACTTCCAAATCGTTGGGAGAAGAATCGTCCTGGAGCCGGACCCACGATGGTCGGCAGACTTTCGAACCCACCGTCGCGAGTCGCGGAAACCAGCCAGTAGCCTCGATTTGCTCCGCCTTCACCAACCACAAGCGTCGCGTTTTGGGAGTCCATGATCCGCGCGGCAGTCAATGTCGAACCGAAGGAATTCGGTCCGGTGATCACAAGCGGGAGGCCGGCCGCTCCGGTTCGAGTCACGTCCGAGAAGATCTGAACCTGGTTGGTGGCCGGGTATCCAGCGACCAATTCGGTCAAGTTCGGGTTGCCCATGAAACTTGCACCTCCCCACATTGCCGATCCAAGACCCGTTGTCGCCGAATTACTACTCGGTGTCTCGGTCAGGTTCTGAATCGTCGATGAAGAGCTGAGGACTGGTCCGAAGCTCGTCACGGTCGAGGCAGACCAAAGTTGCATCCGATTGACGAAGAGACGTGAGATCCCAATCGCGAAGTCGTTTCCGCCCGAGCCTCCATCCGGTCGTCCAAGCGTCGTGAAACCGTTTCGGCTGGAGCCGAAGCCGTTCGTCGTCGTGCCGGTCGGGATCTTCGGGTTCGGTCCCTCTAGGATGTAGTCCGCCCCTGCGAGCGGGAAGATAGCACCGGCGTCCAACCAGACTGCTGGGTCTCGGCCCCGGAAGACGTAGGCTCGGCCGATTCCTCCTGGCGTTCCTCCATCCGTATACGTCGTATCGTAGCTCGGCGAAAAAGCGATGAGCTCGTCCAGCCCGTCGTTGTCGATATCTCTCAGGATCTTGGCCGTGAATCCAAAGTTCGTGTTCTGAGCGTTACCCCGAATCTCAACGAAGGTTCCTGCGTCGGTGCTGAGGTCGGCTCCGGTCGTGTTCCCGAAGAAGATGAAGACGCGCCCCTGGCCGGCAAACGAGGGCTGGCTCACAACCAAGTCATTTCCCGGTCCGCCCACGTTGCCTGCGGCCGAGACGTCCGAGCCGAAGCCTCCGGTCAGACCGTCAGGAGGCGAGAGACGCTGGCACCCGAGACCACAGCCGCTAATTGGAGCGCTTCCCTGGAGCCCTGCGCCGCCGCGGTAGACGTAGACGGCCCCAATTCCCGAACTCGTGGTTGACGCGGATACGACCAGCTCAGGCACACCATCGCCGCTCAGGTCACCGACGGTCAGATTCGCTCCGAAGCCACTTCCGGCAGTCGGATCTGTGATGACTTTGACGACCGGGGAGTTGTCGCGAACCAACGGTGCGAGTGGCGAGTAGTTGTCGAGGTCGTCGCGCGCGCGGAGAGCCACGTAGTAGGTCGTAAAAGGCGGCAGTTGCACGTTGGTGGCTACGCTGGCTGCGCCGAGGTCGGCCTCCCTGAACGTCGTCATTGATGAGTGGTAGTCCGCCTCCGTAGCCATGGCTGCGTTGCCATCTACGCTGGAGGTCGTCCAACGAAGCTCGTAGGCCGTAACGGCACCCGAAGACGAAACCCCTTCATCGTCCACGGCGGCTGTCCAGGTCAGATCGACTCGACCGCCCTTCGTATGTGTGGCTGCCGGAGACGGGTTTGACGGTGGGATCACGTCCACCTGCGCCGTGCCCACGCTCCGGCTGACGACGTTGCCTGCCTGGTCGCGCACACGAATCGAGAGCGCGGTGGGCGCCGTCGTCGGGTGGGGCAGCGTGATGTTCCCGCCGAACGTGAGCGAGTCGGGGTCGCCGTCGATTGGCTCACTTGCGACCGTCGTGGTCCCCAAGATGATCTCGGCGAGCCCGAAGCTGGTGCCACTGAGGCCACCGGTCACCCCGTTGACCGCCAGGGCAATCTGAGCACCAGCAACGCCCGGGTTCGCGTCGGCGTAGTACCCCGGCGTCGGTACGGCGCCACCAGCTACGCGCGGGTTGCCAGTCGCGGCCACGAATTTCAAGTCGCCTACCGTCGGCGCGGCGCCCGCGACCGTGAAAGCACCAACCGGCACGACCGGGTCCACAAAGTCGACGCCAACGAGGGTAACCGGGCCCTCAGTCGAGCCGTTGTTGATGCTGATCGTGTACGCCTCACCGTTCGCGGGCGTCACGGAGAAGACCGCGTCACCGTTCGTCGCGGTGGTCGTGGTCACCGGAGTGCCCGCCGTGGGTGCCGTCCGTGTCAGCGTAGCAGTCTGCCCGCTGCGGCAGTTCGGGCTGTTGATGGTGATGTTGGAGTCGCCCTGTGCCGTCCGGTTCAGCCAGGTGCGGCCGTTTACGAAGCCTCTCGCGACCGTGAAGATGCAGTCTGTCGTGGTGACGTTCAGGTTCGAGATCTGAACCGTGCACACATTATTAAACGTGTCGGTCACGTTCACTGTGACGTTCTGCATTCCGAGTGGGTAAGCGATGGTCTGTGTAACCGAGGTGCCGTTGAGTGCGAACGACGATGGCGACACTGTGCCAGCGTTTGAACTGAGCGTGACGGTGGCGCCTGTCTCCGCGACCCCGACGGTTACCGTGGTGGTGACCTGGTTCGTCACGGTGGTCTGACCCGAAGTTGGAGCTGTTACGGCGCAGGCCGGAGGCGTCGCATCGACTTCGAAGCTCACTGGCGAGGCGGTCTGTTGATTCAGTCCAAGGTCGGTACAGCGTGCGGCAAGGGTGTAAGTTCCATCCTGAGTTGCGAACGTGGAACTGGCGGACCCGTTCCCCGCCGGAGTTGCTTGTTGAGTGACTGCCATCCCCCCGCCGCGAGTCAGGGTGAATTCGACGCCGTTCGTGCCCACGACGCCGGCGCCACTCGTTGTTCCTTGAACAAAGATCCCGCTCGAGACTGCGGTTGCCCCTAGACGCGCGCTAGCCATGGGAGCATCAATGGTGCAGGTGGGGAGTGCCGGATAGATGCCGAGCGGACCCACCGCGGGGTTGTTCGCGCCGGTCGGAACGTTGCGGTTTCCAACCCAATCGACCGCCTCAGCAAACAGCGTCAGGTTCTGAACGCCCGACACTGGGGCACTGAAGCCGAGGACAGCCGGCGTTCCCGGAACGCCGGTACCGGTAGCGCGGGTGGCGCCCGGAACCGTGCCGCTGAGTTCGCGAATCGAGAGCGTCATTGCTGGCGCGCCTACCGGGTCGGCGCAGGCAGGATCCAGCTGCACCGAGACGCGCGGGTTCATGCCGGCCAGTTCGGCGACGTTGAGCCGATTGTCCCCGCCGAGGGGAGCTGTGTCTTGAGGGAAGGTCAGGCCATTCATTGCGACGCACGGCGCGGTCACGTCCACGCGGAGCGCGATTGGTGCTGAGCTGTTAATTCCGTTGCCGCGCCGTATCGCGACGAGGAGCTGATACTCGCCTTCCGGGAAGGTGAACGCAGAGACCGGGCTCGCTCCGATATCAGCGCTTGGGTTCATCAGAAAGAAGCCCGGGTTTCCGGGGCAGACGAGGCCGCTTGATCCTGCCATCTGATTCATGCAGCCGACCACTGTTCCGCTCGGCGGGATCGCCCCCGAATAGAACATGTTCCGCTGCGCGCCGGGAACGGCGGGGAAGCTGTCCTGCGTCATGTTCAAAACAACGGGTCCCGTCATGGGGACCGCCGGATTGGTAATCACTGGCGGCGTCAGGTCGAGGACGATTCCCGCGCACGTCACGCTGTGCGGAGCGCCCCCTCCAAGCCGGTCGACTTCAATGCGGGCGTCGAAGGCCCCCGGAGTCAATGTCTGCGCCGAGAAGTTCACGGCCCCCGACGCCCCGACGGTGGTGGTCGCCGCAGCAGTCGCGCTGGTTCCGATGAAGAGCCGCGCCGACTGACCAGCACAACGCATGCGGGCGGAACCGGTGAAAGCGAACATACCGCCGGGCGCGTTCGCGGGAGTGAGGTACGTGTTCGGGCACGCCAACGCAGGGGCAAAGGCTGGCACGCAGCCCTCGAGCGTCACGTTCCCAAAGAACCGGGTCTCGCCACGATTGCCGACGCCATCCGTCGCGCTCACGATGAACGTCGTCGTCCCATCGGTGGTCAAGTTCAGGTCGAACGTCGTGGCTCCGTTGGCGACGACGCCGCAGCCGACCTGTGTGGGCATTCCGGCGCCGATCTGCGCGTCGACACAGACCTGCCGGCCATCAGCGAGGCCCATCGTCGTCACCGAGACGCTCTGAGGCGTCTGCGCGATGTCAACGGACCCGCCGTCGGGGTTGACCGGCGAGGTGACCACCAGCACCGGCCCTGTGAAGTTCGCTCGAACATTCTTCGCCGCGCGGCATTCGTTGCCAATGGCATCCGTTGCAATCAGCACGACCGAGTAGTTCACGTCACCCGTCGACGGAATGGTGACGAGGCCCGAGGCGACTCCAGCGGCAAGCGCTCCAGGGCTCGTAAGACCGCCAGGCGACACCTCGAAGCGCGCCGAGGTCACCGCTGGGCTCACCATGCCCATCAGGCCGAGCTGAAACCCGGGCGTGTTCATGTCGGCGTCGTTGTTCGGACCAACCAGATCGGCCGTGGTGTTCGAGCAGGTCGGCGGCGTGCGCTGAACTCGAATCATCGGGCTACACGTTGGCATCCCCGTGCCGCGGGTCACCGTCCCCGTCACCGTGAACTGCCCATCGGCCGTCGGCCCCGGCACCGAGATGGTCGCCGTCTCATTCAGAATCGGCGCCTGCGCCGGGCTCGAGTTCGGCGCCGAGAACGTCGCTCCCGCGCCGTTGGTCGTCAGCACCCGCACCGACACCGGCGTGCCCGCAGGCAGCTCCGCCGCGTTCAGCGTGCCGTCACCATTGACGTCCTGGGGGAAGGTGCAGCTCACGATCACCGGAGGCGTCGTCACCGTCGACTTCGCCGTCACCACGATCGTCACCGGCGCCGCGCTCCCGGTGCAGTTGGCCTCTGACACGGTCGCGCGCAGGGCGTTCTCGCCCGCCGCCAGCA
The DNA here is from genome assembly GCA_014879945.1 of Myxococcus sp. Taxonomy (GTDB): domain Bacteria; phylum Myxococcota; class Myxococcia; order Myxococcales; family Myxococcaceae; genus Xiheimicrobium. The sequence continues at coordinate 6,931 of JACSRE010000313.1, forward strand.
TCACGCCCATGAAGGTGGCCGTCGCGCCGTCCGCCGTGCCGTTGCCCTTGTCGGTGAACTCCGTCGCTCCCGGGCCCCGCACCTCAAGCTTGGCCGTGCCGATGTTCACCGCCGCGCCACCCCGCCGCGCCAACGACACCTGCACGTTGCTGGTCTGCTCCACCATCGCGCCCTCGGTCGGCGCCACGAACGTGACCGCCAGGTCGCTGTTGTCACAGGTGGCCTGCCCACAGTCGCAGCCCGCCAGCGCCATCGCCACCGACGCAAAGACTGCCCCCACCCGCACTGATGCCAACCGGTTCATGCGCACGTCTCCCTTGGTTCCCCGCGCCGAGGGTGGGATTCAACCCACCGTCAGCACCTGCTTGTGCAGCAGCAACTCGATGAACTGCCGGGTGTCGCTCTCGGCCACCTCTCGCGACACCTCAAACTCTTCGACCAACACGTCGACAATCCCGCCCACCGTCCGCGCACCGTCGATCAGCTCGATGATCCGCTCCCCGACCTCCGACACGGAACCGTCGGCCGCCTCGAACGTATGCAAACGGTCGTCCGGAGTCGCCGCCATGTACCTGCCGCCGACCCGCTGCACCGCCGTGTCGGCGTTCACGCGGACCACGGTGCTCAGACTCATCTCGACCGTCACGCGCGATCCCCCAGGTGTCATGAAAACTCGTGGGTTGAGTCAGCGACGCCGGCCTGACCTGAAGCTCCCCACCACGGGCTCGAGGCCGCGAAGATGTAGTCCGAGCGGGTGAGGTCTACAAGCCCCGGGTGAAGCGCGACCGGTGGAGTCGCCGCCTACACCGACCCCAGGTGTCACACGCCGCCGGGGCTGCTGACCGCGAGCGCGGCGAACAACCCCGTCAGGTACAGCAGCGACACGCCGAACAGCTTGCGCGCCCACACCGCGTCTCGCTGGTGCAGCCAGCCATCGACGGCCACCCACGAGAAGCCGGCTCCAAGCGCCACGGCCGCCACCAGGTACAGCCAGCCCGCCACGCCCACCACGAAGGGCAGCACCGAGAGCGGCAACAACGGCAGCAGGTACAGCACCGCCTGGCGCCGCGCGACGTCGTCGCCCTTCTCGAGCGGCAACGAGGTCAACCCCGCGGCCCGGTACTCGGCCTTGCGGAACAGCGCGATCGCGATGAAGTGCGGCAGCTGCCAGAAGAAGAGAATCCCAAACAGCACCAGGCCCGGCACCTCGACCCGGCCCGTCGACGCGGTCCACCCCATCAGCGGAGGCAGGGCCCCGGGCACCGCCCCCACCACCATCGCCCAGCGGGAGCGCGACTTCATCGGCGTGTAGACGAGCACGTAGCTGGCCAGCGCCGCGAGGCCCAGCGCGCCGGTCAACGCGTTCACCCCGAAGAACAACACCGGCAGCGACACCAGCGCCAGCACCGCGCCGAACACCAGCGCGACGATGGGCTCCAGGCGCCCCTGCGGCAGCGGCCGCACCGAGGTGCGCGCCATGAAGCGGTCGGAGTCGCGCTCGAGGTAGCAGTTGAAGGCGTTGGCCGCGCCCACCGTGCCCGCCGTGCCCAGCATCGCCACCACCCACTGCCACCACGGCAGCGACGCGCGCGACAGCCACATGCCGCCCGCGGTGGTGAACAGCACCAGCCCCGACAGGCGCGGCTTGGTCAACGAGAGCAGGTCGCGGGCGAACGACACCAGCGAGCGCTCCGTCGCCTTGGGCTCGACCTCGACCAGCTGTTGCGAAGACGCTGACATCAGGAAGACGGCTCCAGCACGAGGGGCGACGCGGAAGGGCTCTTACCGACCGCCTTGCGCTGACACAAGCCACCCGGCCAGGGCCCGATGAGCCTCCCTGATGGGTGGCTCCTTCAGCCCGTTCAGCCCGGAGGCGCGCCCACGCGCTGCATGTCGGCCGCGCAGTCGCCCCTGGGTTCGAGCTTCAGGTACTCGCCGGCCACGGCCTTGAGCTTGTCCTTGTCGGCCGCCTGGTTCTCCTTCGCGAGGAACCGCCCGTAGTGGCAGTAGGCGATGGCGAGCTCTTTGTCGGCGTTGAGGGCCTTCTCGTACGACAGGCGCGCCTTCTCTTTGTTGCCCGCCAGCTCCCAGGTGTAGCCGAGGTCGTCGTAGGCGATGGCCGCCATGGTGGGGTCCGAGTAGTGGTCGGCCGCCGCGCGATCGAACAGCTCCGCCGCGCGCTTGAGGTCCTTCTTCTCGTCGCGGTAGATGCGCGCGAGGATGTAGCGGGCGTCGCCGTTCTTCTGCTTCTGGTCCTCGGTGGCCTTCTCGAAGGTCTGCCGGGCCTCTTCGATCTTCTTCTGGCGGTACTGCGCCTGCCCCAGCATCGTCAGCAGCTTCGGGCTGCCCGGCACCATGGTGAGCGCCTTCTTGAGCGCGTCTTCGGCCTGCGCCTCGCCGCCTTCCTTCTTGAGGAAGATCTTCGCCAGCTCGACGTGGTAGTTCGCGACGGTGTTGTTCGCCTCGATGGCCTTTCGCACCTCGGCCGCGGCGTCGTCGTACTTGCCCTCCCAGAAGAGCCGCTTGGCGCGGATGATCAGCAGGTCGGCGTTGCCCTTGTCCTTGTCGAGGCCCTCGCGCTCCTGCGCGGCGATGTCCTTGGCGGCCTTCGCGGCGTCGGGCGAGACGCCGGTGCCCTCTTCGAGCTCCTTGCGGAACTTCTCGTCGGTGTAGAGCGGAATGTCGCGGGCCACGCGCGAGATGAGGAGCGCCTTCACCAGGTGCGTCTGGGCGATCTGCCGCGGTGAGGGCGGCGGCTCCATCTCGGCCAGGTTCTTCACGTACTTCGCCGCGGTGATGTAGCCCTTGGCCGGCTCGGGCTGATCGAGGATGAGCAGGGCGGTGCCCAGCAGCGCCTCGGGGTGCGCGTTCTTGGTGTAGCGGAGCGCGCTCCCGAAGTGACCGAGCGCGGCCGTGTCGTTGCCGCGGCGGCGGTGCAGGTTGCCCAACGAGATGTACACCCGCGGGTCGTCGGGCGCGGCGCTCTGCGCCTTCTCGAGCGTCTCACGCGCGGCCTCGAGGTCGCCCTGGTTCATCTGCAGCAGGCCCAGCGTCATGTAGAGCAGCGCCGACTTCTTGTTCTCGGCCTCGGCGGCCTTCACCCGATCGGCGATCTGCCGCAGGCCCTCGCTGCCCTTGCCCGAGTAGTACGCCATCAGCGCCTCGGCGGCGTACTGGTACGAGAGGTTCTCTTTCTCGCTCGAGGCCTTGCCGTCGCGCAGGTTCTCTTCGGCGCGGCGCTTGATGTCGTCGTCGTGCTCGTGCTCGCCCCAGCGCACGGTGTACGCGTAGGCCAGCAGGCGGTGCGCCAGGCCCGAGTCCGGGTCGAGGTCGAGCGCCTGCTCGGCCAGCTTCGAGGCCTCTTTGTAGGCGTGGAAGGTGTCGGTCTTGAGCAGGTCTTGCGACGACTGAATGAGGCGCTTCACTTCGCGGTTGCGCTTGGCGATGTACTGGCCGACGCCGTAGTAGGCGCCCGCGCCCACCGGCACCGCGAAGATGAGCATGAAGAAGAGCGCCTTCGCGAGGCCCCCGCCGTCCTTCTTCTTGCGGCGCGGCGGCACCGCCGACAGCTCGGAGATCTCGTTGACCTCGGAGCTCGACTCTTCAGGCTCGAAGGCCGGGCGGCGCGCTGGGGCAGGGCGGGCCTGGGTGCTCCGGGCCGACGAGGGCGCGGTGCGGCGCTGGCC
>JACSRE010000005.1 GCA_014879945.1 Myxococcus sp.
AGATGTGTATAAGAGACAGACTTGCAGCTGCTCAAGGTCAGGCCAGGCGTGGGGAAGGGCACCGCGGCCCAGCCGCCGGCGGTGCGCCGCCACACCGTCGAGTTGGCGCCGCACGCCACGGCCTGGCCGACCACCGGGCAGTCGACGCTCAGCAGATCATTGACCGTGGTGACGAGCGGCTCGCGGGTCGCCGCGGTGGCGCCGATGGCGAAGACCGCGCCGCCGGTGCCCACGGCCCACGCCTCGGTGTCGCTGGCCCGGCACACGCCCTTGAAGGTGGTGGCCGGCGCGGTGGTGCTCAGCCGGGTGTAGCCGGCGAAGTTCACCCGCGCGATGAGCCCGGCGTTGATGCCGTCGCGGCCGACCACCAGCACCGACTGGGCGCCGTTGCGGCCCTCGGCGGCCTCGAGGTTGTACTGGGGCGAGCTCGGCGGCCGGCGGAACTCGTAGACGCTGCTGCCGGCGTGCATCACCGCCAGGTCGCCCTTCTTCGAGAGCAGGGCCAGCTCGTTGTTGAAGCTGGTGGCGGCCGCGAAGTCGACGCCCAGGTCGAGGGCCTCGGTGCGCTCCGTCGGCACGGTGCGCCGGTAGAAGACGTTGTTCACGTTCTTGAGCCGGTTCACCTCGGCCACCACCACGCCCGCGCTCTCCGAGGGCGAGAGGTGCTCTTCACCGAAGAAGGTGTCGAGCTGGGCCGACACCACCGGCGGGGCGGCGCCGGTGAGGCGGTACAGGCGCCCCTGGCCGAACGCCGAGCTGGTCTGGACCCACACCGGGCGGGTGCTGGCCGAGGGCGGCCCGCCGGTGATGCCCACCAGGCCGTCGCCAGTCAGGAGCGAGAGGTTGCTGGCCAGGAAGCTCCCGGTCGAGATGTGGCGCAGCGAGCCGTTGTCGTCGAAGCCGCACAGCGCGTCTTGACCGCCCGCCGCCGGCACCTCGACCCACGGCCCCAGGCTCACGCAGCCGCGGGTGTCGCTGGCGTCCATGTCGACGAACCACGTCGCCGACGACGCGGCGTTCCGGTAGGCCACGCAGCTGCGCCGCGCGCCCACGAGGTTGTTGCAGACGCCGGCGATGCGCTCGCGCTGGGTCTCGTCGACCCACACGCTGGTCATCGAGAACGCGCTGGTGGCGGTGGTGGGGAGCGCGCCCGTCGCCCACCCGGTGCCGCTCCACTTCGCCCAGTTGCCCGCGGCGTCGGCCACCAGCACCGCGGTGTCGGACGCGCCGTCGACGCCGATGAGGTTGGCGGTGGTCGAGAGGCCGGGCGCAGGCGTGATGAGGAAGGTGCCGGTGCCCCGGTCCCACCGCCAGGCGGTGCGGCCCGCGCCGACGACCCAGGCCAGGTTCTGCGAGGTGAAGTTGACGGCGTTGAGCGTGGTGTTGGTGGTGGGCGCGGCCACCGTCGTCCAGCGGGTGCCGTTCCAGTGGCTGACCTCGCTGCGGTTGCCGACGGCCAGCACGGCGTCGCCGGTCGAGCCCGGCGCGAGGTCGATGGCGTTGACGGCGAAGCGCAGCCGCGGGCCCACCTGCGAGAAGGTCAGCGGACAGGCACCCGCCACGCACGCGCCGGGCGCGCAGTCGAGCTCGAAGGTCTCGAAGACGCAGGCGCCCGTCGAGGGCTCGCAGCGGCCTGGCCCCGAGAAGGAGCGCGCCACCGAGCCCACGCAGCTCGCCGCAGGCGCGGTGGTGCAGG
>JACSRE010000267.1 GCA_014879945.1 Myxococcus sp.
GGTGCCGGTGGTGGTGCACGCGTTCGCGACACACGCCTGGGCGAAGCTGCACGACGCGCACATGGCGCCGCCCTTGCCGCACTCGGCCGACGACGACCCCGAGCGACACACGCCAGACGAGTCGCAGCAGCCCGACGCGCAGTTCGAGGCCGAGCAGCTCTCAGGGGTGGGGGGGCTGCAGCTGAACGAGAACACCGCGAGCGCGACGACGAGCAGGAGGTTTCGCATGGGCGAACCTTGCTTCGTCGATGCCGCCGTTTCAAGGACGTCAGGCGACTTCAGCGCCCCTTGGGGCGACCGCTGAAGAGCGTCTTGCCGCTGGGCTTGCCCGCTCCACCACCGCCGCTGCCGCCACCACCACTGCGGTGTCCACCCGCGCGCGAGCCCCTGGTCTGCTGCCGCTGCGAGCGCGGCTGGCCGTGCTGCGACCTCGACTCGTGGCGAACGGCGTGCCCGGGCTGTGCGCGGAACGACTTCTCGCTGGCGAGCGCCTTCTCGAACGACTCCGACTCGCGGGGAATCGGCCTTCTGGGCACCGGCCCGCGGATCAGCTTCTCGATGTCCTTCAGCAGCGGCAGCTCTTCGGGTGAGCAGAAGGCCGACGCGTGCCCCGAGGCCGAGGCGCGGGCGGTGCGGCCGACGCGGTGCACGTAGTCCGCCGGCACGTGCGGCAGGTCGAAGTTCACCACGTGGCCGATCTCGGCGACGTCGATGCCGCGCGCCGCGATGTCGGTGGCCACCAGCACCCGGTACTTGCCGCTCTTGAAGCCGTCGAGCGCCTGCTGCCGCTGGTTCTGGCTCCGGTTGGCGTGAATGCGATCGACCGTGTAGCCGCTGCGGGCGATCGACTTGGCCAGCACGTCGGCGCGGCGCCTGGTGCGGGTGAAGACGAGCGTGCTCTCGTCGCCCTCGGCCAGCAGCGAGATCAGCAGCGGCGCCTTCTCGTTCTGCCCCACCTCGTAGACGCACTGGGTCGCGTTCTTCGCGGTGGTGCCGCTGCGCGAGACCTCGACCCGAATCGGGTCCTTCGAGTTCAGCTTGGCGAACTGCGCCACCTCGCCGGCCATGGTGGCCGAGAACAGGAGCGTCTGCCGCACCTTGGGGACCCGCGCGAGGATGCGATCGAGCTGGGGCTTGAAGCCCATGTCGAGCATGCGGTCGGCCTCGTCGAGCACCAGGATCTGCACGTGCTGCAGCGTGGCGTGGCCCTCCTGCAGGTGGTCGATCAGCCGGCCCGGCGTCGCGATGCAGAGCGTCGCGGTCTTGAGCGCCTCGATCTGCGCGCCCATGCCGACGCCGCCGATCAGCGTGGCCACCTTGATGTGGTGCGCCCGGCCGAACTCCACCGCGTGCTCCGCGATCTGCAGCGCCAGCTCACGGGTCGGCGCCAGCACCAGCCCGCTGAGGCCCCGCTTGCCGGCCAGGCGCTCCACCATCGGCAGGATGAAGGCGGCGGTCTTGCCGGTGCCGGTGGCGGCGCACCCGATGACGTCTTTGCCTGCCAGCCCCGCGGGGATGGTCTGGGCCTGAATGGGGGTCGGCTTCTCATAGCCCTTGTGGGCCAGCGCCTTCAGAGAGAGCGGGCCAAGGCCCAGGGCTTCGAAACTCGTCGCGATGTCGTTCACGCGCCGCCCTTATCTCCAGAACGCCGCGGCCGCACTGCCCGCCGACAAGCCACTGAAATCAAAGGGTGCGCCGCGCTCAGCCCTGCGAGGCCTCTTCCAACAGGGCCTGGGTCCGGGGTGACGGGGGCGCGGTGAGGATGGAGTGGATGGTGTCGATCAGATCCGAGATGAACAGCTCCCTGAAGGCGGGGGCGGGGTTCTCGGCGCTGAGCCGACCGAACGCGACGATGGAGCTGTAGAGCACGTTCGAGAACCGCTCCTGGTGCATCATCAGCAGCTCTCCGGGGATCGAGGTCAGCGGGATGATGGCCTCGGCCATGCGCATGGCGCCGGGCGTCGAGCTGGCGGCCGGGCGCAGGAAGAGCGGCATGGTGGGGTTGACCGTCAGCTGGGCCGAGATGGAGACGAACTCGGGCCCGCCGTCGGCGTCGTCGAGCTTGGCGACCAGCGGCCGCACCAGCACGTCGAGAATGGTGCGCAGCTCGAGCTTTCCCTGGGCCTGGAGCAGATCGAGCTGCGCGACGTAGCGCGCCTGAATCGGGTCGGCGTGGCGGTTGAGGATCGCGTCGATGAGGCCCTCGCGCGACTTGAAGTGGTAGAGCACCGCCGAGTTGTTCCGCTGGCCAGCGGTCTCGCTCACCTCGCGCAACGACACCGCGTCGACCCCGCGCGCCGCGAAGAGCTGCTCGGCCGCGCGCATCAAGGCCAGCCGGGTGCGCTGCGCGTCGCGCGGAGGCTTCAGCTTGGAAGGCTTGCCGTTGCTACGCGCGCGCGTCACGGCTTCATGACTTACCGCAAGCCCCTCGGCTCGGCATCAGCGGCCTTCCTGCCCGCGCCCTTCACCGGCCGCCGTCGCGCGCGCCGGCGTCTGGGGCCCCGGCGTCGGGGAACACCAGCACGCAGCGACCGGCCACGCACTCGGCCGAGGGGCTCCGCGTCTCTGCGCAGGGCGCCTTCGGACGGCAGCTGCTGCTCGAGGCGCAGAACGCGCTCAGCTCCCGGCTGGCGTCGATCGAGAACGCGGCCTCGCCGGCGAAGCTCACCGCCACCGAGGGGCACCGGCCCTCGTCGAGGCAGTTGGGGGGAAAGCGAAAGGTGGTGCAGTCATCGGAGCCGCGACAGGCGGCGGCGTCAGACAACAGCCGCGCCACCCGGCACCGCACCGACGCGGCCGCGGGGCAGACACCGCCGTCGACCTCGCACGCGTCGACGCCACCGTCCGCTTCACCTCCCGCCCCCGGCGCCACCGGAGCGCACCCCAGGAGCAGGCCCACCACCCACCCCTTCTTCAGGCGACGACCCACGTCACGCGAACCGGCGCGGTGGCGCTCGCCGCGACAGGTGCGGGCCGCGGCGCGCTCTGGTTGCTCGAGCGGGTGGCGTCGGTGATGAAGAAGAACGTCGCGGACTGGCTGGTGGAGGCGAACATGGCGCGCAGGGTGCCTCGCCCTCACCACCACGCAAGTTATTGGAATTATTACCTATTTCCAGATCCGGCCGCCCGGCGAACCCCGCGAAGGCACACGGATCTGCGGCTGAATTCTGATCGGGCTCAGGTGGCGCACAGCAGCCTGATGCCGATGCCCTGGTCGTCTGCGCGTCGTTTGCACTCCCCGCCGAAGCGAATGCGGGTGGAGCTGCTCGCCTCGACGGGCGTCACGCTCAAGAGGCCGCCGTTGAGCTGGGTGCACTTCACCACCGCGCCGCTCTTGCGCGTGATGCTCAGCTGGATCATCGCGGGGTCGGGGGCGTTCTTCACCTCGATGGTCTGGCTGACCGAGGCGAGCTCGGCGATGGTGATCAGCGTCTCGCGGAACGAGTCGCGGCAGATCGAGTCGAGGTTGATCAGCGACGGGTCGAACAGCTCCGCCATCTGACGCTGGCGGAAGCCACCCTGGTTCGAGGTCGGGCAGTCGATGTTGCGCACCTGGCCGTTGTCGACGAGCTGCATGGCGGCCTTGGTCTCGCGGCCAACCGGCGCGATGGCCGTCCAGATGACCTCCTTGGGCAGCCCGTCTTCGTTCTTGAGCTCCTGGCTGAAGAGCCGGTGGTACTCGCTGACCGTGGTGAGGCTGTTGGACTGCTCGGTGCAGTAGGCGATGGCCGGGTTGTCCGACACGGTGACGCGCGAGGGGCGCATCGTCTCGCTGCAGTCGTCTTCGTCGGTGAGCACCACGATCAACAGGCGCGCGCCGTCGCGGAGGAAGCCGCCGTTGCCGCCCTCGGCGAGGGGCTTCTTGATCAGGTCGGTCATCAGCGCCAGGCGCACGGCCTCGAACGGCGTCTCCTGCCCCGAGCCCGACACGCCCTGCTGCACCAGCCGCGAGAACTTGTCGACCAGGTTGGGGTCTTCGCCCGACAGCAGGCGCTCGGTGCCGGTGCCCAGCTGCACGCCGCCGTCGGGCCCCAGGTCGGGCACTGGCTGGAGCCGGCCCGACTGCGTGGGGTAGTCGCGCACGAAGACGACGCCGTTCTGGTTCGAGTGCTGGTACACCGAGGTGGTGATCACCCCGACGTTGAAGTCCTGACGCACGCCGCCAGCCTGCTTGATCTGGTTGACGAAGGCGGTGAGCTCGCGCGCGACGGCCTCCTGCTCCTCACGCATCGAGTTCGAGTTGTCGATCACGAAGAGGATGTCGAGCTTCTGGGGCTCGATGAGCGGCGCCTCGGCCTTGCACGAGCGGGGGATGGTCGAGCCGGTGGCGTCGAGCGGAGAGGTCTTGCAGCCGAAGCAGCCCTCACAGCTGGCCAGAAAGGCGATGGCCACGGCCCAGAGGTGTCGGCGAGAGACGGAAGAGAGAGCGATCATGGCGGTTTGTGCCTTCGGCGGCCCGGCAATGGGTCATTGTGCCCGTGCGCGGCCCCCAGGTCGAATTTGGGCCCTTTCTCTGGCGGCACTGTCCGATTGGTCCTTTTTTCGCTCGTTGCCATTGCCGCAGCGAAAACGATTGCTACCCTCACCTCAACCCGTTGACGTCCTCGTTCAGGAGGTCAGCGACCCTCGGCCGTACCGAACTGAAAGAAGCAACCATGTCCGATGACAAGAAGAAGGCAGCCGGCGCTCAGACGATGCCGGCCGCGATGCAGCCTCCGGGCACGATCAACAAAGACGACATCCCCGCCGTCCTGCCCATCCTCCCGCTGCGCAACTCGGTCTTCTTCCCGGGTGGCGTGCTCCCGCTGGCCGTCGGCCGGCAGAAGACCATCGCGCTGATCAAAGACGCGGTGCGCGACGACCAGGTGATCGGCGTCGTCACCCAGCGCAAGGCCGAAGAAGAAGACCCGGGCGCGACCGACCTCTACAACATGGGCACCGTCGCCCGCATCGTGAAGCTCCTGAAGATGGGCGAGGACAACTACTCGCTCGTGGTGCAGGGCCTGGCGCGCTTCCGCGTGCTCGAGCTCGTGCAGGAGTCTCCGTACCTCAAGGCCCGCATCGAGGCCGTCGAGGACAAGACCCCGGCCGACAACGTCGAGATCGAGGCGCTCACCATCAACCTCAAGAAGCTCGCGCGTGAAGTGATCGAGATGATGCCCGAGCTGCCCGCGGCGGCGACCGAGCTCGTCGAGTCGATCACCCACCCCGGCCACCTGGCCGATCTCATCGCCGCCAACGTCGACGTGCCCATCGAAGAGAAGCAGGCGGTGCTCGAGACCGTCGATCTCAAGGCGCGCATGAAGCTGGTGCTCGAGCTGCTCAACCGCAAGCGCGAGATCCTGAAGCTCTCGAACAAGATCGACTCGGCCGTCAAAGGCGAGATGTCGAAGACCCAGCGCGAGTACTACCTGCGCCAGCAGCTCAAGGCCATCAAGGAAGAGCTCGGCGAGCTGGGCGAGGACGAAGAGGAGCTCGACGAGCTCGCCACCCGCATCAAGAACGCCCAGCTGCCGCCCGACGTCGAGAAGGTCGCCAACAAGGAGCTCAACCGGCTCAAGACCATTCCCGCCGCGTCGAGCGAGTACACGGTCGCCCGCACCTACCTCGATTGGATCGCCGATCTGCCGTGGAACAAGATGACCGAGGACAACCTCGACATCGAGAACGCCCGCAAGCAGCTCGAGCACGATCACTACGGCATCGACCGGGTGAAGAAGCGCATCCTCGAGTACCTGGCCGTTCGCAAGCTGAAGAACGACATGAAGGGCCCCATCCTCTGTCTCGTGGGCCCGCCGGGCGTCGGCAAGACGTCGCTGGGCCAGTCGATCGCCAAGTCCGTCGGCCGCAAGTTCGTGCGCCTGGCGCTCGGCGGCGTGCGCGACGAGGCCGAGGTTCGTGGCCACCGCCGCACCTACGTGGGCGCCCTGCCCGGCCGGTTCATTCAGCAGATGAAGAAGGCCGGCACCCGCAACCCGCTCATGCTGCTCGACGAGATCGACAAGCTCGGCGCCGACTTCCGCGGTGACCCGTCGGCGGCGCTGCTCGAGGTGCTCGACCCGGAGCAGAACCACACGTTCTCGGACCACTACCTCGACGTGCCGTTCGATCTCTCGAAGGTGATGTTCATCGCCACCGCCAACCGGCTCGACACGATTCCTGCGCCGCTCCGCGACCGCATGGAGATCATCGAGATGAGCTCGTACACCTTCATCGAGAAGGAGCACATCGCCCGCAATCACCTGATCCCCAAGCAGGTGAAGGACCACGGCATCACGGCCGAGCAGTTCGAGCTCACCAAGGACGGCCTGGACAAGGTGATCACGAGCTACGCGATCGAGCCGGGCGTTCGAAACCTCGAGCGGCGCATCGCCGAGCTGGCCCGGGCCGTCGCGGTCGACGTGGCGTCGGGCAAGATGGAGAAGCAGGTCATCGACGCCGCGCGCACCGAGACGATCCTCGGGCCCAAGCGCCACGAGCTGAACGTCGCCGAGCGCGTCTCGCAGCAGGGCGTGTCGGTCGGCCTGTACTACACGCCGCTGGGCTTCGGAGACATCCTCTTCATCGAGGCGACCAAGATGCCCGGCAAGGGGAGCATCACGCTCACCGGTCAGCTCGGCGACGTGATGAAGGAGTCGGCGACCACCGCGTTCTCGTGGCTGCGCGCCAACGCCGAGCGCATGGGGCTCAACGCCGGCTCGTTCGAGAAGGTCGACATGCACCTGCACTTCCCCGACGGGGCCACCCCGAAGGACGGGCCCTCGGCAGGCATCGCGATCATCTCGGCGATGACCTCGCTCTACACCGGCATTCCGGTGCGGGCCGACACCGCCATGACGGGTGAGATCACCCTGCGCGGCATCGTGGGGCCCGTGGGCGGCATTCGCGAGAAGGTGCTCGGCGCGCACCGCGCTGGCATCAAGCGCGTGGTGATGTGCGACAAGAACCAGAAGGACCTCATCGAGGTGCCTGAGGTGGTGCGCAAGGAGCTCGAGTTCTTCTTCGTGACGAAGATCGACGACGTGCTCAACACCGTGCTCGAGAAGTCGCCCTTCACGGCCGCTCCGGCGCCCGCGGAGCCGGCGAACCCCGAGGTTCGCGCCTAAAGAGCACGACGCTCGGTGATGAACGAGGCCGGTCCTTCCCACGTGGAGGGCCGGCCTTCGTCGTCTCGGGCGCAGCAGGGGCGCAGGCGGCCTGGCCGGTGGTGCGAGCGCCCACCGCAGAACGGGCCGCGTCGAGCTGCTCGACGAGCGCCTCGTGGCCCGGGTTCACGGCAGCCGGCCGCGCTTCGGGGCGTCAGGGCCCGCCGTCGCGCACGGAGCCGGCGCCGGGGCGCGCCGCCGCCCCCCAGAAGGTGCGCGGCGGCCCGGGGAGGTTCAAGGCGACCGGCTGCACGCCCCCGTCGCTGAGCACCAGGCGCACGCCCTGCCCCGTCGAGGTGAACGCGAACAGCGCCCCGCCCCAGGTCGCCAGCCCCCACGCCGCGGTGACGCCGATGGAGCCGAGGTTCTCGAGCACCGCGCCGTTGGTCGGGTCGATGCGCACCAGCTGGTCCGGCAGTTGCGGGGCGCTCGTCGACTTCACGGTGAGCCAGACGCCGCCGTCGTCGATGGGCGCGAGATCGCCGCTGGGCACCAGATCGCCCTGGAGCGTGCTCGAGCCCAGGCGGTAGGCGTTGCCGACCGCGGGGTCGAACTCCCAGTAGGCGGCCGCGCCGTAGCCCACGAGCGCCTCGGACGGGCCCAACGCGCCGGCGGGCAGGAACGAGAGCGCCACCAGCCGCTCGGGGATGCTGACGAGCCGCCAGCAGGCGCCGGTCTGCAGGTTCACCCGGAAGAGCGCCGCGCCGGCCACGATGAAGCCGCGGCCCTGGCGATCGATGGCGAGATCGAGAGCGCCGGGGCAGCTCAAGTTGGCGAGGAAGACGAGGCTGTTGCTCGAGGGCGCGTAGGCGAAGAGGCCCGCGCTGTCGTGCAGGTAGATGACGTCTTGCGCGAGCCCCGGCTCTGCCACGCCGGCGTCGGGCGGCCCCGCGTCGGGTGCGCCGCCGTCACGGCCCGCGTCGGCCAGGCCCGCGTCGCGCCCTGCGTCGGCCAGCCCGGCGTCACGCCCGGCGTCTGCTGCACCGGCGTCACGCCCGGCGTCACCTGCGCCCCCATCCCGCCCGCCGTCGGAGCGCCCAGCGTCTCGAAGCCCGGCGTCGCGCCCGCCGTCGGCGAGGCCGGCGTCGGAACCGGCGTCGCCCCCGAAGGAGCCGGCGGGCGGCAGCTGCTCCAACACGCTCGTTCGACCGCAGGCGTGACCGGTCGCCAGCACGCCAAGCGAGAGGAGCCAGGCGCGCGCGGCTCGGCGCACCGGGCCGTTCACCGCGCCGGTGGCTGTTGCCCGGCTCACCCGAGCGCCGAGAGCTCGGAGCCCACCACTTCCCAGCGGGCCAGCGCCTGCTCCAGCTCGACGGCCGCCTCGCGGTGGGCGGCGAAGACGGGCCCCGAGGCGCCGTAGTCCTTCGCGAACTCGGCGTCGGCGAGCTGCGCCTCGCGCGTCTTCTGCTCGGCCTCGAGCTGGGCGATGCGCGCCTCGAGCTTCTCGAGCTCCTTCTTCAGCGGCCCCAGCTTGCGGCTGCGCTCCTGGCGGGCCTCGGCCTCGAGCCGCTTGCGCTCCTTCTCGCCCGACACCTTCGCCGGCGCGGTGGAGCCGTGCGGCCCCTTACCGCCCTCGTCGCGCTCCTTCGCCTCGGCGTCGAGCCGGGCCAGGTACTCGACCATCGAGCCCATGAAGGGCGTCAGCTTCTGGTCGCGCACGTCCCAGATGTGGGTCGCCAGCGCGTCGAGGAACGAGCGGTTGTGCGACACGAAGATGAGGGTGCCGTCGTAGTCCTGGAGCGCCTCGATGAGCGCCTCGGAGGAGTCGAGATCGAGGTGGTTGGTCGGCTCGTCCATCACCAGCAGGTTGGCGGGCTTCACCAGCAGCCGCGCCAGCGCGACGCGGGCCCGCTCTCCGCCCGACAGCACGCCGATCTTCTTGTCGACGTCGTCGCCCGAGAAGAGGAACGCGCCGAGCACGCTGCGCACGTAGGACTGCGGCTTGTCGGGCACCAACGACATGATCTCTTCGAGGATGGTGCGGGAGCGCTCGAGGGTGTCGGCGTGGTGCTGGGCGTAGTACCCCAGCTGCACGTTGTGCCCGAGCGTCACCGTGCCGGCGTCGGGCTCGAGCTCGCCCGTCAGCACCCGCAGGAGCGTCGTCTTGCCCGCGCCGTTGAGGCCGGTGACGGCCACCTTCTGACCGCGCAGCAGGAGCGCGTCGAGGCCGTCGTAGACGACGTGGTCGCCGTAGGCCTTCTTGATGCCCGAGAGCTTCGCGACGTCTCGGCCGGGCGCGCTGGTGGGCGGGAAGGTGAAGCCCACGATGTTGCGCTCGCGGTGCACCTCGACCGTCTCCATCTTCTGCAGCTGCTTCATCTTCGACTGCGCCTGGGCCGCCTTGCTGGCCTTGGCCTTGAACCGATCGACGAAGGCCTGCAGCTGGGCGCGCTTGGCCTCGACCTTCTGCTGCGTCGCCAGCAACCGCTCGGCCTCTTCGGCGCGCAGCCGGCGGTAGTCCTCGAAGTCACCGGTCCACGAGCGCACGCCCTCGACCTCGAGCGACACCACGCGGTTGATCTGCCGGTTGAGGAACTCGCGATCGTGGCTGATCAGCACCATCGCCTTGCGCGAGCGCTTCAAGAAGCCGTCGAACCAGGCCAGCGTGGGCAGGTCGAGGTGGTTGGTGGGCTCGTCGAGGAGCAGCAGATCGGGGTCCTGCAGGAGCAGCCCCGCCAGCGCCGCGCGCATGCGCCAGCCACCCGAGAACTGCGTGGTGGCCTTGGTGAGCTCCGAGAGCTGGAACCCCAGGCCCAGCAGAATGCGCTCAGCCTGGTGCTTGCCGTAGTGCTCCTCGAAGTGATCGCGCTCTTCATGCAGCTCGGCCAGCGTCGCCGCGAGCTCGAGCTGCTCGGCCTCGTCGGTGGCCTCGCTCAGCAGGCGCTCGGTGACGGTGAGGCGCTCATCGAGCGAGTCGCGGCCGGGCACCGACGACAGCACCGCCTCGACCAACGGCCCGTCGGGCAGGCTCTGGAGCTCTTGCGCGAGGTAGCCCACGCGCGCGTTGCGCCGGAAGGTGATCGAGCCCTCGTCGGGCTGCACCTGCCCCACGAGGATCTTCAGGAACGTCGACTTCCCGGTGCCGTTGGCGCCGACCAGGCCGATGCGATCGGTCGGCCCGATCGTGAGCGCGCCGTCCTCGAAGAGGGCCTTCTTCCCGTACGACAGCGACAGCTTCTGAACGATGACGAGGCTCACGGCGGGGCCGCCATAGCAGCGTGCGCGCCTTGAATCGACGGTGACACCTCGGGTAGGTGCCGGTTCCCTCGTCGGCCAGGCGGGGACTCGCTGGGGAGCCTGTCTCTTATACACATCT
>JACSRE010000345.1 GCA_014879945.1 Myxococcus sp.
CTACACTCTCTCCGTCGTCGGCAGCGTCAGATGTGTATAAGAGACAGGGCCGTCGTCGGGGCCAGTGGCGCGCTGGTGCACCGCCCGCACCCGCCCCGCCAGGCCCAGGGTGGCGGCGGCGGCCTTCATGAAGGCCACCTTCTTCTGCACCGCGTCGACCAGGGTGACCTCGAGGTCGGGCCGCACCAGCGCCCAGGGAATGCCCGGCAGGCCCGCCCCGGCGCCGAGGTCGAGCACCCGCTGGGGCCCGGACGGCACCTCGGGCAGCACCGCCACCGAGTCGAGCAGGTGCTTGTCCACCACCTCGACGGGCTGGGTGATGGCGGTCAGGTTGACCCGCTCATTCCACTTCAAGAGGAGCGCCGCATAGGCCCACAAGGGCTCGGCCAGGCGCTCCGGCAGCCCCACCTGCCCCAGCCCTCGGCGCAGCACGTCAGCAGCAAAGTTGTCCACAGTCGGCTCCCTTCAACAGCCCGGCACTTCAGGCGCCCCGCGGCCCGCCGGGTTGTCCACATGGTTTTCCACAGCCCCCGTTCCACGTGGAACGGCGGCCGCCCGCTGCAGGTGAATCAGCGCCAGGGTGGCGGCGGCGGGGGTGACGCCCCGCAGTGACCGGAGCTGCGCGAACGTCGCCGGCCGGGCGGTCTCGAGCCGCTCGCGAATCTCGTTCGAGAGCCCGCGAATGGCGCCGAAGTCGAAGCCCGGTGGCACCGGCACGGCGTCGAAGGCCTGAGCGCGGCGCGACAGCTCGGTATCGGCCTGGGCGATGTAGGGGGCGTAGCGGGCCTCGACCTCGACCGCCTCGATGAGGGCGGCGGGCAGCGCCGGCCGCGCCGGGTCGGCGGCGGTGACGGCGCCCCAGGTGGCGCCCGGCCGGCGCAGCGCCACCAGTTGGCCCGCGGCGTCGAGCCGCTTGAGCTCGGCCGCCACCCGCGCCTCGTCGTCGCGCACGCGCTCGAGCGCCTCACGGCCGATGAGCCCCAGACGGAAGGCGTGGCCCGAGAGCCGGAAGGCGGCGGTGCCTTCGCGCAGGCGCAGGCGGTGCTCCGAGCGGCTGGTCATCATGCGAAACGGCTCATCGACGCCGTGGCTGACCAGCTCGTCGACCAGCACGCCCGCGTGCGCCTCGTGCCGCCCCAGCACCAGCCCGGGCATGCCCTGCACCGCCGCGGCCGCGTTGATGCCCGCCAGCAGCCCCTGCACCGCTGCCTCTTCGTAGCCCGAGGTGCCGTTGAGCTGGCCGGCGAAGAAGAGGCCCGCCACGCGGCGGGTCTCGAGCGTCGGCAGCAGCTGCGTCGGCGGCGCGTAGTCGTACTCGACGGCGTAGCCGTACCGCTCGACCTCGACGGCCTCGAGCCCGGGGATGGTGCGCAGGAAGGCGAGCTGCACCTCGTCGGGCAGGCTGGTGCTCAGGCCCGCGGGGTACACCAGCGGCGAGTCGAGCCCCTCGGGCTCGAGGAAGACGGTGTGCCGCGGCCGGTGCGCGAAGCGGTGCACCTTGTCTTCGACGCTGGGGCAGTAGCGCGGGCCGCGGCCCTCAATCTGCCCCTGGAAGAGGGGCGAGCGGTGGAGGTTGTCGCGCAGCACCTGGTGGGTGGCGGTGGTGGTGTGGGTGATGTGGCAGTCGAGCAGCCGGTGGAACAGCCCGAACCCCTCGTGGATCTGGCTGTGGGTGGTGACGGCGCGCATGATGGCGTCGATCAGCGTCGCCTTC
>JACSRE010000063.1 GCA_014879945.1 Myxococcus sp.
TTCTGCGGCGGGCGGTGCTGCGGCGGGCGGCTCTGCGGCGGGTGGCTCTGCGGCAGGCGGCTCAGCAGCGGGTGGCTCGGCGGCCGGTGGCTCCGCGGGCGGTGGGAGCGCCGGGTGCGGCACCGGGCCCGTGTGCAACGCGGGTCAACGCTGCGTGAACGGTCTCTGTGTCTGTGACGGGACCTCGTGTCCCACCGGGTGCTGCTCCGCTGCCGGGAACTGCACCGCGATGGCGCTGAGCTCCTGCAACACCAACGGAGGCGCCTGCGTCTCGTGCGGCGTGACGGCCAACGTCTGCACGGCCGGTTCGTGCCGCTGCGGCGCCAACGTCCCGTGCGCGTCTGGCGAGCGCTGCCTCGGCGGCGCCTGCGTCTGTGACGCGACCTCGTGCGCCGCGGGGTGCTGTACGGCCAGCGGCACCTGCGCGAGCCGCTCGACCGCGACCTGCGGGCCCAGTGGAGCGGCGTGCGTCGCGTGCGGCTCGAACGCCGACACCTGCTCCTCTGCCGGAGACTGCCTGTGCGGTGCCAACCCGGCCTGCGCCACGGGGCTCTGCATCAGCGGTGCGTGTCAGATGTCCGGCTCGAGCTGGGCGCAGCGAGTCACGCCGCAGCCGACTCCGGTGTACGCCGCCGCCGTCGCCTGGGACTCGGTGCGCCAACGCCTCGTGCTGTTCGGCGGCCGCGCGGTGACCGCGCGCATCAACGAGACGTGGGAGCTGGGCCCCACGGGCTGGGTGCAGCGCAGCCCCATGACGTCGCCGCCCGCGCGCTCCGGCCACGACCTCGCCTTCGACCCGGTGCGCCAACGCGTCGTGCTCTTCGGGGGCTACCCCGACAGCAACGTTCGCCTGGGCGACACCTGGGAGTGGGACGGCACCACCTGGACCGAGCGCACCCCGGCGACCGCTCCGAGCGCGCGCTCTGGGCACCGCATGGCGTGGGACCCGGTGCGCAACGTGGTGGTGCTCTTCGGCGGCCGCGTCGACGGCACCACCTCGACCTCGTACCTCTCAGACACCTGGACCTGGAACGGCACCACGTGGACGCCCGCCGCCAGCGGTGGGCCGACGGCGCGAGAGGGCGTCGCGCTCGCGTGGGACCCGGGCTTCATGGGCGGCCGACTCATCATGCACGGCGGGCTCGGCGTCTCGGGCAACCGCGGCGACACCCTCGCCTGGGACGGCACGGCGTGGACGACGCTGTCGCTCTCGGCCTCTCCGTCGAACCGCGTCTTCCACGCGATGACGTACAGCCCGGCGCTCGGCAAGGTGCTGCTCTTCGGCGGGTCCACCGGCGGCTCGGCGAGCGCCACCTACTACAACGACACCTGGGTCTTCGACCGCACCTCGTGGCTCCCCGTCAGCGCGACGACCTCGCCTGGCGTGCGCAACGGGCACGCGATGGAGTGGGACCCCGCCCGCGGCCGCGTCACCCTCGTCGGCGGCTGGAACGGCGCCTCGGTGCTCAACGACCAGTGGGAATACTGAGGGCGCCAGGCGCTTTGGCTCAGCCTGGCGCTCGTCGGCGGCGCGGCGGCGGCTTCGCGCGGTTGCTCCACGCGAGCTTCAGCGCGTCTTTCGCGCGCGCGACCGAGACCTTCTCGAGCACCACCTGGGTCGCGCCCTTCTCGCCCCAGCCACCCTTCACAGGGGCGAACATGCTGGGGGCCGTGTCGATGACGACGCGCTGCTGCTCTGGTGTCAGCAGCACCACCCCCACCGCCTCGCCCGGCAGCGTCGCGAAGATGCGGCCGCCCGTACGGAAGTCGGCCTTGCCCATGTGGGCGCCCTCGACCACGTCTGCCAGCGCGAGGGCGAGCTTGCGGAAGGCCTCGGCGGTCATGGCAGCACCTCGATGGGCAGCAGCGTCGGCGTCTCGGCTGAGAGGGTGACGTCGAAGGCTCCCGCGTCGAAGTGAACGGCGCGCCTGGCCAGCACCAGCAGCGTGGCGTCGCCGGGGCCGACGGTCGGCGTCAGCTCGGCCAGCAGCGCGGCGGGCACCTCGAGCACCGCCTGCTCCGCGGGCGCCTGACACGTCACCGAGACCTGAGGGGTGCTCAGCTGCACCAGCACGTCGGCGCCCGACACGTTCGCCCAGGCGACGCGCAGGGGCACGTCACGCGGCACTGGCGCGCAGGTCGGCATGCAGCGGGGCACCGAGAGGGTGAGCTGCGCAGGCGTCTCGAGCACCGGGCTCGTGAAGGCCGGCACCCCGGCGCCGCTCGAGCGCACCGTCACCTGCGCGCCTCCGAAGAAGAGCCGCTGTGGAACCGAGAGCGAGCCGAGGCCCGCGTCATCGGGCACCAGCGTCAGGGCCGACCCCGCGTCGAGGGCGCCGGCGTCGGCGCCGCCCGCGTCACGGCCGCCGTCCACCGCCACCGGGAGCAGCCCCTCGAGCTCCAGCACGCCCGGCGAGACCGTCGCGCCAGCCACGCTGCCCGAGCGGTTGCAGACGCGCACCCGGCAGGCGCCCTCGACGCGCTCGACGCACGGGCTGGGCGTGCCCGCGGCGACCTCGACGAAGCGCGCCGTCACCGTCGTCGACGCGATGGTGCGCGGGCCGTCTTCACGCACCACCTGCGAGATGACGATGAGGCCTTGCGCGAAGGGGCCCACCAGGCCGCCGTCCACCACCCGCGGCTCGCCCGCGTCGACGAGCGGACGGCCCGCGTCCACGCTCGCCGCAGGTGGCGAGCAGGCCAGCGTGACTCCCAGAACGCCTACGAGCGCAGCCCTCACGAGGAGCGCAGCATCTCAGCGTTTGGGTGGCCGACGCGGAGGATTCGGCGTCGCGCCCCGCCGTCGCGTGCTGGGCCGGCCGGCGCGCCGGGGAAACGCGCTATGTCCTCTCGCCATGGCTGACGCGAACTCCCGCTCGGGGCAGGTGTACTTCAACGGGCCCATCCTCGACTGGTGCGACGCCACCCACGCGCCGCACGACGAGGGCCTCAACTACGCCTTCGAGGCGCCCGCGCGCGCGGGCATGCCGCCGATTCAGGTGGCCGCGTCAGAGGGCAAGCTGCTCGAGCTGCTGCTGCGCATGGTGGGCGCCAGGCGCGTCGTCGAGCTGGGCACGCTGGCCGGCTACTCGGCCATTCGCCTGGCCCGCGCGCTCCCTGAAGGCGGCAAGGTGTGGACGGTGGAGTTCGACCCCCGGCACGCCGAGGTGGCCCGAGACGCCATCGCGAGGGCCGGGCTGAGCGCGAAGGTCGAGGTGTGCGTGGGCAGGGGCGTCGACGTGCTGCCGACGCTCGAGCCGCACGGGCCCTTCTGCGCCGTCTTCATCGACGCCGACAAGGAGTCGTACGACGTCTACGGGCGCTGGGCGGCCCGGCACGTGCGCCCGGGTGGGCTGCTGCTGGGCGACAACTCGTTCCTCTTCTCGAACCTGCTCGACGACACGCCGCGCGCCGCGGTGATGCGCCGCTTCCACGAAGAGGCGAAGGCGCACTTCGACACGGTGAACGTGCCCACGCCCGACGGCCTGCTGGTGGGCCTCAAGCGCTGACGCCCCGAGTCCATTCGCGTCGGTTGGCGATGGCACGGCCAGTTGCGCGAGGCGGGCTGGCCGGCCTACGCGCCGCGCGCATGACGACCGACACGACGGGTGTGCAGCTGGGCAGCGGTGAGACGGGCTCCTCCTTTCTCCACCGGGTGCTCCTCGAGACGGCCTCGCGCTTCCCCGCGGAGCTCTCGGCCGCGCAGGTGCCGGCCGACCCCCGGCGCTTCAAGGAGGACTTCGGCGACGTCGTCACCCGCTTCGAGGCCGCGCGGGTGGCGACGTCGCGGCGCGTCGAGGTGGCGCGGCAGCTCCTCCACCTCACCAACGCCTCGCTGCTGCTCGACGGCGCGCCCCTGCTGGCCGCGCTCGAGGAGCCCGTCGCCGCGCCCTCCACGCAAGCCCACCGAAGCGCCGCGCGCGGCTTCGTGCCCGAGGTGCCGCTGGATGGAACGGTGTACCGCGGCCATGACGTTCGCCACGCGCTCGACCGGTTGCTCGACGCGCACCACCTCACCCGCGCCGCCCACCGCGCCCTGTCGTGGATGGTGGAGCGCTCCGCCGACGGGCTCGACCTGCGCGGCCACCGCTTCGCCCTCATCGGCGCCGCGGCCGAGCTCTCTCCCGCCGCCATGCTGCTCGACGCGGGCGCCACCGTGCGCTGGCTCGACGTGCGGCCGCCGGCCGTCTTCTCGGGAGACCTCGTCACGACCCTCGGGGGCGACGACGTGCTCCGTCAGCCGCGGGCCGTGGTGGCGGCGCTCCGCGCGTTCGCGAGCGAGGGGCCGGTGCACCTGGGCCTCTTCGCCTACGCGCCCGGGGCCAGCCGCGAGCTGCGCCTGGCCGCCGCGATGGACGCGGTGGTGCGCAGCCTCGGCGCCCAGGTGGTGAAGTCGGTGTCGCTCTTCGTCTCGCCCACGTCGCCCGGTGAGCTGCAGCCAGAGGACCTCGCCGCCGCGGCCGCCCGTGGCCAGGCGCCGGCGTGGTGGCAGCGGGGCTTCGCGGCGGCGCGGGCGCTCAAGGGGCCTGGCTCCTTCGGCGCGCCGTCCACCCAGGTCGCCCGCGGCGCCATCTCGCTCCAGGGCGCCGCCTACCAGGCCGCGCAGTACCTCACCAAGCTGCTCAGCTCCGAGGTGCTGGCGGTCGACGGCCTCGGCGGCGCGCCCGTCACCGTCTCGGCGAACGTCGCTGGCATCACCCGCACCCGCTCGCTCTCGCACCCGCTCTTCCAGGTGGCCTTCGAGGGCGCCCCGGCGTTCGGCGTGCGCATCTTCCACCCCGAGACGACGCGCGCGCTGAGCGGGCTGTTGATGCTCCACGACCTGCTCAACCCCGAGGCGCCCGGGGCGACGAGCCGCGCCTTCGCCACCGAGGCCGACAAGGCCCGCGCGCTCCGCAGCCAGCAGGTGCACGGCGGCGCGTACGACCTGCCCTGGCAGTTCGAGTCGGCGGTGCGCACCGCGGCGGTGGTGGGCCTGGGCAGGCGCCCCGACCTGCTGTTCCGTCGGGCCCGCCCGTCCTGAGGGTCTTCACCGCGGCTGCACGAAATCTGCATCGGCCCGTGGTGTGCTCTGGCTCATGTCGGAGCCTCCCACCGCTTCTGAGCAGCGCCGCGCGCGCCTGGCGCTGGGCCTGCTGCTCCTCGGGCTCTACTCGACGCTGGGCGTGGTGCGCACGCTGTCGAACGCGCTGCGCGACGCCAACC
The DNA here is from genome assembly GCA_014879945.1 of Myxococcus sp. Classification (GTDB taxonomy): domain Bacteria; phylum Myxococcota; class Myxococcia; order Myxococcales; family Myxococcaceae; genus Xiheimicrobium. The sequence goes on from JACSRE010000063.1 coordinate 5,206, forward strand.
TGCTGCGGGTCAGCGTGGCCCTGGTGTTCGCCGCGGTGGCGGGCCTCGTCGTGGTCGCCCTCGTGCGTTCCCCAGCGCTCCGCCGGCCGCGGGTGCTCCCGTCCTCGCTGGCGGTGGCGGCGCTCTACGGCCTGGTGGTGTGGCCGATGTCCAGCCCCGAGGAGAAGCTGCACTTCGTCGAGTACGGCGCAGTCGCGGTGCTGGCGTTCTTCAGCACGCCGCCGCGCTGGCGCGAGTGGCAGCGACTGGGAGGCGCGGCGCTCTTCACCGGCGCGGCGGGGTGGGTCGACGAGGGCCTCCAGGCGCTCCTGCCCAGCCGCTACTACGACCTGCGCGACGTGGGCTTCAACGCGTTGGCCGGGGTGATGGCCCTCGGCGCGCTGGCCGTCGTCCGAGCGCTCTCGAGGCCCCGTGCGTCAGGGTGACCCGCCGCTGCTGTCGGTGCTGGTCGCCGGCCTGCTGGCGCTGGTGCTGGCCATGGCGGCGACGGGGCGGCTCTCGCGCCTCACCGACGCCGCGCGGGCGCTGACGACGGCTCCACGATCCACCCCCGACAGCTCCGCGCCCCGCAGTGGCAGCGCTCCTTGAGCGTGGGCGGCAGCGCGTAGTCGTAGAAGAGCTCCTCCCCGGGCTCGAGGTCGCGCAGGGCCTGCAGCTGCGCCCACCCGTTGCCGGCCTTCGTCACGCCGGCCTCGACCACCACGTTGGGCTCGCACGAGTGGTTCACCCAGCGCGTCTGGTCCACCATGTCGAAGAAGACGCCCGGCTCGAGGATGAGGGAGTAGGTGTCGTCGCGGCGCTCACCGGCGCGCCACAGCACGCCTTCGACGTTGGTGATGACCGAGCCCTTCTTGCGCCGCCGGGTGGTGATGAGGCCGTAGCCCTGCACCACGGAGCGCACCACCTTGAGTCCTTGAAGCCGAGCCATGGCGGGGCTCTCTACACGCTCGAGGCGCGGCCGGTGATGGACTTCACTGCGCGGGCGCGGAGGCGGACTCCCGCCGGGCTTCGACCTCGGCGTGCGAGATGACCTGCGTGCGCATGGGCTCGCCGCGCTCGACGTAGCGGCCGTCGGCCATGAAGCCCTGGAACTGCGCCGGCAGCCCCTGGGCGACGCGCCAGTCGGCCGCGTCCATCAGCTGGTAGTGCAGGTGGGGCTCGGTGGACATGCCGCTGTTGCCACAGCGCGCCACCTGCTGGCCTGCGACGACGACGTCTCCGCGCTTCACCGTCACGCTGCGTTGCTGAAGGTGGCCGAGGAGGGAGAACTCGCCGCCGCCGTGGTCGATGACGACGGTGTTGCCGTAGAGCACCCCGGGCCTGGGCCGGTTGGGCGCGTTGTCCACCACGTCGTTCACCACCGCCACCACCACGCCGTCGGCGGGCGCGAGCACCGGCTGGGCCCACGCGTAGTAGTCCTCGTTCTGCCGGCCGCGCTTCGAGAAGGTGCCCGGGCCCCTCACGATGAAGACGTCCATCGCGAAGCGCATGTCGGGCACGGGGGTGTGCCGGTTGTCTTCGTACCTTCGCCCGCCCCACAAGACGTACCAGCCGCCCTCGAAGGGCAGGCGCAGGTCGGCGCGCGTCTGGTGGAGCGCCGAGACGGTGGGCGCGTCTCTCGACGCCGGCCGCGTCGTCAGTGAGAGGAGACGCCCAGCGGGGTCGAAGGCGAGCTCGAGCTCCATGCCGCGGGCCCAGTGGCTCACCGCCGAGACGCGTTGGTAGCGCGTGCCGCCCTCGTCATCGACCATCGCCTCGGTGATGACGCGCACCTCGGCGCCCAGGTTGGCGCGCGTGGAGGCGATGAGCTTCGCGAGACGGGCCTCGGCGCGGGAGCGCGTCTTCAGCTCCGGCGCCGCCAGGGCCCAGGCGCGCGCGCTGCGGCCTTCGTACACGTCGCGGGCCAGCTCCCGGGCCTGGTGGAGCGTGGGCGCCTGGGCGAGGGCGCAGCTGATCAGCGCGGCGGAGATCATCAGGGAGCGCGCAGTATGTCGCCTTCGGGGCCGCGGCGCCCATGAGCACCGTCAAACTTGCGTCAATTCTCCCCTGGGCGTCGTCAGCGTCACTCGAACGGAATGATGTGCAGCTTCTCGCCGGGCTTCACCTTGAGCTGCTCCCGCGCGCGCTTCGAGATGTAGACGGTCTGATCGTCGAAGCGCACCTGCGCCCGCACCGAGCGGAAGCGGTTGGTGCCCTTCTCGCGCGTCACCGCCACCAGGCACTCGTCGGCCTCGTGCTCCAGCGGCTTCTCGCCCAGGGTGGCGGTGCGGTAGCGGTGAATGAGGGTGATGTCGTCGAGGTTGGCCTCGTAGTGCGGGCCGCCGTCGAAGGGGTCGATGTGGTCGACGTACTTGAAGCCGATGCGCTCGAGCATGCGCTGCACCCCGCGCGTCTCGGGCCCGACCTCGCCGATCATCTTCTGCACCTTCTCGGGGAAGAGGGTGGCCCAGATGTCGGAGGACGGGAACAGCTCCTTGATGAACTCCTTGTTCTGCCGCGAGAGCTTGTCGGCCTCGGTGTACTCGAGCCCGGTGAACTTCTTGCCGATGCTCTCCCACAAGGCGCTGCGGCCGTCGGCCAGCAGCGGCGGCAACAGCTCGGCCAGCACCCGCTGCCGAAACGCCTTGCGGTGCATCGCCATGAAGAGGAAGCGCACGTAGCTGAGCTGCTTGCCCGGCTTCTCGGGGCCGGACCGGTACGGCGGGTCCACCACCAGGCCGCCGATCTCGGTCGGGCCCTCGTAGTTGTAGCCCATCGACAACACCTTGTGCCTGAAGTGCTTGTCGATGGTGGCGGAGTACGTCTCGGCGGCGGTCACCTGGAAGTAGATGTGCGGCGCCTCGCGCGTGCCGTGCTGCGCGATGATCATCGAGGTGCCGATGATGGTCTTGTTGCGCAGGTCCTCGAGCACGAAGAGGTACTCGCGCTCGAACGGGTCCTCCACCTTGCCGCTGAAGCTCTTCACCGACTTGTCGATGAGGCCCGCCAGCACGTCTTCGTTGTGGGGCAGGTTGACGCTGTTGAGCACTGCCGCCAGGCGCTTGAGGCCCGGCAGGTCGCGCTTCGAGACATCTCGTAGGACGATCATTGGGGGGTTGGGCTCCGACCCATTGGAATACCTCAGCGATCTGCCCTCAGCCATCAAGGGCGGGTGACTCGCTGCGGCATGGTGACGATTGTCGTGGGCCCAGGTCAGCGGGGTGACAGCGCGAGCCCGGGGGAAGGCGGGAGCGGCTCGACCCGGCAGCGCTCGAAGTCCGTCCCGCACGCTCGATCGAGGTCGCTGCGGGTGTCACAGCCCGGCCGGAGCCCCTCGCAGCGCTCGGGTAGGAAGGCCCAGACGATCTGCAGCACCCCCGCGCGGCCGTCGGGGAGCGCCGACAAGAGGTCGTCGAGGTGCTCGGTGAGGCGCGGGCTCAGCTGCACCACCGGAGGCGACAGCCGAAGCGCCTCGGGCCTGCTCAAGAAGCGGCGCGCGGCGTCGTTGAGCTGCGGGTCGAGCGTGTCGCCACCGAACGGCGCCGAGTCGAGCAGCGGCCCGCCCACGGAGCCATCGAAGAGCGCGAGCCACACCCGGCCGTCGCCCGTCTCGGCGAGGAAGCGCCGCTCGATGGCGTCGCGTGTCATGCGCTGCCCGCCGATGGGCCACGACTGCCACCGCGAGAGCTGGTCGACGCTGGTGGCGTCGGGCCGGTCGGCCAGCTGCTGGAGCACCAGCGCGTGGGCGGCGTTGAGCCAGAAGGCCACGCGGTCCTCGGTGGTGGGGAAGCGCTCGGGCGTGCTCAGCGGAGACGTCTTCGCCATCGAGGCCACGAAGCGGTCGAGCCCGGCGCGATCGTTCGCGAGCGCGGCGGCGCGCACCAGGCCGCGCGAGTCGAGGTGCTGGAGCGCCTGCAGCAGGTCGGCGGGCGTGTACGCCGGCGCGTCGTCGGGCACCGGGGCGGGCAGCCGGCCGTCGCGGAACAACACCAGCAGCGACACCACCACCAGCGCCGCCGAGAGCGAGAGCACCACCACGCGCAGCCACCCGGGGACCGTGCTCACCGGCCGCAGTCTGCCATCGGGGGCCGATGACGTCGTGCATGCACCGCCGCGGCATCCGTGATGCACTGCGCTCCGTGATGCTCTCCTTGTGTCTCGTCCTGGCGCTCGCGCAGGCTCCGGCTGAAGACGTACCCGAGGCCGACGACGCGCCCGTCGCCCCTGTGTTGACCCCGGCGGGCGATCTCGCCGCGCCCGAGGTGCCGACCCAGCCGCCGCAAGACCCGAAGAAGTGGCCGCGCATTCTGCTCACCGGTGGCGCAGGGGTTGCGGGCGCAGGGGCGGCGCTCGGCGCGATGTACCTCTTCTCTGACGTGCGCACGCGCGTGAACGGAACCGGCGCGTCGTTCGACATCGTCTTCGGCACCGCGGCCCTGGGCTCGGTGCTGGTGGCGGGCGTCGCGCTGGCGGTGCACCAGGCCCTCGGCGGCAGGGGAGAGCCGGCCCTGGCGGCCCTGGCCTCGGTGGCCTGCCTGATGGTGACGGCGCTGGCGGTGAGCGCGGCGCAGGTCGACCAGACGACGGGCGCGCTGATGGTGGCTGCCATCGGCGCGTTGCCCGCGGCCATCTCGGTGACGGCGGTGCTCGAGGCGACCGGCGCGCTCAGCCGCGGGCGCGCGCCAGCGTGGTGAGCCCTCTGCGGGCTACTCGAGGTACCAGCTGAAGTTGAAGGTGATGGTGGTGCCCACCTTCTCGCCGTCTTTGGTGGCCGGCTTGAAGCGGTGCTTCTTCATCGCCACCACCGACGCCTCGTCGAGCCCGAAGCCCAGCCCGCGCAGCACCTTCACCTCGGTGACGGTGCCCTCTTCGTCGATGGTCACCCGCAGCACCACCGTGCCCTCGATCTCGTTGCGCCTGGCCTCTTCGGGGTACGGCGGCTTGTAGTCGCCGATGAGGTCGGGCTGGGTGTCGGCGCCGCCGGGCGGCACGTACTTCGGCGCGCGGTAGGCCTTCACCTGCGACGGGTCGGTGGGGGTGGTGTCGGCCTTGCCGTAGGTGGTGTTGCCCACGCCGACCGCGAAGGTCCCTCCCGCGGCCGTCGACGACATCGAGATGCCCACCACCAGCGGCACCGGCTTGTCAGACGCGTTGGGCGGGGGCTCTTCGTTGGGCGGCGGCGGCGCGTCGATGGGCGGCGGCTTCACCTCGGCGACCTTCACCGGCGGCGGCTTCACCTTCTCTTTGGGCGGCTCCACCGGCTTGGGCGGCTCGGGCTCCTCCACCTTCGGCGGCGGGGGTGGCGGCGGCTCGTAGAACTCCATCTCGACGCGCTGGTTCTTCCGTCGCGCCGCGGCCTGGTCGGGCAGCAGCACCGCCGTCACCAGGTGCGTGACGATCGACAAGGTGAGCATCACCCCGAGGATGACCCAGCTCACCAGGTCGTCGTTCGACGACGGGCGGGGCGGGGGCGATGACATCACGGCGCTGGTCATGGGCTCCTGGGGTGCGACGCCCGGCGCGGTCGTGCTCGTTCCGTCTGACACGGGTTCATTGGCCGACACGAGGCACCGCGGGGCGCTCCAACGCTCAAGGCGCCGGAGCCGCCGCCTTCCCTTCCTTGACGATGTTGAGGGCGAACTTGGCGATGCCGGCCTCTTTGACGAGGTCGATAATGTTCATCACCTTGCCGTAGTTGAGCGACTGGTCGGCGCTGATGATGGCGCGCACCTCTTTGTCCTTGGCCACCGCGTCCTTCATCTTGGCCAGCAGGGTGACCACGTCGGTCGCCGCCCCGTCGAGGAAGATGTTGGCGTCCTTGTCCATGGTGATCATCACCGGGCCCTGCACCGTCTTGTCTTCGGTGTTGGCGGCGCGCGGCAGATCGACCTCGACGGTCTCGCGCACGATGAAGTTCGCGGTGACCATGAAGATGATCAGCAGCACCAGCACGATGTCCACCAGCGGCGTGACGTTGATGCCGGTGATCTCGCCGTCGTCGTCCTGTTGGGCGCCGGCCATCGACTACTTCCCCGCCGTGGACCGCAGGTGGCCGACCAGCGCGTGCCCGAGCGCGTTGCTGCGCGACACCGTGTTCTTGAGCGAGCGCTGCAGCACGTTGTACCCGATGACCGCGGGGATGGCGACGGCGAGGCCGACGGCGGTGGCCACCAGCGCCTCCGAGATGCCGGCCATCACGGTGGACTGCACCTCGGCGCCCTTGGCCCCGCTGGCGCCCAGGTCGGCGAAGGCCTTGATGATGCCGAGCACGGTGCCGAAGAGGCCGATGAAGGGCGTGTTGGCGCCCAGCGTGCCGAGGAACGAGAGGAAGCGCTCGTAGCGGGGCCGCTCGCGCGCCAGCGTCGCGTTGATGACCTCGGCCACCGAGTCGGCGCCCTTGCCCTGCCACTCGAGGCCCTCGCGCAGCACCGACGCCTCCATGCCCTTCTGCTGGCCCACGGCCGTCTTCACCGCGTCGAGCTCACCCTTGGCCAGCTTGAGCAGCACGTCGTCGCTGTTGGCGAGGCGGTGCGTGGCGAAGTAGATGGCGCGCTCGAGCATCACCGCGATGGAGAGCACCGAGAGCGCGGCCAGCAGCCACAGCACCCACTCGGCGTCGCTGGTGAGAGTGGCGAGGAGCTTGCGGGTCAGCCAACCACCCTGCTCGGGGCTCAGCATCTGTCCGACGATCAGCAGCGAAGTCATGTGATTTTCTTGGGTCCTCGGCCCCCGGCCGGGAGCGCCGGGGATCAATCGTTGGCGCGGTGCGCAAAGTCAACGAAAACGCACCGCCTGGAGCGCCGGTGACCCCCACGAGCGCGACGGGAATTTCCCGCCCGGGACGGGGCCGCTGAAAACGACGAAGCCCCGGCGCTTTCGCCCGGGGCTCCGGTTGAGCTCGTGGTGGACGCCGCTCAGCCCTTGAACGACGGGCCTGAGTACTGGGCGTCGCTGAAGCCAAGCATGGGCAGGAACACGGGTGAGAGCAGGAAGAGCCCCACGCCGTACCCCGAGCTCTTGCCGAACGACTTGGCGAGATCCTGCATGATCAGGAACGCCGCCACGATGTTCGCGCAGGGCACGAGCAGGAGGATGAACCAGAGGATCGGCCGGCCGACGATCTGGGTCAGCACATACGTGTTGTAGAGCGGTACGATCGCCGCCCAGCCGGGCTGGCCTGCCTTGACGAACACCTTCCACATGCCGGCGATGACGACGCCGAAGACGGCCAGTTGGATGACCAGCGTGATGAGACCTGCAATGGCGCCCGCGGCGCCGCCTCCGTTGCCTTCCATGTACCCCTCCCGTGAGACTGTGGTGCTGCGTGCTTCGTGAGTAAGACGGTGACACGCTACCCCGACTCCGCGTGCAACTTCTCATCAAATTAGGCGCCGTTGTCGATCGCACCGTCTCGTGGCGCATCGTCGTGCAGCCGCTGTTGAGCCCCGCGTTCCGGGCCCTCGCGGCGGTGGTGCTCGCGGCGTCGTTCCTGCTCGCGCCGGGGAAGACCGGGCCTGATCTGTGCCCGCTCCACCGGCTCACCGGCCTGCCGTGCCCGGGCTGCGGCGTCACCCGCGGGTTGATGCACTTCTCGCACGGTGAGTGGCCGGAGGCGCTCGGCGCCAACCCCTGGGTGCTGGTGCTGTGGCCGGCGCTGGCGGCGCTCGCCCTGGCGGTCGTCGTCCCTACGTCGCAGCTGGCGCGCTTCGAGGCCTTCATCGCGCGACACGAGCCGTGGCCGTCGCGGGTGGTGCGGGTGCTCTTCGTCGCCTTCTTCGCCTTCGGGCTGCTGCGGCTGGGCTACTTCGCCGCGACCGGCGCCTGGTTTCCCTGAGCGGCGGCCTTGAGCGCGAGCGCGGCGTCGCGCACCTCGAGCAGGCGCGGGAGCGAGAGCCCGGCCGCGGCGCTGGGCGTCGCGTGCTCTCCCAGGCCCGAGTCCTTCACCTGGTGGAGCATGCCCAGGATCAGCGTGCGCACGGCCTCGGCGTCGTCGAGCCCCACCAGGGTGACCGAGTGGGAGTTCTCGAGGCCCGGCGCCTGATCAGCCCCCGCGGTGGTGACGGTGAGGTTCTGAAAGCCGAACAGCCGCTCCAGCGGCCCCTGCGTCACCTCGAGGTTCTGCACGTTGGCGTAGCTCAACGTCACCTCACGCCGGGTGATGGCGCCCTCGCTCACGCGCAGGCTGCGGTCGCCCACCAGGAAGTGCCGCAGCTCGTAGTCCACCCGCGTCGCCACCAGGGTGAAGCTGACGATGACGACCTCGAGGAGCACCAGCAGGCCCGCCAGCACCCACCCCAGCCCCTCGAGCTTCGCGATGAGCGCCACCGCGCCCACGCCGGTGCCGATGACCTGGCCGAGCAGCCCGAACATGGCGGTCAGCGCCCGCCAGGTGAACCAGGCCTCGGCCGGCTTGAGCGCGCGCACCAGCGCCGAGCCCTCGGGCAGGTGGGGCGGCTCGGTCTTGAGCTTGAGCAGCGGCACGTAGAGCGGCCGGGTGAGCCGCACGATGAGCTCGATCATCGCTTCGCCTCGAGCGCCTTCGCGGTGTCTCGGAGCGCGTCGCGAATCTCGACCAGCACGGCGTCGGGCGTGGTGGCGGGCGCGCCCGCGCGGGGCTCGGCCTCGCTGCGCACCCCGCGCATCTTCGCGTAGAGGAAGTCGCGCACCGCCTCGACGTCACGAATGCCGACGATGGTGAGGTTGCCGCCCGCGCCGGCGCCCGCGGTCTGCACCGTCACCGTGCCGATGCCCAGCCAGCGCTCGAGCAGGTTCTGCGAGACGTGAATGTCCTGCATGCGGGCGTAGGTCAGCTGCTGCTCCCGGCGAAAGAGAATGCCGACGCCGGTCGCGATGCCCTCGTCGCCGAAGCGGTACCAGAGCGTGTGGTAGCGGAAGTAGAGCGGCACCATCGCGATGGGCCACGCGCAGAACATGGGCAGCGCCGAGATCGCGTAGAGCCACAGGAGCGCGCGCTCGGGCCGGGTGACTGCTTTGACGCGCGTGGTGAGCGCCGAGAGTTCGACTGGAGTCATGGCCGGGCACCGTATGCCTTCGAGGGCGACACCACGAGCGCGGCCCGCGCCGATTGCGCGCCGCCGCTTTCGCGTGACAGCCGAAAATTCCGCGGTGGGTTTGGCGTGGTCAGCGGCGGCGGTGGGCGCGTAACCTCGGGCGCTCGTGAACGCGCGAGGCCCGCTCCAGATCGGCTCGAACATCGGCGACCACCGCCTGGTGAAGAAGCTCGGCGAGGGCGCCATGGGCACGGTGTTCGAGGGCGTGCACTCCATCATCGGCAAGCGCGTCGCCATCAAGGTGCTCAAGGCTGGCACCGAAGAGGGGCAGATCGCCGGCAAGCGGCTGCTGGAAGAGGCGCGCGCGGTGAACGCGATTCAGCACCGCGGCATCGTCGACATCTTCGACGCCGGCCTGCTCGCCGACGGGCGCCCCTACCTGGTGATGGAGCTGCTGCTGGGGCGGTCGCTCTACGACGAGGTGCGGCGGCTGAAGACGGGGCTGCCGATGAAGCTGGTGCTGCACGTGCTGCGCGGGGTGCTCGAGGCCCTGCACGCGGCCCACCGCGCTGGCGTCATTCACCGCGACTTGAAGGCCAGCAACGTCTTCCTCGAGGAGCGGGAGGGCGGGCTGCCCCTGGTGAAGCTGGTCGACTTCGGCATCGCCCGTCGGCAGGGGCGCTCCGAGGTGCTGACGATGCCGTCGATGACGGTGGGCAGCATGGGCTTCATGGCGCCCGAGCACCTCGCGGGCCGGCCGGTGGCGGCCAGCGACCTCTACGCCGTCGGCTGCCTGGCGTGGCTGATGCTCACGGGCAAGCCCGTCTTCCCCTACGGCAACCCGGGCGTGCTGGTGCAGCAACACCTCGACGAGCGGCCGCCGCCGGTCTCGACGGTGCGCAAAGAGACGACGCCAGAGCTCGAGGCCTTCGTGGCCTGGCTGCTCGAGAAGAAGGTGGAGGACCGCCCCTTCTCGGCCGAGGTCGCGCTCGCGGTGCTGCACGAGGCGGCGCTGGGGGCCGAGGGCTTGCGCACCGCGCCGGGCGGCCCCTCGTTCCTCGAGCTGGCGAAGGACTTCGACGCCCGCGCGCGCGGCGACGGGGCGCGCGCCCAGGCCACCGACGTCTCGCCCGTCTTCGTGCCCGCGCCCTCGCGCCCGCCGCCCGCCGCCGCGCCCGGCCGCGCGCCGCGCCAGCTGACGGCGACCCGACGCCGGCGCGCGGTGCCGCTGGGCGAGACGGCCGACGACGACACCTCACCGAGCGGCAGGAGCCCCTTCGACTCCGAGTCGGGCACCGTCATCGAGCCCCCGGCGCCGCCCCCCAGGCGCCGCTGAGGGCGTGACGAGCTGCTTCACGACCGCCGCTCGGCGGCACAGACGCGCACGGGCTTTCTTGGCAGGCTCCGCCGCTCACTGGAGTCGGGGAGTCGCGCATGAACAACGAACGCTTCAAGGCCATGGTGAACGAGAAGGACGTGCGGCTCGGCGTCGACCCCACCGCGCTCCGCGAAGACTTCATCAAGAAGCTCTTCTTCCAGCTCGCCAAGTTCCCCGGCGTGGCGACCCGCAACGACAACTACCTGGCGCTCTCGTACGTGGTGCGCGATCGGCTGCTGCTGCGCTGGGTGCACTCGGCGCGCACCTACCTCGAGACGCAGAGCCGCACCGTCATCTACCTCTCGGCCGAGTACCTGCCGGGCCCGCAGCTCGACCACAACGTGATGAACCTCGGCCTGCAAGACGCGGTGCGCGCGGCGATGAGCGGCCTGGGCATCGACTACGACGAGCTGGTCGAGCACGAAGAGGAGCCGGGCCTGGGCAACGGCGGCCTCGGGCGCCTGGCCGCCTGCTACATGGACTCGCTGGCGACGCTCGAGCTGCCCGCCATCGGCCACGGCATTCGGTACGAGTTCGGCATCTTCGACCAGCAGATCCGCGACGGGGAGCAGGTCGAGAGCACCGACAAGTGGCTGCGCCTGGGCAACCCCTGGGAGGTGATGCGCCACGACGTCGAGCACCAGGTCGGCTTCGGCGGGCACACCGAGGGCGGCGTCGACGAGCTGGGGCGCTACCGCGTCAAGTGGCACCCCGCGCGCGTCGTCACCGGCATTCCCTACGACACCGCCGTGGTGGGCCACGGCACCATGAACACCAACTTCCTGCGGCTGTGGGCGGCGCGCGCCTCTGACGAGTTCGACCTTAAGGCCTTCAACGAGGGCGAGTACTGGAAGGCCGTCGACGACAAGGTGCGCAGCGAGAACATCTCGAAGGTGCTCTACCCGTCGGACCACTCGCTGGCCGGCAAGACGCTGCGCCTGCAGCAGCAGTACTTCTTCGTCTCGTGCGCGCTGCAAGACTGCATTCGCCTGCTGCTGCAGAAGACGACCATCGACAAGTTCGCCGACAAGTTCGCGGTGCAGCTCAACGACACCCACCCGGCGCTCGCGGTGGCCGAGCTGATGCGGCTGCTCATCGACGTGCACGGGCTGTCGTGGGAGCGCAGCTGGGAGATGACGCGCCAGGCGTGCGGCTACACCAACCACACGCTGCTGCCCGAGGCCCTCGAGACCTGGCCTTTGCCGCTGATGCAGCACCTGTTGCCCAGGCACGTCGAGCTCATCTTCGAGATCAACCGGCGCTTCCTCGACGAGGTGCGCGCGAAGTACCCCGGCGACGACGAGCGCCTGCGGCGCATGTCGCTCATCGACGAGCACGGCGAGAAGTCGGTGCGCATGGCCAACCTCGCCACCGTCGGCAGCCACCGCGTCAACGGCGTCGCCGAGCTGCACTCGCGGCTGTTGCGCGAGACGGTGCTGAAGGACTTCGCCGAGTTCGACCCCGAGCGCTTCACCAACGTCACCAACGGCGTCACCCCGCGCCGGTTCCTCTTGCAGGCCAACCCGCGGCTCTCGGCGCTCATCACCTCGGCCGCCGGAGCCGGGTGGGTCAACGAGCTGCCCCGGCTCAAGATGCTCGAGCCCCTCGCCGACGACGCCGAGTTTCGCCGGCAGTGGCGCGAGGTGAAGCAGGCCAACAAGCGCGACTTCGCCCGCTGGGTGAGCCGGGTGCACGGGCTCGACGTCGACCCGACGGCGCTCTTCGACGTGCAGATCAAGCGCATTCACGAATACAAGCGCCAGCACCTCGCCGCGCTCTACGCCGTCTGGGTCTACCTGCGCATCAAGTCGGGAGACACCAGGGGCCTGGTGCCGCGCACCTTCCTCTTCGCGGGCAAGGCCGCGCCCGGCTACCGCATGGCGAAGCTCATCATCCGCTTCTTGAACGCGCTGTCGACGACGCTCGCGAAGGACGTGCGGGCGCGCGAGTGGCTGCGGGTGGCCTTCGTGCCCGACTTCAACGTCAAGAACGCCTCGCACCTGTACCCCGCGGCCGACCTCTCGGAGCAGATCAGCACCGCCGGCAAGGAGGCCTCGGGCACCGGCAACATGAAGATGGCGATGAACGGCGCGCTCACCATCGGCACGCTCGACGGCGCCAACGTCGAGATCCGCGAGGCCGTGGGGGCCGAGAACTTCTTCCTCTTCGGCATGACGGCCGAGCAGGTGGTGGCGCGCAAGCAGGCCGGCTACTCGCCGCACACCGAGCTCGAGAAGGACGGGCGCTTCCGGCAGATCCTCGAGGCCATCAGCGACGACACCTTCTCACCCGGCGAGCACGGGCTCTTCAGCCCGCTGGTGCGCTCGCTCGCCGACGCCGACCCCTTCCTGGTGATGGCCGACCTCGCCGCGTACATCGAGTGTCAGGAGCGGGTCGCCGCGCTCTGGCGCCAACCCGAGGCGTGGACGAGGGCGTCGGTGTTGAACACCGCCCGCATGGGCCACTTCTCGTCAGACCGCTCGGTGCGGGAGTACGCGGAGCACATCTGGAACGTGAAGCCTGTGAAGCTGACCGCGATGTGACGTCACTGGCAGAAGCCGACCGGCACGCTCGAGCCGGGCGTACACAGCGCTGAGTTGGCGCGGCCCTGACAGCAGCCGCTGCAGCAGTCGGCGCCGCTCGCGCACGCCTGGAGCGCGGGCTGCAGACACAGCAGCCCAGACGTCATCGGCGGCAGGCAGCAGCGCCGCGTCGGTTCGTTGAGGTCGCAGGGCGTGCCCGCGGTGACGCACTGGAAGGGCCCGGGTGCGATGCAGGGGCCGGAGCGCCTGCAGACGTTGCCGGTCGCGCAGCAGCCCTCACAGCACGCCGCGCCGTTGGAGCAGCTGCCTCCCTCGGGCGTACACATGCCGCCGTCGCGATCGACCGGCTGGCAGGTGCCCGGAAGGCCTGCCAGCACGCAGCTCAGGCCAGCGCAGCAGGCCGAGGTGCTGAGGCAGCTCGAGCCCTGCGGCGTGCACATGCCGCCGTCGTCGAGGGTCGGTGAGGTGCAGACCTGCCCGCCCGCGGCGGTCGAGCAGCGGAGCCCCGGGCAGCACGGGGTGAGGGCGCACGAGTCGCTGACCGTGCCGCAGGTCTGGCCGCCGTCGGAGGCGGTGCCGCCGCCCGTGGAGCCACCGCCCGTGGAGCCACCGCCCGTGGAGCCACCGCCGGTGGAGCCACCGCCCGTGGAGCCACCGCCAGTGGAGCCACCGCCGGTGGAGCCACCGCCCGTGGAGCCACCGCCCGTGGAGCCACCGCCCGTGGAGCCACCGCCCGCGGAGCCACCGCCCGTGGAGCCACCGCCCGTGGAGCCACCGCCCGCGGAGCCACCTCCCGCGGAGCCGCCGCCCGTCGCGGAGCCTCCGGCCACCGAGCCCCCGCCGCCCGTCGCGGAGCCTCCAGCCGCGCCGCCCGCGTCGCCGCCGCCCGTCGCGGAGCCTCCAGCCGCCGCGCCGCCCGCGTCGCCGCCGCCCGTCGCGGAGCCTCCAGCCGCGCCGCCCGCGTCGCCGCCGCCCATTGCGGAGCCACCGGCCACCGCGCCGCCTCCTCCCGTCGTCGCACCGCCTGCCGAGCCGCCCGCAGCGCCCGCGTCGGCCAGGGCGCCGCCATCGCGCTCACACAGCGCGTCGCAGAGGCGGTCGAACTCCACGTCGTAGCGACCGCAGTTGCAGCCAGTCGTGGTGACGACCTGCAGCGCAAGGAGTCCAGCCAGCAGGTGAAGGGCTCGTTTCATGGCGATGCTCCAGGAGACTTCAGAACCGGCCTTCGATGACCGCGGCGGCGCCACCCGGGAGCGGCGCGAAGAGGACGATGGGGTCTTTCTCGAGGCCCTCGACGAAGAGCCAGGCGATCGACGCGCCGGCGGCCGCGACCCCGAGGCCCACCAGCGCCCACCCCAGGCCGGTGTTCAGCTTGCCCGACTGCACCAACCCGCGCGCCTGCGTCAGCACGCTCTCGTTGCCGGCGGTCGTCGAGGGCGTGGCCTGGAGCGCCTTGAGCGTCGTGTAGTCGGCCTCGGCGGCGAAGAGGCGCCACACGCCGATGCCGACCATGGCCGCGCCCGCGCCCGTGAGGATGAAGGGCTCCCAGTTGATCGGCCGCTTCACCGGCGGCGGCATCACCACCATGGGGCTGGGGCCCACCACGATGTCGTCGACCTTCGCCGGCTCCGCCGCGCTCACCTCGAGCGCGCGCCCCAGCACGGCCGCCAAGACCACCCACGTCCATCTGCGCATGGCCGGAGCGTACCGCACGACGGCGGTCCCCGCGTGTTTGTGGCCGTGGCCCTGGCAGGCGCGCTCGAACCGCAGCTCTGCGGCTCGACGTCATCTGGGCGGAGCGTGACCGCGCTCCTCCACGAGCACCTGCGCCAGGCTACTTCTCGGGCCAGGGCGGCACCGGCCGCGTCGCCCCGGGCTCGAGGCCGCCGAGGTGGGTCAACACCATCTGGTACTGCGGGTGCGAGGGCGGGTAGGTGAACCTGGCGTCGCCGCGCATGCCCCCGGGGCCCTCGGCGCGCAGGAGCAGCTCGATGGTGCCGTCGGGCAGCATGGTCGCCTGGCCGATGCTGGCCGTCGTCACGTCGGCGCTCCCAGCTCGACGGCGCGGGCCGCGAAGAAGGCGTGGAGGTTGGGGAGCGCGGCGCGCAGCGTCGGGTCTTTCGCGAAGAACCGCGAGCTCACCTCGGCGAACGTCTCTTCGGGGCCGGCGTCTCCGGGCTGGAGCAGGTAGCTCAGGTTCTGGGTGCGGAGCGCGGGCAGGTCGTCGCCGTACGCCGCGCGGAAGGCGGGGCTGCGCGAGTCGTGGCCGAGCGCGTTGGTGCCGTCGAGCGCGTGGCCGAACTCGTGGAAGAGGGCGTTGGAGCTGCCGTGGCCGTGGCCCGGCTCGGGCAGCTCGCGCTCGCCGCGGGCTCCGTCGTGGGTCGCCATCACCACCGTCATCGTCGCCGGGTCGTAGAGGCCCGGCACGCGGTCCCAGGTGGTGCCGGGAGGCCAGCCGCGCGGCGTCACGCCTCTCAGGTTGGCGAGGTGATCGGTCACCGAGTCACGGCAGGCGACCACCTGCACGCCCGCGCGGTGCGCGCGCTCGAGCAACACGACGGGGAGCTGCTGCAGCGCTGCCACCACGGCGTCCACGTCGGCCTGGGTGCCTCGTCCAGCGGGCTTGACCAGGCGTCGCGCCGCGGCCTCGGCGCTGAGGGTGACGGTCGCGGGCGCCACGGGCACGGTGACGGTGCGCGCGGGCGTTCCGAGGGCGAGCTGCTTCTCGAGCGCGGCGATGGTGGCGGTGTGGCCCGCGTCGCTCCCGAACGCGCGCTTGTAGGCGGTCAGCTCACGCTTGCTCAGGCTCCCGTTGCCGTTGCCGAACGTCTCGTCGACCCACCGGGCCTTCGCCCGAAGCCGAGAGGGCAGCGCGCGCACCGGCACCGGCGGCCTGGGGTCGTCGCTGGGCTCCTCGGTGACCGGTGGGGCGGCGACCGTCGTTCGCGAGATGCGCGGCATGCGGTGGGCACCGTAGCAGAAGCCGCGCGGGGGCATGGCGGACTGCGCAACGAGGTGCGCACCGTCACCCGGCGGTCTGCGCCCATTGGGACACCGCGGTCGACCGTCCGCGTTCCACTGCCTGCGCCTTGCCCGATTCGGGAAGGTCGACCCGAGCCGACCAGTTAAGGTGCACGAACCGTGGAGCAGGTGCCTCCACCACGCACATGGCCGCCGGTGAGCTCGCTCGAAGAGAGGCAGTGCGCGCGCGCGTCGGTCGCGTGCGGCGGCGCTTGAACCTGGGGGTGTGGCTCGAGGCGCTGGTGGCGCCGGTGTGGGTCGCGGTCACCGTCTTCGTCGTGTGGCGGGTCTTCGTACAACGGGCGCTGGTTCCGGCGGGGCTCCTGGTGCTCGGCGTCGCGCTCGCCGTCGCCTGGTGGCGCGCGCAGGGCCGGAGGCACTCCGACGCGCACGCCGCGGTGGTGGCCGATCGTCAGGCGGGCCTGGGTGGGCTGCTCCTCACGCGCCTCGAGGTGCCGGTCGGTGGCTGGGAGTTCGACGTCAACACCCGCCTCAAGACGCTCGCGCTGCCGGCCATCGACGTGCGGCGCCCCGTCGCGATGTTGGGGCTCGCCTTCGTTTTCCTCCTCGTCGGGTTCCTGGTGCCGCAGAGCGAGCGGCCCGTCCGCGCCGTCAACGCTGCCGCCGCCACCCGCGTCGAGACGCTCGCGGAGAAGCTCGAGGCGCTCGCCAGGGAGGAGCCGAGCGACGAGGCCGCGCTGGCCGAGCTGGCGCGCCTCCGCGAGGAGCTCGAGGACGGCAGCTTCGACGCGACCGACTGGGAAGCGGCTGACGCGATGGAGAAGGCGCTCGATGAGAAGGCAGCCGAGGCCGCGGCGGAGTTGGGTCGCGCCGAGCAGGCCGCGAAGGCGTTGTCCGAGGCGGTGGCACAGGCCCAGGGGAGTGAGTCGGCGCAGCGGGAGCGCGAGGAGCTCGAGCGCGCGTTGATGGCGCTGGAGGAGACAGAGGGCGCAACAGGCGCCTCGTCTGGCGAGCACGGACAGCAGGGAGAGCAAGGCCAACAGCAAGGACAGCAAGGACAGCAGGGAGAGCAAGGCCAACAGGGACAGCAAGGACAGCAGGGACAGCAGGGACAGCAGGGACAGCAGGGACAACAAGGACAGCAAGGACAGCAGGGACAACAAGGACAGCAAGGCCAGCAGGGACAACAGGGACAACAAGGCCAGCAGGGGCAACGCCCCG
Organism: Myxococcus sp.; assembly: GCA_014879945.1. Classification (GTDB taxonomy): domain Bacteria; phylum Myxococcota; class Myxococcia; order Myxococcales; family Myxococcaceae; genus Xiheimicrobium. Next base: position 22,320 of record JACSRE010000063.1, read on the forward strand.
GCGCGCAGCAGGCGCGGTCCATGTCGGGTGCGCAGGCGGAGCAACTCCGTCGCGCCCTCGAGCAGCGACGCCAGCAGCTGTCGAACTCGTTCGGCCAGGGCAAGCCCCAGTCGGGGTCGAGCGCGCGTTCACCGCCGCCGTCAGGGCAGGCCCCGCGTCAAGGGGGCGCGCAAGGCGAGGGCTCCGGTGGCAAGGCCCTCGACCCGAGCGGCAAAGGCCACCTCTCGCATCAGGTCAGCCCGAGCGCAGGTCACGGGCCCGGCTCCGACACGCCGTTGGTCTTCGGTGACGACGCCGAGATGGACCCGAACCGGCTCAAGTTCGAGGCGCTCCCGAAGGGGCAGGGCGGCGAGGCCGAGGAGCTCTACGGCCTCAAGGCCGCCAACCCCAGCACCGCCCGGCAGCCGCTCAGCCCCGGCACCTCGAGCGGCGCGGCCTCAGGGGCGCAGGCGCCCGGCAACGGTGAGGCGCCGATGCTCCCGAAGAACCGGGCGCTCATTCAGCGGTATTTCGACACGAAGTAGCGAACCAGCAGCGGAGGTGGGCCGTGAGCGACGTCTTGAGTCCCAACGAAGTGGCGAAGGCCGTCGAGACCATCTCGATGTTCAGGGGCGGGCTCTCGAAGGTGCTGCTCGACCAGGACACCGTCGTCGATCGCGTCGTCACCGCGGTGCTCGCGCGTGGGCACGTGCTGCTCGAGGGGCTCCCCGGCCTGGGGAAGACCGAGCTGTGCAAGGGCCTGGCGAAGCTCCTGGGCCTGCCCTTCAAGCGCGTGCAGTTCACGCCCGACCTGCTGCCTGGCGACATCACCGGCACCTACGTCATCGACGGCGAGACGCGCAGCTTCACCTTCCGGCCCGGCCCGCTCTTCGCCTCCATCGTGTTGGCCGATGAGATCAACCGCAGCTCACCCAAGACGCAGTCGGCGCTGCTCGAGGCCATGCAGGAGCGCAGCGTCACCGTGCTCGGCACCACCCACCCGCTCCCCAACCCCTTCTTCGTGCTGGCCACCCAGAACCCCATCGAGCTCGAGGGCACCTACCCGCTGCCCGAGGCGCAGCTCGACCGCTTCCTCTTCCGCGTCAACGTGCCCGCGGTCGGCGCGAAGACGATGGCGCTCATCCTCACCCAGCGCGTGCGCGGCGCGCCCCCTGCGCTCGAGCGTGTCGTCGATCTGCCCGCGCTCGAGGCGCTCTTCGCCACCGTCGACCGCGTGCACCTGCCGCACCCGGTCGCGGAGTACATCGGCCGGCTGGTCGAGGCGACGCACCCCACCGCGGCCTCGGCCCCCGCGAACGTGAAGCGCTTCGTGAAGTATGGCGCGTCGCCGCGCGCGGCCCTGGCGCTGGCCTCGTCGAGCCGGGCGTTCGCCTTGTCCAAGGGGAAACCCAACGTCGGCTTCGACGAGGTGCGCGAGCTGGCGTCTGCGGTGCTCAACCACCGGCTGGTGCTGTCGTACGAGGCCGGCCTCGAGAAGGTGACCGCGCCGAGGGTGGTCGAGGAGCTGGTGGCGCAGGTGCCGGAGCTCGACCGGTGAGGGCGCTCGCCGTCTTGCTCCTCTGCCTGCTGGCCACGCCTGCGCTCGCGCGGAAGAGGCGGCCGTCGTCGCCTTCGACCGCGGCGACCGCCGTGCCCCAGTCGTTCGGCAGCATCGCCTACCAGTTCTCCCAGACCGAGCGCATCGAGGTCGCGTTCGGCAAGACCATCGTCTCTGCGACGGGCCGCGGCCACACCCCGTGGATGGGCTGGTTCCCGCTCCGCGTCAGCATCGACAACACGAGCGGGCCAAAGCAGACGGTGAAGCTCGTCTTTCGCTCGTACGGAGGTGGCGGCGTCTCGACCGAGGTGACGCGCGCCGTCGAGGTCGACGCCGGAGCGCGCGTGGCGGTGTCGATGCCGGTGCCGGCCGAGGCGCGCTACGGCAACCTCGAGGCGAGCAGCCCCGTCATCGGCAAGCAGACCGGCCAGGTGGGCTTCACCAGCGTCTACGACCGCAACCGCCTCATCCTCAGCTTCGGCACCTCGGAGGAGTTCGAGGCCTTCCTCCGCCAGAAGCCCGACAACACCAACGGTGAAGACCAGGTCTTGCCGATGCCGCTCGACGAGGCGCCCACCGAGGTGACGGCGTACCTGGGCCTGCACGCCGTCTTCATCACCGACGCGCGCGGCATCGACGGCCTCAACGAGGCGCAGCGGCGCGCGCTCGAGGCCTGGGTCGTCTCGGGCGGCACGCTGGTGCTGGGCGCGCCCCCGCGCACCGGGGGCCTCTTGCCGCTGCTCTCGGAGGAGGGCCGCGTGCAGCGGTACGGCCTGGGCCACGTCGCCTTCCTCGGCGATGACCCGAGCCTCGCCGACGTGCCCGAGGCGAAGCTGCCCGTCGCGCCGCTGGGCCAGCAGTCGTCGCGCCGCTACGAGAGCCCGGGCACCGCCTCGTACGCCGCGCTGCTCCCGCAGGCGCTGGTGCCGGTCGGCCGCTTCTTGTTCATCATCACGCTCTTCACCCTGCTCATCGGCCCGGGCAGCGTGTGGATCGCGCGCCGGCGGGGCCCCGCGGTGCTGCTGGCCACCATTCCCGCGACCGCGCTGGTGACGTGCGTGGTCATTCTCGGCTCGTCGCTCCTGCTCGACGGCTTCACGGTGCACGGCTCGTCGTACGGGTACACGCTGCTCGACCGCAACCGCGCCATCACCGTCGGGCTCACGGCCTGGTACGCCAACCTCGCGCCGCGCGGCGCGAGCTTCGACTCGACCACGGCCCTCATCGCCCCGCAGCGCGCGGGCGACCCGACGCCCATCGACGTCGACTGGAGCGACGGCGCCCGCTATCGCTCCGGCTTCATTCCTTCGCGCACCTACCGCGAGTGGGGCGTGGTGTCGGTGGCGCCCACGCGCGCGCGGCTGGTGGTGCGCCAGAAGGGTGAGGCCCTGGTGCTGCAGAACGCCCTGGGCATGCGCGTGCGGCGGGTCTGGGTGCGCGTGGGCGAAGAGCTCTTCGTCGCCAACGACCTGCGCGACGGCGCCGAGGTGGCGCTCAGCCCCTCCGCCCGCGTGGACGAGTCAGAGCTGGCCCTGCCCGCCGCGCGTCGCTTCGTCGAGGCCCAGTGGCGGCCGCTGGTGACGGCGCCGCTGACCGACGGGCAGTTCCTCGCGAGCGTCGAGGGCGCGGGCTTCGTGCCGACCGGCGGCGTCACCATGAACCTCCACGAGGGCCGCCACGTGGTGCGCGGCGAGGTGTCGCGATGAGCCTGCTCGAGGTGAGAAACCTGTCGCGCCACTACGGCAACCTGCGCGCGGTCGACGACGTGAGCTTCAACGTCGAAGCGGGCACCATCCTGGGGTTCATCGGCCCCAACGGCGCCGGCAAGTCGACGACCATGCGCATCCTGGCGACGCTCGACGTGCCGACCGCGGGCGAGGTGCTGCTCGACGGGAAGTCGGTGGTGGAGCGCCCCGACCAGGCCCGCCCCCTCATCGGGTACATGCCCGACCGCTACGGCACCTACGACGACATGACGGTGTTCGAGTTCCTCGACTTCTTCGCGCGCGCGTACGGGCAGAAGGGCAGAGCGAGGGTCGAGCGCGTCGACTCGGTGATGGACTTCACCGGCGTGCTGCCGCTCAAGGACAAGCTCACCAGCGAGCTGTCGAAGGGCATGAAGCAGCGCGTGGCCCTGGGGCGCACCCTGCTGCACGACCCGCGCCTCCTCATCCTCGATGAGCCGGCCGACGGCCTCGACCCCCGCGCCCGCATCGAGCTGCGTGAGCTGCTGCGCGCGCTGGCGACCCAGGGCAAGGCGGTGCTCATCTCGAGCCACATCCTCACCGAGCTCAGCGAGATCTGTGACAGCTGCGCCATCATCGAGCAGGGCAAGCTGCTGGCGACGGGCCCGGTCTCCGAGATCCTCCATCGCTCGCAAGGCGCGGCGCCGTCGACCGAGGTCGAGCTCAAGCTCTTCGCCACCGGCGAGGCCCTGGAGCCAGCCCTGCAGCGCGCCGAGCGGCTGCTGCTCGAGCAGCCCCTGGTGAAGAGCGTGGTCGTCGCGCAGGACCTGCTCCGCGTGCGGCTCGAGCTCGACGCTGGCGCCGAAGCGAAGGCGAGCTGGGTCGACGAGGCCTGCGCGCGGCTGCTGGCGGTGCTGGTGCGCGAGGGCGTGCCGGTGTGCCGCTTCCAGACGCGCCAGCTCGACCTCGAAGACGCCTTCCTGCACGTGACGAAGGGCAGGGTCGCGTGACGCCCGAGGCCGCCGTCGCTGCTGCGCCCGCCGAAAGGGGGCCCGACGCGCTCGACCGCTTCGGCGGGCGCCTGGCCGACGCCATCAACCCGCTGGTGGTCAAGGAGCTCCGCCAGCACCTGCGCACCCGCACCTTCTGGGTGTTCTTCAGCCTCATGCTGCTGGCCTGCCTGGGCATCTCGCTGGTGGCCTTCGTCACCGTCGACGAGACCGAGCGCGCGGGGATGGTGACGTTCTTCGCCTTCTACGTGGCGCTCTCGGGTGTGCAGCACTTCGTCATTCCGTACACCGCGTACCGCTCGATGGCGCGGGAGCAGGAGGACGAGACGTGGGTGCTCTTGTCCCTCACGGGCCTGGGGCCGCGGCGCATCCTCGCCGGGAAGCTGACCAGCTTCGTGCTGCAGGGGCTGCTCTACGCCTCGGCCGCCGCGCCGTTCCTGCTCTTCAGCTACTACCTCAACGGCATCGACCTGGTGACCATCGCCGTCGCCATCTCGCTGGGCGCGGGGTTTCAGGTGTTCCTCGTCTCGGTCTCGGTGAGCGTGGCCACCCTGGCCGAGACGCGGCTGTTGCGCAGCCTGCTGCACTTCGTGGTGCTGGGCGCGCTCGGCCTCGGCGTCACCACCGGCGTCAGCCTCACCATCGCGCTGAGCGACGAGCTGCACCGCAGGGCCACCGACGCCGCGTTCTGGTTGGCGGCCGGGAGCGCCCTGTTCGCCCTGGTGTCGACGGCGCTGCTGCTCTTCGAGGCGGCCGCGGCGCGCCTGTCGATGCCGACCGAGCCGTACGCCCGCGGGCCCAGGGTGCTGTTCGTGCTCCAGGCCCTCGGCGGGGTGGCGGCCTTCATCATCGGCTGGGCGCTCGACGGCGACGCCGACATCCTCTCGGGCGCCGCCGTCGCCCTGGCCTGCTACGTGGCCTTCGTCGGCCTCTTCATCGCGTCGGACCGCGACTCGATGGCGAAGAACCACTGGGCGAAGGCGTCGCGGTTCTCGCTGCTGGCGCCCGGCGCGCTGCGGGGCTTCGTGCTGGTGCTGCTCACCCTGCTGGTCGGCACCGCGGCGCTGGTGGGCTGCTTCGGACTCAGCGGCAGCGGCAAGGAGGGCGCGCTCAACCTCATCCTCGCCGCCCCCGCCTACGTCACGCTCTACCTGTCGGCGTCGCTGGTGCTGGCCCGGTGGATTCCGCACCCGCCCTGGCAGACGCCCGCCATGGTGCGCCTGGTGGCCCTGGGGCTCTTCACCGTGGGCTCGGGCGTGCCGCCGCTGGTGGGCGCGGTGGTGAGCGACGGTGATGACCGCACCCTCAACCTGCTCAACCCCATCGTGGGGCTGGTGAACGTCGCGCGTGACGGCGAGGCGGCGCTGCTGCAGGTGGCCCTGGTGTGGAGCGTGACGGCGCTCGTCGCCGCGGTGGCCTTCGTGACGCTCGCCCGAAAGGACGTGCGGTGGGCATGACTCCCGCGGCCGCAGCCTCGACGCCCCCGCGCCCGTTGGGCGAACGGCTCTCGGAGTGGGCCGGGGCCCTCGTCGTCAAAGAGGTGCGGGCGGACCTCCGCTCGCGCGCGTTCGGCGCGGCCTTCGGGGTGATGTTGCTGGTGGGCTTCGTGGTGGTGCTGGTGAACGCCGCGCTGGCCTCGCGCGACGGCAGCGCCCGCGGCACCTACGCCTTCATGGGCGCCACCGTGGCCTTCGCCGTCTACGGCCACCTGCTGGTGCCCTTCATCGCCTTCCGCGCGATGGTGAAGGAGCGCGAGGACGAGACCTGGGTGTTGCTGGTCCTCACGGGCCTGGGCACCGACGGCATCGTGCGCGGCAAGCACCTGTCGGCCATCGCGCAGGTGGGCCTGGGCGCGGCGGCGACCGCGCCCTTCATGCTCTTGAGCTACCTTTTGTCGGGGGTCGGGCTGCTCGAGGTGGTGCTGGGCGTGTGGTGGCACCTGGGCCTCTCGTTCCTGCTGACGAGCGCGGCGGTGGGGCTCGCGGCGCAGAGCGAGTCCCGGCTGGAGCGCGCGCTGGGCCACTTCGTGATGCTGGGCCTCAGCCTGGCGCTGGGCGGCGCGTCGATTGGGCTGAGCGCCGCCTTGACCTTCAACGGAGAGCGCCTGCTCCGCCACGGCGAGGCTGTCGCCGCCTTCATCGGCCTGCCGCTGGCCATGGTGGTGCTGGGGCTCTGCGTCTTGCCGGCGGCGGCGGCGGCCCTCGCGCTCGACTCCGAGTCGCGCACCCACCCGGCGCGGCGCCGCGTCACCGGGGCCTTCCTGTCGGGCATCTTCCTCACCGCGGCCCTGGCCACGGCGCTGAAGGCCGACGTCGAGGCCGCGCTCGTCGCCTCGGTGGTGGTCGCGCTGCTGTTGCTGGTGGTGGGCTTCTTCTCCATCTCGGAGTGCCCCGGGTACCCACGCGCGACGGCCGCCGACGGCTACCGCCGCCCGGGCGCGTTTCGAAGCGTGGTGATGACGTTCTCGCTGCTGGTCGTCTCGGCCGTCGTCTTCACCTCGATGTTGGTGGTCGATCGGCACCGCGCGACGGGCGCCGCGGTGGCCGCGCCTGCCTTCGTGGTGCTCTACCTCTCGCTCGGCGTCGTGCTCGGCCGCGCCACCCCGCTGAGGAACCTCGGCCGGCGCGGCGGCACACGGGTCGGCTTCGTGGTGGCGACGGCGCTGGGCGTCGCGGCGCCCTCGGTGCTCTCGCTCCTCTTCAACCAGCGCCTCGACCGCGGGCCCGGGTGGGTCTTCAACCCGCTCTTCGGCATGGCGCGCTTCCTCGACCGCAGCCACCTCGAGGCCGAGGCGGCGCTGCTGGCGGCGTTCGCGCTCTTGTTCGGCTTCATCGCCTTGATGGTGCTGTACGGCGAAGACGGAGTGCGCACGAATGCACACTGACGCGCCGGCCGATCTCGCCATGGTGGAGCGCGCCAGCGCGGGCCTCTCGCTCAGGCTGCCGCGCGTACCGCACCGGGGGCGCCTGGGCGACGCGCGCGCGGCCTCGGTGGGCAGCTCGATGGAGCTGCACGACTTTCGCACCTACCACCCGGGCGACGACCTGCGGCACGTCGACTGGAACGCCGTCGCCCGCACCGGTGAGCTGGTGGTGCGCGTTCGCCAGGACGAGGTGTCGCCGCGCGTCGAGGTGGTGCTCGACGCCACCGCGTCGATGGCGGTGTCGGCCGAGAAGTCGGCGCGCGCCAAAGAGGTGGCGCTGTGGGTGTGCGAGCTGGCGCGCCACGGCGGGTGTGAGCCGGTGTTGCTGATCGCCGGCCGAGAGGTGCAGCGGGTGCCTGGCGCCGCGGCGCGGGCCGCCCTCTCGCAGCTGCGCGCCGATGGCCGGGAGCCCTTCGACGCCGCCCTCGCGCGGCTGCCGCCCTTCCAGGCGTGCGGCCTGCGGGTGGTGGTCAGTGACTTCTTCGTCGAGGCGGCGCCCGGCGCGCTCGCAGAGCGCTTCGCCCGGCACGCCGCGGGGTGCGCGCTGCTGCAGGTCGTCGACGCCGAAGACCTCGACCCCAGCGGCGGAGGCGGCGCGCGGCTGACCGACGCCGAGACCGGCGAGGTCCTCGAGCGGCTCCTCACGCCTGACGTGCTCCAGGCGTACCGCGAGCGCTGCAGCGCCCACGTCTCGGCCTGGCAGGCGGCCGCCCGGCGCGTCTCGGCGTCGTGGACGCAGGTGCCCGCCGCGGAGCCCCTTACCGTGCTGGCCCGTCGGGAGCTCTCGGCGCTGGTGGAGGCCTCGTGACCGCTCCCCTGGTGGCGCCCGACGCACCGAGCCGGCTGGCGCCCTTTGGCGCATCGGAGGCCGCGTGAGCTTCGGCTTCCCCCTGGGCTTGCTCGCGCTGGTGGCCGTGCCGGCGGTGGTGGCCGCCTACTTCCTGCGGCGCAAGCAGCCACCCCGTCTGGTGAGCGCGCTCTTCCTCTGGCGGACGCCCAACCAACGCGCCGAGGCCGGCCCGCGCTTCGAGCGCTTCTCGCGTGAGGCCTCGCTGGCGCTCGAGACCCTGGCCCTCATCGCGGCCGCCCTCTTCCTAGCCGACGCGCGCTGTGGCGAGGCGGCGAGCCGCACCCACGTGCTGGTCGTCGTGGACGGCAGCCTGTCGATGCTGGCGACGACGGGTGGGCGCACCGCCGCTGACGCCGCGCGCGACGCCGTCGCGGCCCTGGTCAGAGACGAGGGCGCCTCGGTGGTGACCGTCATCGAGAGCGGCCCCAGGCCGCGGCTGCTCGCCGGCCCCCAGCTCGACGTGGCGCGCGCCACCGCGGCCCTCGAGGCCTGGCGGCCCGCGCAGCCCGCGCACGACCCGACGCCTGCCCTCGCGCTGGCGAAGGAGCTCTCTACGGTGCCGAAGCAGCGCGTGCACTTCATCACCGATGGGCCCGTCGGCGAGCTGGCCTTGCCGCCCGAGGTGCAGGGCCGCTCGGTGGGCGCGCGGCTCGAGAACGTCGCCTTCCTCTCGGCCCAGCGCCGCGACGAAGCAGGCGTCGCCACCGTCACCGTGCGGGTGGCGGGGTTCATGGACGCGCCGCGCTCGGTGCCGGTGCGCTTCTCGGCGCAGGGGCTGCCGGAGCAGGCGCAGCAGGTGGCGCTGACCCCGGGCGCGACCGCGCTGGTGCGGGTCGGCATGAAGACCGCCGGCCTCATCGAGGTGACGCTGCCCGACGACGCGCTGGTGGAGGACGGCCGCCTGCGCCTGCAGCCCTCGCCGCCCCCGACGCTCGAGGTGTCGATGGTCCCCACCCTCGACCCGTCGGCGCAGACCACCATCTCCCGGGCGCTCCTCGTCATGGGCGAGGTGACGTTCGTGGAAAAGGACGCGCACCTCTCCATCGGGCCGCCTTCGTCGGTGGCCCGGGTGCGCGTCGGCGCCACCGGCCCGCTCCAGTCCTTCGTCGGGCCGTTCTTCGCGCAGAAGACCCACCCGCTGCTCGACGACGTGCAGCTCGGCGGCGTGGTGTGGACGGCCGGGGTGAACCCGCCGGGGCAGCCGCTGCTGAGCGCCGGCGGCGTGGTGTTGATGAGCGAAGCCGACGACGGGGTGGTGCACCTCAACCTCGAGGTCTCGCGGAGCAACGTGCAGCGCTCGGTGGCGTGGCCCGTGCTGTGGGGCAACGTGGTGCGCCGGGCCCGCGCCTCGCGCGAGGGGTTTCCCCGTCGGCTGGTGCACGTCGGCGAAGACGTGCCGGTCGTCACCTCGCCCGGGGCCTCGTGGGCGCTCGAGGGCCCCGAGGGCGCCTCACGGCCGGTGCTGGGCGTGGGCGCGCTCACGGTGCCGCCGTTGTCTCCGCCCGGCGCCTGGCACCTTCGGCGCGACGGCAAGCGCGTTGACACCCTCGAGGTGCTGGCGCTCGACGCCCACGAGTCCGACCTGACGACGCGCGGCGCCTGGTCGGTCGACGCCGCGAAGACCGACGCGCTCGCGACGCTCTCGGGCGACCGGCCCCGCGCGTGGGCCTGGGCGGCGCTGGTGTTGGCGCTGATGCTGGCCGACTTCTGGCTGACGGCCCGGAGGCGCTCGTGAGCTTCGTCGCCCCACAGGCGCTGCTGCTGCTGCTGCCGCTCGGCCTGCTGCTGTGGCGCACCGGGCGCTGGCCCGGCCCTCCGATGTGGTTGCGCGGCGGCCTGGTGGCGGCCCTCGTCGTCGCGCTCGCGCAGCCCGAGTGGAGGCTGGCCAGCGACGGCAGCGACCTCGTCGTCATCGTCGATCGCTCGCGCTCGATGCCCTCTGGCAGCCTCGACACCGCGACCGAGCTGATTCGGCTGCTCGAGGGCCAGCGCCGCCCCGGCGACCGGCTCGGGGTCCTCTCGTTCGGGCGACAGGTGCGCGTCGAGGCCCCGCTCTCGGCCGACGCGCGCTTCGGTGGCTTCAGCCAGGACCTCGACGCCGAGGCCTCGAACCTCTCGACCGCGCTCGACGCCGCCGCCGACCTGATTCCCCAGGAGCGCGCGGGCCGGGTGCTGGTGCTGTCCGACGGGCGCGCGACGGGCCTCGACCCCAGAGCCTCGGCGCGTCGCCTGGCTGCGCGCGGCGTGCCCGTCGACGTGCGGCCCCTGGTGCGTGAAGACGCGGCGCTCGACGTCGCCGTGACGGGCCTCGAGGCGCCGCCCGCCGTCACCCAGCAAGAGCCCTTCCTCCTCACCGCCACCGTCAAGACCAACGCCGCCGCCGAGGCGACGCTGACGCTGCTGCGCAACGGCAAGCCCATCACCACGACGACGCGCGCGCTCCCCGAGGGCCCGATGGTGTTGACCTTCCGCGACCTGGTGGAGGCGCCCGGCCTGGTCGCCTACCAGCTGCGGGTGACGGCGAAGGGCGACGGGCTGCCCGAGAACGACGTGGGGCGCGCCGTGGTGCGCGTCGACGGCCCGCCCTCGGTGCTGCTGCTGACCGACCGGCCGACCGGCGTCGTGGCGCAGACGCTGCGCGCGGCCGGCATGACGGTGGACGCGAGGCTGCCCTTCGCGCTCGGCATGGAGCACCTCGAGAACGTGGGCGCGGTGGTGCTGGAGGACGTCGAGGCGTCGCGGCTGTCGGAGGCGGGCCTGCAGGTGCTGGCCCAGTACGTGCGCGAGGCCGGCGGCGGCCTGGTGATGACGGGCGGGCGCCACGCCTTCGGTGAAGGCGGCTATCGCAAGTCGCCGCTCGAGCCGGTGCTGCCGGTCTCGCTCGAGGTGCGCGAGGAGCAGCGCAAGGCGTCGGTCGCCATCAGCATCATCATGGACTGCAGCTGCTCGATGGGCGCCACGGTGCCCGACGGCCGCACCAAGATGGAGCTCGCCGCCGAGGGCGTGGTGGGCGCGCTCCAGCTGCTCAACGAGCGCGACGAGGCGTCGGTGCACATGGTGGACACCTCGGACCACGAGCTGTTCGGGCTGCGCTCGGTGGCCAGCGGGCTGCCGCTCGACACGGTGGCCCGCGGCTTCAGCGGGGGCGGCGGCATCTACGTCGACGTCGGCCTGCGGGTGGCGAAGAACGAGATCCTCCGCTCCGGCAAGCCGACGCGGCACGTGCTGCTCTTCTCGGACGCGGCCGACTCGGAGCAGCCCGGCGACTACAAGGCGACGCTCGACGCCCTGGTCGCGCAAGACGTGACGGTCTCGGTCATCGGCCTGGGCACCCGGGCAGACTCCGACGCGCTCCTGCTCGAAGAGATCGCCGCGCGCGGCAACGGCCGCATCTACTTCGCCGAAGACGCCACCAGCCTGCCGCGCATCTTCTCGCAAGAGACCATCGCGGTGGCGCGCTCGAGCTTCGTCGACGGAGACATCGCCCTCGCGCCCGGGCCCGACCTCGCGATGCTCGGCCGCATTCCCACCGCGGGCCTCTCGTCGTGCGGCGGCTACAGCCTCACCTACCTCAAGCCCAACGCCAGCGTCGGCGTGCGCACCACCGACGACAACAAGGCGCCGCTGCTGGCCTTCTGGCCGCACGGCCTCGGGCGCAGCGTGGCCCTCACCGGCGAGGTCGACGGCAAGTACACCGGCAAGCTCTCGGCCTGGGCCGGGCTGCGCGCGGCGCTGGAGCAGTCGGTGCGCTGGGCCATGCCCCCGCTGGCCACGAGCGTGGACGCGGTCGCGCGGGCGCGGCTCGCCGGCAACGACCTGCACGTCACCCTCGACTTCGACCCGTCGGCGCCGCCGCCCTCGGGCCAGGCCACGCTGGTGCTGCTCAGCGGCGACGCGAAGGTGAAGCCCGTCGAGCTGCCGATGCGGTGGGAAGACGAAGACCGCCAGGGCGCGCACTTCGTGCTGCCCGGCACCGGCACCTGGCACCCGGTGGTGAAGCTGGGCGACCGGGTGTTCCGCGCGCCGCCGGTGACGCTGCCGTGGGTGCCCGAGTTCGAGCCCGCGCCGCCGCGCGCGGGTCGCGACGCCCTGGTGGCGGTGGCGAAGGCCGGCAGCGGCGTGGAGCGGCTGGCGATGGCGGGCCTCTTCGGAGACGGGCCGCAGTCGTTCGCGCGGGTGCCGCTGGCGCCGTTCCTGATGGCGCTCGCCGTCATGCTGGTGGTGGCCGAGGTCTTCGTGCGGCGGTTCCTCGCCGGCCCGAAGGCGCGGAGGCCGAGGCCGGCGGTGCCCCCGGTCGTCGCCGCCGCCCCGGTCGCCGAAGGGCGCGCGCCGTCGAGCGCCCCGGTCGCGGAAGGGCCCGCGCCGACGAACGCCGCCGCTCCCGTCGCCGTGGCTGCCGCGCCGAGCGAGCCGAAGCGGGATGCGCTGACCGAGGCGCGCGAGCGGGCGCGCAAACGAACGCAGCGCTGAGCCTCGCAGGCGTGCCTGCTTCCGAGGCAGGCCGAGCGCGCCAGGCACCTCAGCGCACGGTGAACGTCGAACGTGTGGCGGCGCCTGTTCGCGAGAGCGGCTGCGACGTCGGATCACCGAGAGCGCGTTCGAGTCGCGCCCGCGCCCCGACTGCCGCAGGGTGAGCAGCTCGCGCCTGGGCAGCGGCGGGGCCGCGTGCTGGGCCACCGGCGGAAGGCGCGGCGGCGGCCGCTCACCGCGCCGGGCCGCGCGTCACTGCGTCTCGTCACACCCGATGTCGGGCGCGGTGTTCAACGGAATCGGCCGGCGCTGGCCGTCGATGTCGTCCGCCGGCATGCCGGTGAGGCCGCCGGCGCCGCGCATCAGTGAGCTGGTGCTGATGCGGAAGTTGGCGATGAAGCCCGGGTCGTTCGACAGGTTGTTGAAGGCGCTGACGCCCATGCCGTTGAGGCCGTTGATCTGCCCCGCGCCCGAGAGGGTGGTGCTGCCCTCGTCCTGGTAGAGCGGAGGAAAGCCCGCGAAGACCGGCGCCCAGAAGTCGTTGTGCTCGAGCACCGCGGGGTCGCTCACGCCATCGGCCTCCTGGAACGCGAACCGCACCGTCGCGAAGCCGAGCGCGGTGATGATGTTGTTCCGGTACGAGCCCATCGGCGGGAAGAAGCCCGTCGTCGAGCTCGAGCGCACCGCGACCCCCACGGTGAGCTGGTTCATGAAGGCGCCGCTCCCGCCAGTCACGGGGACGAAGGTGTTGCTGTGCACGTCAGGGGCGGGCGCGCTGTTGTCGCCGGTGCGGCGCGCGTTGTTCTGCTCGAAGGCGATGACGCTCGGGCAGACGCCACCGACGACCAGGTTGTTCTCGACGCGAGACGAAGAGCCCTCGAGGCGCAGGCCCCAGAGGAAGGGCTGCGCGCCGACTCCGCCGCCAGTGGTGCACTGCGCCCCGTCCGAGCCGAAGGTGTTGCGCGCGATGCGCGGCGACGACTGGGTGACGAGGCCGTGGAAGACGAAGCGCGCGTTGGTCGCCTGGGCGGCGTTGTTGGTCACCTCGGCGCACGAGCCGGTGCACGAGGCGCTCCCCGAAGCGCAGTTGCCGACACACGCCAGGCCCACCGAGGCCACCACCGCGCGCCCGCCCGAGATGCTCCGGTTGTTGATGATGCGGCACATGGAGTTGACGCCGGCCGTGCCGCTGACCTGCTCGTGGGTGCAGATGATGCCGCCCGCGCTCTCGGGGACGATGGAGCCCGCGAGGCTGCCGCTGATGGTGTTGCTGTCGATCAGCGGGTCGCAGCCGTCGTTGGCCAGCACGCCGAACACCGTGCTCGAGGTGCCCTGCGCGAGGCCTCCCTGGACCAGCGAGTTCGACAGCCGCGGGTTGGCCGCCCCGGGGCCGACGGGCGTGCAGCGGGTGAAGTTGATGCCCACCGACGCGATCGGCGGCAACGCGAAGTTGCCTACGCCGGTGCAGCCTCGAACCTCGGACTGGTCGATGACGACGTTGCTGGTGTTGCCGATGACGGCGACGCCCGCACACGTGCCGCCGGAGGCCAGCCCTGAAGCCGCCGTCGAGGAGCGGAAGCTGCTGCCCGCGCCGTCGGTGAGCAGCAGGCCGGCGCTGGTGGTGGTCGCCCCCGCCGTCGCGCCACCCCGCAGATCGATGAACTCCATCTCGACGGCGGCGTTGTTCACCGCGACGCCGAACGAGGTCACGCTGGCCGGGCCCGCTTGAACGTCGGCGCGGTCAGTGGTGAGCGAAACGCCTTCGAGGCGCGGCGTCGGGCGCGCCGTCGTCGAGCCTGTGCCGGTGACGGTGATGCCGGTGGCGTTGGCGGGCACGGGCGCGCCGCTGCCGGGCGGGTCGACCTCGAAGTCGCGCAGGGTGGGCGAGGCGTCGACGATGCTGATGGCCGACGCGGCCGTGGCCCCGGCGATGGCGCCGGCGCTCTGCACGCGCAAGCCGTCGAGGCCCGCGGTGCGGCCCGCGCCCGGCGCGAAGGTGACGCCCGCTGGGGTGAGGTTGATGAGCAGCGTCCGCTGGCCGTTGCGTGTCCAGGTGAAGTTCGACGCCACCGTCCAGCGGCCCTGAACCACCACGCCTGCCGGAACGGTCACGTTCTCGGCGTACGACGTGGGAGTGCCCTGCGCCGCGCCCACGAAGACGGTGGGGCGGTTGAGCTGCTGCGCGACCGCGACGCCGCGCGCGATGGTTCGGAAGGGGCTCGCCTGGGTGCCCGGGTTGGTGTCGAGCGCGTTGGCGCACGTGACGCAGACGTAGGTGTTGGTCGGGCCGCCGCTGCCGCCCGCCGCGCCGCCGCCGACCGCAGCCCCACCGGCGAGGCCTCCGTCGAAGTCCTCAGGGACGACCACGTTGCAGTTGCAGCCCGCCACGACGAAGGACGCAGCGGAGATCAAGCCGAGCAGGCGCTTCATGCGAAGACCTCGAGAGAGAAGGGTGCAGCCCCGACGACGACGGTGGAGCATGTCACAGACCGCGCACGAGTCTGAGCAGATGCGCCGACTTCCTCGCAACCGGGCTGTCGGGAAGGTGGCCCGCCGCGCGCGCGGTGCGGCGCTAGCGTCGCAGAAAGAGCGTGTCGTCGCGCCGCAGCACCGTGAATGAGCGCAGCGGTCGCGTCGCGGGACCCAGCAGCACGCGGCCCTCGAGGTCGAACCGGCTCCCGTGACACGGGCAGTGCCAGTCGGAGCGGCCCGCCGGCTCGACGTCACAGGCGCCGTGCGTACACACCCTCCACACCGCGGTGAAGCACCCCTCGAGTTGGTGTTGGACCCACACGTTCAAGAAGGCGTCGGGCCGCTCCACGATGGCTGAGGCGCCGGGCACGCGCAGCGACGGCACGTCGGCGAGCTCGATTCGAACCCAGTCGGCGCCGGGGCTCTCGTCGTGACAGCGCGCGCCACCGTCGAGGTCAGGCACGCCCGCATCCTCCGAGCCGCCAGGCGCTGGCTCCACGCGTGCTGGACCGCAGGCGACGAGCCCGAGGCCGCCTGCGACGACGCAGCGGCGCGAGCACCTCGTCACGGCGCGCCACCATCAATCAACCGGCCGTTCACCACCGCGACGGCGTCGAGATCGAAGCCCCCTCCCGGCGGGCCGTAGAACCGGTTGGCGCCCGAGTCGGTCACGCGCACGAAGCGCGCCCGGGTGAGGCCCACCAGCGCGAGGTCGAAGCCGTCTCCGCCGGCGACGCTCGGGTCGGTCGCCGAGATGCCCATCGAGGGGTTCCCGTAGACGACGTGCGTCCCCGCGCAGCCGGGAGCGCCCGCGTCGACGTCGCCCGCCGCGCAGGGGAACTCGCGCCAGTCGACGCCGTCTTCGCTGACCGCCACCACGCCGGTCTCGAAGAAGGTGCCGAAGGGGTTCTCGAAGACGAGCAGGTCGACGCCCGGCCCATCGACCGCGATGAGGTCGGTGAACTCGAGCTCGATGACGCCGGCGCGGCCGAGGGAGAGGACGTCGAGCGAGCCTGCGCTCTCGCCGCCCCCTTCGGGAGGACCGAGCACGACGTCAGGCAGCCGGTCCTGCCCGAAGCCCGCGCCGGGCCCGGGGGCGAAGCGCACGAGGCGATCGGCCCACGGGTCGGCGGCGCGGGCGCTCGCGTCAGGACTCCCTGCGTCGTCCACCGAGCCCGCGTCGACGGTGGCGCCGGCGTCGACCTCGCCAGCGTCGAGGGCGTCTGGAGTCACCCCCCCGTCGGCGAGCCGAACGGGCGCGCCACACGAGAGGATCAGGGCTGCGACGGCGGCGACCCGCTTCACGGTGTCAGCTTCACGAGGCGGCGGCCGAGGCGATCGACGATGCCGACGTAGAGGTCGGTACCCGAACCGATGGCCGTGAAGATTCGCGAGCAGCGCAGCCCGCCGTTCTCGAGCAGCGGCTGCGCGGTGCCGATGCTGACGGTCTGCGTGCCCGAGCCCGTGACCGTGAGCGGCAGGCGCTCCAGCCGATCGGTGAAGGGGTTGAACATGGCGTCGTAGCCGCCTCGCACCACCACCACGTCGCCGCCGAACGAGGTGACGTCGGCGAGGTCGTCTCCCTCCGCGACGACCGGAGCCGTGGTCGCGGAGTAGGTGAACGTCGCGCCGCTCGCGATGGGGCCCAGGTACATCGACGGGGGCAGGGCGCGGGTGACGTTGCTGAAGTCGGCGCGCGCGTTGCCAGCCACCAGCACTCCGTCGGCGGTCGCCGCGGTGTAGCCGTTGCCGCCAAACGCGTCGGGGAACCCGGCGAGGAAGGCGGTCTGCGACGGCGCGCCCGGCCGCAGCGCGAACAGGCCCGTTCCGGTGGCGGTGCCGAGCCCGAGGCCGTTGACCACGAACGCGCCGCTCGAGAGACCGACCGAGGTGTAGTTCCCAGGAGCGTTCACATACTCGACGCCGCCGTCGTCAGGCTGCACCAACGCCACCACGCCGGGAAACCCAGCGCCCGTCTTCGTGTACCCCGTCAGCAGTTGCTGGCCGTTCGACGCGATGGTGCTGCCCAGGAAGGTGCCCGCGTCGCGGTCCGCCGGGGCGCGCACGTCGACGATGGCTGCTCCGAGCGTGAGCCCAGGAAGAGCGCCGAGCGTTCGGAGCTGTCGGTCGGTGGTGACGGTGAAGAGCTGGCCGTTGTGCACGCCGAGCGCCGTGGTCCCCGCAGGGAGCGCGCCCGAGGCGTTCACCGTCGTGGTGCCGCGGAGCGTGAAGGTCCCCAGCGCCAGGTGGAGCGTCACCGTGTCACAGGTCACTCCCGCATCCGCCGCCGAACCGCCCGCTGCCGAACCGCCCGCTGCCGAACCGCCCGCTGCCGAACCGCCCGCTGCCGAACCG
>JACSRE010000004.1 GCA_014879945.1 Myxococcus sp.
GACGACACCGTTGTCGATGGGGATGCGGCCGTCGTCGAGAAAGCGCGTCAGGGCGAGTTCGTTCCTGGTGAGGTAGCCGAGCGCCTTGCCCATTATCGAGGCTGGTGGCTCGTGCGGCGTGTGCACCTTCGCCCAGGCGAGGAGCTCCTCGTAGATGGGGCGACTCCTCGTCTGCCGTGCCTCGAGGACGACGTCGGGCGCGCGCCCACGCACCTCTTCCTCGATGTCATAGAGCTTCTTCCACGCGGCCATCGGCAATGACGCCCGCGCGTCGCCCGCGTCGAGCGCCTTGGTGAAGTACCGGCGCCCGTGCATGTTGCAGCCGCACTCGATGACGCCCGGCCGCTTGAAGCCAGCCTCGAAGAGGCTGGACGCGTCGGCGACGGTGAATCCCTGACGGAGCTCCAGCATGTCGTCGGGCCCCAACTCACCAGGCCGCTGGCCCTTCGCCTTGCCTGTCGAGCAGTAGAGGTACAGCGCCGTCGCGTCGTCACCCTCGACGCCGACGTAGCCCCACAGGCTGCCCAGCTTGATGTTGCCGGGCGCCTTGTCGTCCAGCACCGGCAAGTACGTGCCGTCGAGGTGCATCACCGTGGCACCCAGCGTTCTCGACTGCGCGCACTTCCACAGCGGCCTCAGACAGTCCGTCGCCCACGTCACCTGGTCGGCCAGCGTCGAGTTCGACACCTCGAGGCCCATGCGGCCGAAGCGCTCCCGCTGCCGGTTGAGGGGCAGTGCGTCGCGGTACTTGTCCACCACCAGCGTGCCCACCAGCGTCGTGCCGAACTTCCCGCCAGACACCACCTTGTCGCCGGCCGGCGCCCTGACGTGCTGCCCGTCGCACGGCGCGCACGCCAACTTCTCCTGCACGTCGACGCGCACCACCAATTCCGCCGGCACCAACTCGATGACTTCCACCTCGTCGTGGCCGATGCACTGCCGCTCGCCGCCACACTTCGGGCACCGCCGCTCTTCCGCTGGCACCGACAGGGGATTCTGGACGCGTCGCAGCTGCGGTGGCGCTGGCTTTCTCAGCCGCGGTACCCTCGGCGGTTCCGCCGTCTCGAGACCCTCCAACACCTTCTCGTCGATGCCCGACTTCGCCCGCAGCGCCTCGTCCGCCTTCTTGCGCTCCTCGTCGCCGGCTTCCTTCAACTCGTCCAACAGCATCAGCAGCTGGGCGCTCGACACGCCCTCGTTCGCCTTCATCTTCCCGCCCAGCTTCCGCTCGAGTTCCTCGTTCCTCGCCACCAGCTGCTTCACCAGCGCGACGACTTCCTCCTTCTGCCCGGCGTCGAGCAGCTCGCGCAGCATCTTCAGCACCGGCCCGCGCCGCTCCCCCTTCTTCGCTGTCGCCGCCGCTGCCATGCACCCATTCTCGGACTTGCCAGCCCAGTGGGTCAGTCTTTTCGTCATCGACAGCGAAGTTTCTTCAGCCCGCTGCGCGCGCCGGTGGCTCCCACCGTCGTGACGTCCTCGCCGTCGCGACGTCGATGCCCTCCAGCAACATCGACAGCTCGTGCACGTCGACTTCCACCGACGCCGCGTCCGACGTGACGCGCCCGGGGAAGGTGAAGGTCCCGCGCTCCAGCCGCTTCGTCACGATGGTGAAGCCACCTCGCGTCCACAGCAGCAACTTCACCTGCGTCTTGCGACGGTTGAGGAAGACGAAGACGTGCCCGCTCAACGGGTCCTTCGCCAGCACC
>JACSRE010000278.1 GCA_014879945.1 Myxococcus sp.
CACTCTCTCCGTCGTCGGCAGCGTCAGATGTGTATAAGAGACAGAAGCAGTTGATCAGCCTCTTCGATCAGCCTCTTCGTTCTTCTCTCCACCTCGTTCGCCGTCGCAGCGCCGCGGGTCGTGGTTCAGCCGATGAGCGCGTCGGTGCCCTTGCCAGGTGCCGCGAACGCCGCGCTGCAGACGGTGGTGGCGAGCCTGGCGGTGGAGCTGCCCTCGACGTTCGAGGTTGACGACGCGCTGCTGCCGTTGCCCACGAAGTCGTGCGGCCTCGAGCCGACGTGCCTGGCCGAGCTGGCGAAGGCGACGCGCTGCGGGTGGTCGCTGGCCGTCTGGGTGACGGCGGTGGACGCGGGGTTCGAGCTGACGGCGTTGGTGGTGTCGGCCGAGAAGACCATCGTGCGTCGCGGCGGGCCGGTGGCGCTGTCGGCGCTCCCGACGACCGAGCTGGGCTGGACCGAGGTGGTCCGCCAGTTGACCGGCTCGCTCGCCCTCGAGACCCTCGGCACCGAGGCGCCTGCCCCGCTCGTCGCCGAAGCGAAGCCGGCAGAGAAGCCCGCGGAGAAGCCGGTCGAGGGCCCGGTGGGGCTTCCGACGGCGGTGAGGCCACCCGCCCCATCGACGCCGACGACCCCGACGCCGGGGTGGTGACCGACGCGGGCAGCGAGCCCGTCGCCGACGCCGGCGACAACGGCAGGCCCTGACGGCCGGGCACGGGTGGCCCCTCGTTCCCGACCGCGCACGAACCGACGCTTCGTGGCATCGTCGCGCTCCTCCTCGTCGTCGCTCCCGTCGGCTTGGTGGGCTCCAACTCGCGGCCCGAACCCGAGAAGACGTGCTGGTGAAGCTGAACGCGCGCTGCGGCGTCGACCTCGGCCGCTACGACGTCGAGTCGCTCAAGGCGAACAACAAGGACCTCGGGTGGGACCAGACCGGCGGCGACCGCGAGTGCAACGAGCCGCTGCGCTACCGCTGGGCCCTTTGGGCGGCGTTCGAGGCAGATGGCTCGCGCAAGCTGAAGCGTTAGAAGCCGGCCCATGAACACCTCATGGAAGAGCCGCGCCGTCAGCGCAGACGACGCGGTGAAGGTCATCAAGAGCGGCGACAAGGTCTTCGTCCACGGCGCGTCGGCGACGCCGTCACCGTTGCTCGAGGCGCTGTGCCGGCGCACCGACCTCGAAGACGTCACGCTCTACCATCTGCACACCGCGGGGCCGTGCGGCTTCGTCGACCCCCAGCACGCCGGCCGCTTCTTCTCGGTGTCGCTCTTCACCGGCGGGGCGCTGCGCGGCCCCATCGCCGAGGGGCGGGCCGACTTCATGCCCATCTTCCTCTCCGACATTCCGTCGTTGTTCGTCTCGGGCTCCATTCCGCTCGACGTGGCGCTGGTGCAACTGTCGGAGCCGAACGCGCACCTCGACTGCACGCTGGGCACCTCGGTCGACACCGCGCTGGCGGCCGCCTGGCACGCGAAGGCCGTGGTGGCCGAGGTGAACGCCCAGATGCCGCGCACCCTGGGCAACTCGGTGCTGCCGCTCGAGCGGGTGACGGCCTTCACCGTGACGGACCGGCCGCTCGTCGAGCACCCGCCTGGAGAGACGAGCGCCGTCGAGGCCAGCATCGGAGAGCGCATCGCCGAGCTCGTCGACGACGGGAGCTGCCTGCAGATGGGCATCGGCGCCATCCCCGACGCGGTGCTGGCGCGCCTGGGCAACAAGCACGACCTGGGAATCCACACCGAGATGTTCTCTGACGGGCTGATTTCCCTCGTCGAGGGCGGCGTCATCACCAACCGGAACAAGAAGGTGCACGCGGGCCGCAGCGTGGTGTCCTTCGTCACCGGTACACGAAGGCTCTTCGACTTCGTCAACGACAACCAGCAGGTGGAGTTCCACCCCTGCGACCGCACCAACGACACCGCCCTCATCGCGAAGAACGAGAAGGTGGTCGCCATCAACTCGGCCATCGAGGTCGACCTCTCGGGCCAGGTGTGCGCCGACTCGATGGGGCACCGCATCTACTCGGGCATCGGCGGCCAGATGGACTTCATTCGCGGGGCGGCGCGCTCGGCCAACGGCAAGCCCATCATCGCGCTGCCGTCGACCGCGGCGGGCGGGAAGGTGAGCCGCATCGTGATGCAGCTCAAAGACGGCGCGGGCGTCGTCACCACGCGCGGGCACACCCACTGGGTGGTGACGGAGTACGGCGCGGTCAACCTGCACGGCAAGACGCTGCGGCAGCGGGCTGAGCTGCTCATCTCCATCGCGCACCCCGACTTCCGCGCTGAGCTGACGCGGGACTTCGCGCGGGTGCGCCACGTCGCCCTCTGAGGAAAGACGTCTGTGCTCGGAGGATGGGGCCTCGCCCTCGTCCACCATCTGGCGCGACATGGGGCGCATGCGCAGGCGCCGTGGCCGATGCCTCAGATCTGGGCTCCTCCTCGACATCGCGGTGGTGTTGGCCTCCGCCGTCGGCCGCGCGCGCCGGTGCGCGGCTGCGGTGCGTGACAGGGCCTGGGTGAAGCTGCCTCGTGCGCCACGACCGGGAAACGAGGCCAGCCGACGACGCGAAGCGCACGCCGGTGCGCAGCTGCGCAGGTTGCCTGCCTCAGCGGATGACGGCCTCGAGCGCCGCCGGGCCAGGCAGCACGCGGTCGAGCACACCCTTGCGGTACACCAGCAGCAGCGGCAGCGGCAGGCTGCCCGAGGTCGAGAGCGCGTCGGCCACCTCGTGCGGCAGCGGCGCCACGGGCCACGAGATGCCCAGCGACTTCGCCGCAAGCGTGAGCGCCTCGCCCTCGTGCAGGCCCAGGCTGACGAGCTGCACCTTCGCCTCGAGGGCCTTCAGCGCGGGCACCTCGGCTGCGCACGGCTTGCAGCCCTCGAGGAACAGCTGCACCACGGTGACGTCGCGCGTCGGCGTCAGCCCCAGCGCCTCGAGCGTCGAGGGGAACGGCCTGGGCGGCTCGCGCGCCTTGTCCTGGAACACCGAGACCACTTCGACCGCGCCGTGCTCGTGGAGCCGCACCCGTCGCCCGGCCTTCACCTCGGCGCGGGTGCGCGCGCCCGAGCGCCACCGCACCTCGAGCGAGGCCGCAGCGCGCGCGCCCAGGCCCACGTGCACCACCGGGTCGACGCCGCTGGCGAAGCCCCGCGCCAGCACCACGGGGAACGCGCGGCCCGCCTCGTACACCACCGCGCCTTCGCCTTCGGTGCTGCCGCCATCGGGCGCCAGCACCACCTCGACCGCGTTCCCGCCTTCGCCCTGGTTCTCGAACAGCTGCAGCTTCGGCGCGGCGCGGTTGCGCATCAGCAGGTCGAGGTCTCCGTCACCGTCGAGGTCGGCCGACACCAGGCTGCGCCCATCGGCCCGCGAGTCGAAGCCCTCGGCGAACGCGCACTCGGTCGCGACGCCCCCGTCAGGGTTTCCACGCCAGAGCTTCTTGGGCTCCCAGCCAGAGAACGACATCATCGCGTCGGCGCTGGTGGGCACCGACGCCGTGCGGGGGAAGGCCTCGCCGCGCGCTGCCGAGGTTGTCTGCGCCACGACCTGGCGCCAATAGACGCTTCATAAGTCTCGTCTGTTCGGCCTGCTGAGGTATCCGTTGGCCACCGCCACCTCGAGCTGGCCGTCGTCGTCGAGGTCCGTCATCAGGTTCGCGAACGCCCACAGCCCCCGGTTGACGCCGCGCGCGACCGCCACCTCGGAGAAGCCGCCGTCACGCGCGAGGTACATCGAGTTGCCCTGGGCGAACTTGGCCAGCCGCCCCTTGAGGGCCGGCGTCACCCTGGCCGCCGCGATGATGCGGGTGCCGGCCTTCGAGAACATGTTGCTCACCGAGAGGTCGAGCGCGCCGTCGCCGTCGAAGTCGCCGAGGTCGGCGCTCATGCCATTGCCCGGGTCGTCGAGCCCGGCCGCGGTCGCCTCGTTCTGCACGCCGCCATCAGGGAGGAAGACGTAGAGGTCGTTCGTGCCGAAGTCGTTGGCGAGGTACAGCTGCGGGCTGCCCCGGCCCAGCAGGTCGCCCGCGACGCCGGCCAGCGTCCACCTCGGCGTGAGGGCGCGCGCCGGGAGCGCCCAGGGGAGGAAGCTGACGCCGGGCCCACCGCGCACGAAGACGGGCCGGTCGCCGTCGCGCGCCTCGAGCATGTCCCAGGGGAAGCCGGCCCCGAGGTCGTAGGGGAGGAAGGCGACGTCGAGGTCTCCATCGCCGTCGAAGTCGGCCGGCACCGCGCTCACGAAGTTCCCACGCACGCGCGTCGGCAGCGGCGCCGGCGTGAAGGTGTCGCCGTCGTTGCGCAGCACCACCGGCGTCACCTGCGGGTAGCCGGTGAGGAGCAGGTCGACGTCGCCGTCGCCGTCGAAGTCTCCCCCCGTCACCGAGGTGGCCAGCACCGCTCTGGGGAAGCGGTAGAGCGTCGAGCGCGCGTAGCGCAGGGGCGACGCCGAGCGCCGGTCGAAGCGCACCACCTCGTTGGCGTCGACGGTGAAGAGCTCCGGCACGCCGTCGTTGGTGACGTCGCGCACGGTGAGGCCTCCGGCCAGCAGCTCGGCCTCGGTGCGCCGCGGCACCTGGAGCTCCGGCAGCGAGAGCCCGGCTTCTTCTGCGCGCTCGAGGAAGCGTGGGGTGGCGCGAGCGACGGTCTCGCGCCAGGTGTCGGCCCATGACGAGATGGCGAAGGGCCCCACGCGCTGGAGCACGACGTCGGCCTCGCCGCGCAGCGACGCGCGCGCGCCCGCCGCCCGCCGCCCTTCGACCTCCCACAGCACGTGAGCGCGCTGCTGCCCCTTCACCGCCGGCTCGAGCTTCAGCGCGCGCAGGGAGCACGAGGTCGCCCACGGCAGGTCGGTGATGGGCAGCGGGCCCTCGCGGTGGCCCGCCTTCACCGCGCCGCAGAGGGCGTCGAACTGCGCCTCGACGCGGTCGTTGTCGGCCTCGAGCGCGTTGAGCGCGGCCACCGGGTCGGCGGCCAGCGCCAGGCGCGTGGAGAAGAGGAGGAGCAGCACGGCCGCGCGCATGGCGCTGCGCAGCTTACGTCGGCGCGGCGTCACATGCGGGTCAGCGTGAAGGTGATGCTGGTGAGGGCCGAGATGGGGCCGCGCGTCACCGTGCCCGCCATCAGCGTCGCCGACGTCAGCACCACCGTCGTCTTGGGGGCGATGAGGTCGTCGGCGCCGCCGAGGACCCCGTCAGAGTCGTAGACCGAGAAGGCGAAGCCAGCGCTCATCAGCGCGGCCGCCGTCATCGTGCACTCACCGCTCGTCCACGTCGGGGTGTACGAGTTGTCGACGGTGCTGGTGGAGGCGGTGACGCTGCTGCTGGTGGCCGGGCAGTAGACGTTGACGAACGGGTCCGGGTCGCCGCCGAAGGAGTCCCAGCTGGAGCCGCCAATCTTCGTCGCCGCGACGCGCGCCGAGGTGGGCCGCACCCGCCACATCGACTGCGGGTCGATGCCGCACGCCTGGTTGGTGCAGGACTCGTTCATCATGCACGTCAAGCAGGCGTCGCCGTTGGTGCCGCAGGCCAGCGGTTGCGTGCCGGGCTGGCAGGTGCCGTTGAGGCAGCAGCCGCTCGGGCACGAGGTGGGCGTGCAGCCAGCCGTGCCGCCGCCGCTCGAGCCACCACCGGCCGAGCCACCGCCTGAGACGCTCCCGCCGGCCGCGTTGCCGCCCGCGCTTCCACCTGCGAGGGCGCTCCCGCCGGCCGTGCTGCCGCCCGCGCTTCCGCCGCCCGCGCTTCCACCTGCGAAGGCGCTCCCGCCGGCCGTGCTGCCGCCCGCGGAGGCGCTCCCGCCCGCGGTGTTGCCTCCGCCAGTCGCCGCACCACCCGCGGTGCCTCCGCCAGTCGCCGCGCCACCGCCACCCGTGGGGCCGCCGTCGACCCGCGCGGTCCCGCCGCCGCCTGTGCCTCCAGTCATCAACTGAGCGCTGCCACAGCCGACGAAGACGAGCGCGAGGAGGAGCGAAGGCGTACGCATGACTGACTGCCTACACCGCGTCGGCCGGTCGCCACCAGACGCCGGTGCGCTTTGTGCCGGTGCGCTTTGGCGCACGGCGAGAACAACTTCACCCACCTCGGCGGTGGCCCCTGGTGTGCTCACGGCTGGCAATCGCTCCAGGCGCGGCCCGTTCCGCTGCGGTGACAAAGGAGGCTGTCTCGCTGAACGCACGGATGAACACCTCGGTGACGGTCCTGCTCGTCCTCTTGGCGGCGGGGTGCCACAGGCGCGTCGCTCCAGCTCCGGCCCCGCGGCGCCTGGTTCGGCTGGAGCTCCCTGCGTCGCTGGAGCCCGAACGTCAGGCCTACACGAGCGCGCTCGAGGCCGCGCGGAGCCATGTCGTCGCGTGGTTCGACGCCCAGGGCCTCCGCCTCGATGACCGCGAGCTCATCGACGCGGCGGTGGTGTTCGCTGACGTCGCCGACGCGAGGCGTCGCCTGGCGAAGCACTTCTCGGTCACCGAAGACCAGATTCCTGACGGGTTCAGCGGCACCGTCGACGGCAAGACGCTCTTCCTCGTGCCGCGGGCGGCCTATGAGCGCACCTGGGCGCGGCTCTACCCGGAGCACCCGTGGTCGAGCGGCGCGTACCAGCAGCTGATGGCGCACGAGCTCGCGCACCGGGCACACGCCCTCGAGGCGGTGAAGCGCGCTGGCTCCGAGGAGGGCATGGGGCCGCGGTGGTTCTTCGAGGGCCTCGCCATCACCTGCGCCGGTCAGTTCGCCGAGCGTCCGCTCCCTTCCCTGGCGCGCGCCCCCTTCGAGGCCCTGGTGACGAGCGACGCGACGCAGGTGCTCAGCTATCCGCTCTACGGCCAGATGTTCACGTCCGTCGCCGAGCGCCGCCCTGTGCGCTGGCTGGTCGAGCACGCCGGCCGAGGGGACTTCGCGGCGCGGCTGGCGGCGGCGCTGCCTCCCGCCCCCGCGCCCTGAGGCGCTTCAGCGCTCGACGACTGCCTGCAGCTTCGGCCACGACTCGTACAGCGCTTCGATCGACGGCAGCACGAACAGGCGCTTCTGCATCTGGTCGATGCGGAACTCCTGGGCGCAGATGCGCTCGACGTCGAAGGGCACCACCTCGGGCTCGTCGCTGAGGGCGTAGACACACTCCCCGATGCTCGAGGCGATGCCGGCGCCGAAGATGCGTCGCCCCGCGGGCGTCTCGACCAGGCCGAACTCGATGGTGAACCAGAAGTAGCGCTCGAGGCGGCGCAGGCGCTCCGGGTCGTCGAGGAAGCGGCAGGCGAACTCACCGTAGCGGTGGCAGTAGTCGGCGTAGGCCGCGTCGGCGTGGAAGGGGACGTGCCCGTAGAGGTCGTGGATGATGTCGGGCTCGGGTGTGTAGTTGAGGTCCTTTCGGTCGCGCACGAAGTTGCCGATGGGAAACTTCTTGTCCCTCAGCAGCGAATAGAACCCCCGGCCGTCTTCGAGGCCCTTCACGAACTCGCCGCGCCACCCCGTGAGCGCGCGCAGCCGGGCGTTCACCGCCTCGAGGTCGGGCACGGTGTCGCGGTCCATCTCGAGGGCGGCCAGGCCCTTCGAGAACATCGGCACCAGCTGCTCGAGGCGCCGCGGGCGCTGGGTGCGCACCACGTCGCCCCAGGTCGCGTGTTCGTCGTCGGTGAAGGCGCGGCCCGTCGAGACGAAGGGCGCGGCGGGCGTGGCGGTCGCAGGTTGCAGCATGTCGAGGAGCCTCGCGAGAGCAGGAGCGGCGAACGGTACCGCCGGGGCCGCCGCGTCGATAGTGACAGAGTCCTGCCAGTCTCTGTCGAGCCGTTGCACAGCGTCGGCGCGCGGTGCTGGCGCGCCGGTGGAGGCCGGGGCCGTTCGCCGCGGCGACGTCTTCGATGCAACCGCTGGAGCGGGTGGTACAGGGGAGAGGAATGCTCCCGTTCGGCCGACTCTCAGGAATCCTGCAGCCGCTCTTCTCCTTCCGCTCCGAGGGCGACTCGGGCGTGGGTGACTTCGCCGCGCTCGACCCCTTCTTCGCGTGGATGCAGCGCGCCCAGCAGCGCATGCTGATGGTGCTGCCGCTGCTGCCGACGACGCCGGGCGACCCGAGCCCCTACTCGACGCGCAGCGCGTTCGGCTTGAACCCGCTCTTCATCCACCTCGAGTGGATGCCCGAGGGCGTGTCGTGGACGGCCGACGAGCAGCGGCGCCTGGCCGAGGCGAAGGCGTCCTCCACCATTCGCTACGACCTCGTCTTCCCCCTCAAGACCGCGGCGCTGGAGCGGGCCTTCGCGGCGTTCGAGGCCCAGGGCGCCACCGCGCGGCGCACCGAGTTCGAGCGGTTCTGCGTGGAGCAGGCCTTCTGGCTCGAGAACTACGCGCTCTACTCGTCGCTCTCCGAGGCGTTCGGCGCCAAGCCGTGGTGGGAGTGGCCGAAGGGGCTCTCGACGCGCGACCCCAGGGCCCTCGAGGCCGCGCGCAAGGAGCACGCGAAGCGCACGCGCTACCACCAGTGGCTGCAGTGGGTGTGCGACGTGCAGTGGAAGCGGGTTCGCCAGCAGGCGAAGGCGCGGCAGGTGCTGCTGTGCGGCGACGAGCCCTTCATCATCGGGCAGGACAGCGCCGACTGCTGGGCGAACGCGAGGTACCTGCGCCGCGACGCGCGCCTGGGCGTGCCGCCCGACGACTTCTCGGCCGACGGCCAGGACTGGGGCCTGCCCTGGTTCGACTTCGAGGCGATGGAGCAGGACGGCGACGGGTGGATCAAGGCCCGCGCGAAGGCGGCCGCCGCGACCTACGACACGCGCCGCATCGACCACGCCATCGGGTACTTCCGTCAGTACATTCGCGACGCGCAGACGCCCAAAGGCCGCTTCGTGCCGGCGGATCAGCCGTCGCAGCAGCGCCGGGGCGAGCGCAACTTCAAGATGCTGTCGGACGGCACCAGCATCGTCGCCGAAGACCTCGGCGTGATTCCCCGCTTCGCCAAAGACACGCTCGCCCAGCTGGGCCTGCCCGGGTACCAGGTGATGCGGTGGAGCCGCGAAGACGGCGTCTACCGCGACCCGCGCCACTACCCCGAGGTGTCGCTCGTCACCACCGGCACCCACGACACCGAGATGATGCGCACCTGGTGGGAGACGGCCCAGGCGTGGGAGCGCGAGACGGTGTGCCGGGTGTGGCCCGAGCTGTTTCGGTTCAACCCGCCGCCCGCCGAGTTCAGCCCCGAGGTGCACGAGGCGTTGCTCCAGGCCGCGCTCAACGCGCAGAGCGCCTGGTGCATCATTCCGTGGGGCGACGTCTTCGGTGAGTCGGAGCGCGTGAACACGCCCGGCACCATGGGCCCGCACAACTGGGCCTACCGCATGCGGCCGACCGTCGAGTCCCTCGTCACCCGTGAAGACACCGCGCGCGCGGCCGACTGGCTGGCGCGGCTGACGCGTGAGGCCCGCCGCAGCTGAGGGCGGTCGGCGCTGGGCCCGGACGGACGCCTCGCCTCCCAAAGAGGCAGAAGGGCAACTGCGAGCTCACCTCAACACGGCAGTGCACTCAGCCGACAGCTTCGACGACCCCATCGAGTCCACGAGCTGGAGGGTGCAAGCCCGGATGGCGTCCACCGCCGCCTTCTCGCCGCCCGCCGTGCACGCCGGTGCCGCCTCCACGCACTTCGCGTAGGCGTCGAGGAGCGTGTTGTCGGCCGAGGTGCACTTCGAGATCGACCTGTTGCAGGACGAGGCCGAGAAGGCGGCGCCGCCGAGCCACCTTGCCTTGCTAATCGTAATCGTCACCCCACCCTCGGTGGACTGGCACTCGGACTTACCGGCGAAGAACCTCGTGTCAGCAGCCTCGATGCGCTCGCAAATTCCGCTGCCGCATGCGGTGATCGACAACGTCATGACGACCGCCACTGCGACGGTGACCTTTCGGGACATGAGCTCCGCTCCTTGATTCTTCCTGGGGATGATTCCCTCGACGAACGAAAGCGAGCACCTTCTGGGTGCTCGGCCAGTTCGCAGACAATCGAGTGCTGAGCGTCGCGACATGCTCAAGCCCCTCGAAGCGCAACGCCTCGAGCGGGCGCGTCCGCGCTCCCGATGCCTCAGCCCCGCACGCGCGCCGTCAAGGCCTTGAGGAAGTTCCTCAGGAACTGGTCGCCGCACGGCCTGAAGTTGCGGTGGTCGGGGTTCCGGAAGAGGGCGCTCAGCTCGGGCCGCGACACCTCGAAGCCCGTCGACTTCATCATCTCGGCGATGTCGTCTTCCTTCAGCTCGAAGGCCACGCGGAGCTTCTTGAGCACCACGTTGTTGGTGAGCCGGCCCTGGGTGACCTTCGCGCGCCCCTCGGGTGGCGGCCCGCGCCGGTGAATCACCAGCCCGTCGAGGAGCTGCCCCATCGTCTGCGGGTCGCAGGGCGCGTACCCCGGCTCGTCCTCCCGCTTGAGGAACGCCGCCAGCTGCAGCGGGGCGATGGCGCCGCCGCCGAGCGCGATGATGCTCGAGAGCGTCGACTCGCCCACGTTCAACATGAACCGCACGCTGCGCAGCACGTCGTTGCTGACCATGGTCTCCTTCTATCGTCGCTCGTCGCGCTTCAACCGGTCGACCAGCTTGTGACCGTCTCATCGGCGGGGACGCCGTAGAGCATCGCTGCGTCACGGCCCTGCTCCTCACACCAGGCTTGCGCAGGCGGGACAGCGTCATCCGCGAGCATCTCGCCAGTCGACCAGGCGAGAGCGGAGGTCTACGAGTTCATCGCACGTCAGAAGCGAGTTCACGCTCGCCGCCCGCATTGCCGTCTTCCGCCCACGTCCAGGACCACTGCTCTTGACGCGCTGAAGCACCAACTCTGCGAAGCGCTCCTTGGGGTCGCACTCCTTCCGGACCTCTTGCCAGGGCACGCCAAGCAGCTCCTTGTAGGCGCTCAGCATCCACACCTCGACCTCCTGCCAGGCGCAGCACGCCAGGAGTTTGCCCAGATGATCCCGCTCACGGCGCTCGGCTCGCGATTCGTTCTCATCCCTGTTGCAGTCGCGATCAACGAACAGCAGGAACAGGTCACCATGGGGTTGTCGGAGACGATCTCGCCAATGACCTCCGCGCGCATGTACTGATCGAGCTCTTGATCCTCCGGAATGACGAGCACCTTCACGAAGCGCGCTCCAGCCAGCCGGTCGAGATGAGCGACGCCCGCTTCTCGGGGCTCACGAGCTTCTCGAAGTTCTTCAGCTCGCGAATCTGGTGAACGATGGTCGAACCGTCTTCATCATCCCGGTCGAACGCGAGGACGTCGAGAAAGGCCCGCTCGGACAAGTGAGCCAGCAGGGTCGGACTGTGGGAGGTGGCAAGCACCTGGATGCGGCGCTCCGCGGTGATCTGCTCGAGAAACTCCGCGAGCAAATGCACGCGTGCGGGGTGAAGACCCACGTCAGGCTCCTCGAGGAGGACCGTGCTTCCCTCGGGCGTCGTCATCAGCGCAACGAGGGTGCCGAGGAACCGCAGCGTTCCGTCAGACAGACTCCTCGCGGAAACGCGCGTCCCGTCGTCTTCCTCGAGAAACAGAAACACCTCCTGCACCTTCTCGATGAGTTCAGGAACGAGCGCTTTCACACGCGGAGCACATAGCTCTGCGAGCCAATCGACCACGTCTCGCCGCCTCTCGACCGAAAGCTCGTGGACCGCAGCCGCGATGTGTTCACCCGACAGCCCCACCGAGCGGCCCAGGGGGCTCGGGGCGCGCATGAGCCTGGGTTGGATATCGAGGAAGAACAGCGACCGGACGGCGCGCACGTAGGCCTGAACCGTCGGCAGGACTTCCGGAGCGAATCGAGCGTCCGGTTCGAGCTGCGAAACGACGCTCATGAGGTCACGGACGAGGACGCTCGGCCGGTTGCCCGTGCCCGCACCCCGGACAGCGACGTTGAGGCCGCCTGCCGGGTTTCGTCCGACATTCCCCTTGAGGGACGCGGCATGCGTATTGAAGACCTCTCCGTTCACATCCGAGAACACGTCCATCGCCACGCTCGCGAGCGGACCAGTGTCCACCGCGAGTTCGTGCGACCAACCCTCTGACCACTCGGTGGTGATTCGAAAGGTCTTGCCGGAGCGAGCGGCCTCCTGAGGGCCTCCGCGAATGCCAGACCACGTCTCGCGCCCACCCTCCGACCGACCGCGCAGGACGTCGTCTACCGAGTAGCCCAGGGCGAGGCCCTGCAGAAAACGCAACGCATCGAAGACGTTGCTCTTACCTGATGCGTTCGGTCCGACGAGAACCGTCAAAGGAGACAGAGTCAGAGGGCGGCGCTTAGGCCCAAAGCTCTTCCACTTCTCGAGGTTCAGCCGCGTCAGCATTCCAGGTGCTTACCTCGAAACAACGCCTGGATGGAGGGCTCGCACGGGCGCTCGGAGCGACGAGACGAAAGGCCCAGCCAGCGGCTCGGGTGGCAGAAGGAGTCGGCGGCGACCCCGAGGGCCGAGGCGACCTCGGGGCCGGGCGCTGATCCAACGGCTTAGGGGTGGGACACCGGCTTGCATCGCGCGTCGTCATGCACGCACACGCCGTCTGGACGGAGGACGCGACGTCGCTCGAGGCAGGCAGGCGCCTGGGCGACGCGCTGGCGAAGGGGGTGCCGGACCTGAAGGTCGCGGTCGTGTACGCCACCGTGCACCACGACCTCGCGGCGCTGCTCGAGGGGGTGACCTCGCAGGTGCCGGCGGGGGTCACCGTCTGCGGGTGCTCGTCGCAAGGCGTGGTGTCGCGCAACTACTTCAAGGAAGACGGCTTCCTCGCCGGCGCGATGGGGCTGGGCGGCCCGACGCTCTCGGCGATGGCCACCATGCACACCGAGATTCAGCTGGGCACCGTCGAGAAGGCGCGCGCGATGGCGCAGGCGCTCGCCGCAGCGCCGGGCGGGCCTCCGAAGGTCGTCGTCCTCTACTACGACCCGCTCTCGCGCGTTGACGTGCCCGCGCTCCTCGAGGGGTTCCGCCAGGTGCTCCCAAACGCCGTGCTGGTGGGCGGCGGTGCCGGGCAGCCGTGGGGCCCGATGGTGCAGACCTACCAGCTGCTGGGCACGACGGTGAGCAGCGGCGCGTGCGTGGCGCTGGGCCTCTCGGGGCCCTTCGAGGCGATGACGGCGCGCAGCTCGGGCGCCGAGTCCACCGGCATCTCGATGACCATCACGCGCACCGAGGGCAACCACCTGCTCGAGATCGACGGCCAACCGGCGCTCGACGTGTGGCTCGAGATGGTGGGCCGTGACCGCGCCACCAACAACGTCGATGACACCGCGGCCTGGTCCGTGGGCGTGCGCACCGGCGCCGACGCGCCCCTCGAGGGCGAGGAGCCGTGGACCATCATGGCGGCCTTCGGCTTCGACCCCGCGCGGCGGAGCGTCATCCTCCAGGGCTCGGTGCCCCAGGGCGCGCAGGTGCTCTTCCACCACCGCACGGTGGGCGCGGTCGCCGAGGGCACGCAGGCCATGGCCACGCGCATGCGAGAGCGGCTGACGGGCCGGCGCCCCATCGCCGTCTTGACCTTCGAGTGTGGCGCGCGCGTCGGGCCCTTCCTCGGCGAGACCGAGAGCCGGCTCGAGAACAAGCGGCTGCAAGAGACGATGGCGCCAGATGCCGCGTGGCTCGGCATGTTAGCGTGGGGAGAGATCGCCCCGTCGCCGACGACGCCGGCCTTCTGCAACTACACCTTCCCGCTGCTGGTGTTGACGGAGCCCTGACGCCCGTGACCGACGAGGTGCTTCGCAAGAAGGCGATGCTCCTGCTCAAGCGTGAGCGCGAGCTGCTCGCCTTGCGGCAGCGCCTGGGGTGGACGGCGAGCTGGCTGGCGCTGGCCGAGCGAACGGCGGCCCTGGTGCATCAGGGCTGCGAGGCAGACGTCGTCGCGAGCTGGCCCGGCCTCGTCGTCAGCGAGCTCAAGTACCAGCAGGTGCTGTTGGCCCGCATCACGCCCGGCGGGCTCGAGGTGCTCGGCGCAGGAGGCGCCTGCGCCGCGCTCGCGGGCACGTCGCTGGGCGAGCCGGTCGACTACGCCTTGACGTCGCCGGGCCTGTGCAACCGGCTGAGCGAGCGGCCGCCGGGCCTGCCCGAGGGCCTCGCCCGCGTCATGTGGTGCCCCATCGTCGTGGGCGACGAGAGCTGGCTGGCGGTCGCGGGCTTCGACGAGCGCACCCACGCCTTTCACCCGCCCTTCGAGGCCGAAGACCTGGCCTACTTTCGAACGGCCTGTCGCCAGCTCGAGGCCCTCGCCAGCCAGCTCAAGGCCATCGCCCGGCTCAACGTGGTGAACGACGCGCTCGACCACGCGCTGCGGCGCGCCGAGGTGGCCGTCGAGGTGAAGGGCGAGTTCCTGGCGATGATGAGCCACGAGATTCGCACGCCCATGAACGGCGTGCTGGGCATGACCGAGGTGCTCGAGCAGAGCGCCCTGTCCGACGAGCAGCGCGCGTCGCTCCGGGTGCTGCGCCAGAGCGGCGAGGCGATGCTCACGCTCCTCAACGACATCCTCGACCTGTCGAAGATCGAGGCCGGCAAGCTCGAGCTCGAGCGCCGCGACTTCAACCTGCGCGACGAGCTGCGGGCCACCGCCGAGCTGTTCCGCCAGCTGGTGGTGGCCAAGGGCCTCGCCTTCGAGCTCGACCTCGACGAGGCGCTGCCCCAGGCGGTGACCGGCGACAGCGCGCGGCTGCGGCAGATCCTCTCGAACCTGCTGTCGAACGCGGTGAAGTTCACCCAGCGCGGCTCGGTGCGCCTGTCCTGCCGGGCCGGGGCGCAGGTCGACGGGAAGGTGCGCCTGGCCTTCTCGGTGACCGACACCGGCGAGGGCATTCCCGCGGCGCGGCGCGACCGGCTGTTCCAGGCCTTCTCGCAGGCCGACTCGAGCATCACCCGCCGCTTCGGCGGCACCGGCCTGGGCCTGGCCATCTGCGCCCAGCTCTGCGCGAAGATGGGCGGCCGCATCACCCTCGAGAGCGAGCCCGGGCGCGGCACCCGGTGCGACCTCTCGGTCGAGCTGCCGGTCGTCGAGGTGCCGCTCCCGCCCACCGCCTCGGCCGAGTGCTGCGCGCGCCGCTTCCCCGGGCTGCGGGTGCTGGTGGCCGAAGACAACCCCATCAACCAGCTGGTGGTGAAGCGCCTGCTGGGTACCTGCGGCATCGAGCCTGAGCTCGCGGTGAACGGGCAAGAGGCCGTCGAGCTGGCGACGCGCATTCCGTTCGACCTCATCTTGATGGACATGCAGATGCCGGTGATGGACGGCCTCGAGGCCACCAGCCTGATTCGGTTGATGCCGCTGAGCCGGCAGCCCCGCATCGTGGCCCTCACCGCGAACGCCTTCGAGAGCGACCGCACCATGTGCCTGCGCGCCCAGATGGACGACTTCGTGGCCAAGCCCCTGCGGCTGACGGTGCTGCAGGCGCTGCTCGAGGCGGTGCCGCCGCAGCCCAGCCCTTGACTCTGCGCGGCGTTGCCCCCAATTCGGGCCCGTGAGCACGAACTTCATCGAAGAACTCCGCTGGCGCCGAATGCTGCACGACGTGATGCCCGGCACCGAGGCGCTGCTGAGCAAGGGCCAGCCCATCAAGGGCTACATCGGCTTCGACCCGACGGCCGACTCGCTGGGCGTGGGCCACCTGGTGCAGGTGATGACGCTGCTGCACTTTCAGCGCGCGGGCCACCACCCCATCGCCCTGGTGGGCGGCGCCACCGGCCTGGTGGGCGACCCCTCGGGCAAGTCGTCGGAGCGCAACCTGCTCACCGAGGACGTGCTGGCCCACAACCTCAAAGGCATTCGCGCCCAGCTCGAGCGCTTCCTCGACTTCACCGGCGGCCGCGCCACCCTGGTGAACAACGCCGACTGGTTTCGCGGCATGCCGTTCCTCGAGTTCATTCGCGACGTCGGCAAGCACCTGACGGTCAACTACATGCTCGCGAAGGACTCGGTGAAGAAGCGCATCGAGGGCGACGGCGAAGGCATGAGCTTCACCGAGTTCACCTACCAACTGGTGCAGGGCCACGACTTCTTCCACCTGTGGAGGGAGCACGGCGTGCAGCTGCAGATGGGCGGCAGCGACCAGTGGGGCAACATCGTCACCGGCACCGAGCTGATCCGCCGGCGCGCGCAGGGCCAGGCGTGGGCGCTCACCACGCAGCTCATCACCAAGGCCGACGGCACCAAGTTCGGCAAGACCGAGAGCGGCAACGTGTGGCTCGACCCCGCCCGCACCTCGCCCTACGAGTTCTACCAGTTCTGGCTCAACGCCTCTGACGCCGACGCCGCCACCTGGGCGCGCATCTTCACCCTGCGCTCGAAGGAAGAGCTCGAGGCGCTCGACGCCCAGCACGAGAAGGAGCCCTCGGCCCGCCACCTGCAGCGCATGCTGGCCAGCGACGTCACCGAGCGCGTGCACTCGAAGGCCGACGTCGACTTCGCAATCAAGGCCGCCGACGTGCTGTTCGGCAAGGCCACCATCGAGACGCTGCGCAGCCTCACCGAGGGGCAGATCGCGAGCATCTTCAAGGACGTGCCCTCGAAGGACGTCGCGCGCGACGAGCTGGTCAAGGGCGTGCCCTTCGTCGAGCTGGTGACGACGCTGACCGGCTTCGTGGAGTCCAAGGGCGCCGCCCGCAAGCTCATCGAGCAGAACGGGCTGGCGCTCAACAAAGAGAAGGTGACCGACCCGAGCAAGCGCATCGACGTCGCGGCGCTGCTCTCAGACCGGTACCTGCTGCTGTCGCGCGGCAAGAAGGACAACTGCCTGGTGCGCGTGGGCTGACGGCCTCCGTCACCCGTCTTCGTCGGGGTCGGGAATGTGCTCTTCCTCGACCCGCGCAGGCACCGGCGGCGGCATCGGCAGCTCCGCCCGCGCCGGCCGTGGCTCGCTCGCCTCGCTCGGCGCCGCGGCGCCCTCGACGCGGGGCTCGATGGGCCCCTCCTTCGCGGTGACGTAGATCTGCCGGCCCTGCTGAATGAGGGTGAGCAGGCCCTCTTTGCCCATCGCCTCGAGCAGCCGGCTGAACGACGAGAAGCCGTAGTCGCGCTCGTCGAAGTCGGGCTTCTTGCGCACCAGCGCCTCTTTGAGGAACGAGGGGTTGATGGGGCCGGTGGCGCGCGCGAGCAGCGAGCCGAGCACCGAGCGCACCACCTGGGGAATCTCGCCCTTCTTGCGGGGCGCGCCGCCGCCGTCGGCGCGGGGCTTGCGGGCCGCGTCGTCGCCGCGCTCGCTCCGGTCGCGCTCGCGGTCGCGTGACGACGACTCGAGGTACATGAACTCGTCGCACGCCTTCACGAACATGGGCGACGTCGCCTGCTTCACGCCGATGCCCACCACGTAGCGGTCGTTCTCGCGCAGCTTGGCGGCCAGCGGCACGAAGTCGCTGTCACCCGACGCGATGACGTAGGTGTTGATGTGCTCGCGCGCGTAGCAGAGCTCGAGGGCGTCGATGACCAGCCGCATGTCGGCGGCGTTCTTGCCCGCGCGCGTCGAGGGCGGCACGTCGATGAGCTCGACGCCCAGCTGGTGCAGGTGGGCCTTCGCGTCCTGGAAGCGCGACCAGTCGCAGTACGCGCGCCGGAAGATGATCTTCCCCTGCACCAGCAGGCGGTCGAGCGAGGGCTGGAGGTCGAAGTTGGCGGCGGTGAACCCGGTGTTGGTGACCAGGTTCTCGAAGTCGATGAAGAGCGCGATGCGGCGCTCGGTGGGGGCGGTGAGGCTCATGGCCCGCCCATGACACGTTCACGCGCAGCGCGATACGACTCCAGGCATCGCCCACCCTCACTTCGGAGGCGGGTGCTTCTGCAGCTTTCGCTGCAGGGAGCGCCGGTGCAGCCCCAGGCGGCGCGCGGCCTCCGACACGTTGCCCTGCGCGTCGGCCAGCACCCGGTTGATGTACTCCCACTCGGCGCGCGCGAGGCTGGGCGTCTGGTTCACCTCGACGGGCGCCGCGCCGCCCAGCAGCGCCTGCACCACCGCGTCGGCGTCGGTCGGCTTCGAGAGGTAGGCCACCGCGCCCAGGCGCGTCGCCTCGACCGCCGTCGGAATGGAGCCGTAGCCGGTCAACATCACCGCGCGCGTGCCCGGGTCCTTCGTGTGCAGCCTCTCGAGCAGCGTCAGGCCCGACGCGCCGTCCATGCGCAGGTCGACCACGGCGTACTCGGGCGCCTCGTCGAGCGCGGGCAGCGTCGCCTCGACCGACGGGAAGAGCGTCACCGCGAAGCCGCGCTCCTCGAGGGCGCGCCCCAGGCGGTTGCGGAAGGCCTCGTCGTCGTCCACCAGCCACAGCGTGGGCGCCTCGGCGCTCGGCGTCGGGTTCATCGTCATGAGGGCTCCTGGAGTGAGGGCAGCGAGAGCGCCGCGGTGGTGCCCTCGCCGGGGCGTGAGTCGAAGGTGAGGGCGCCGCCGAGCTGCTGCGCCAGCGTGCGCGCCAGGAAGACGCCCAGGCCCATGCCCTTGCCGACGGCCTTGGTGGTGAAGAAGGGCTCGCCGAGGCGGCTGGCGGTGGACGCGTCGAGGCCGGGGCCCCGGTCGCGCACCCAGAGCGTCAGGGCGCCCTCGCGCTGCGCGGCCTCGACCACCACCGGGCCCGTCGAGGCCTCGAGCGCGTTCTTCACCAGGTTTCGCAGCGCCTGCGCCAGCGCGGCCCGCGGGCCGGTGACGACGAGGCCGGGCGCGCCAGGGTTCTGCACGCGCTCCGCCCCGCGCAGGTCGGCGGTCGCCTCGGCCACCCACGTGTCCACGGCGAAGGTCGTGAGGGCCTCGCCCGCCAGCTCGCCCGAGCGCGCCGACATGCTCTGCAGAATCGCGCGGCAGCGCTCGACCTGCTCCCGCACCAGCTTCGCGTCGTCGCGCAGCGAAGGCGGCACCTCGAGCTTCTCGAGCGCGCGCGACATCTCGTGGCTGGCGACGGCGATGGTGCCCAGCGGCGTGGCCAGCTCGTGCGCCGCGCCCGCCGCCAGGGTGGTGAGCGCGGCCAGCTTCTCGTGCTGCGCCGAGAGCCGCCGCGCCTCGGAGAGCTGCCGCTCCTGGCCGCGCAGCGCCGTCAGCAGCCGCTGCACGAACGAGACGATGAAGCCCGCCGACACCACGAAGGCCAGCCACATGCCCGCGAGGTGGAGCCGCATCAGCTCCTGGTGGTTGGGCAGCTCCCACGTCGCCGGCGCCACCTTGTCCACGAGGAAGAGCGCCGCGAAGCCCAGCAGCGAGGCCAGCAGCTGCGCCCACTGCCGCGCCTTCGAGAGCACCAGCGCCGCCAGCACGATGTTCACCAGGTACAGCGCGGTGAAGGGGTTGAAGGGCCCGCCGCTCAGGGCGAAGACGCCCGTGTGCAGGGCGGTGTCGAGCAGCATCAGGGCGAGCAGGCGGTCCTCGGAGACGCCGCGCCGCTGCCACCACCACGCCAGCGCGTCGGAGCCGAACCCCACGGCGATGAGCGCCAGCAGCCAGGCCACCTGCAGGTGAATGCCCAGGCCCAGCCACGCCCACAGCAACAGCAGCAGCTGACACCCCCACACCGCCCGTCGCACCCAGCGGAACCACGGCAGCGAGACGTCGAGGGGGCCTGCGCTCATGGAAAAAATTCCATCGGGTGGTGCCGGGTGGGTCGGCCTTCGTGCGAGGCTTCTACTGCACGAGGTCGGCCGCGGGGGCTGCGTCACGCCGCCGCGGCCTCTCGCGCGGGGCATACGCCGTGCACAGGGGGCGCTATCGATGAGTGCGACCGTCTCCGAGGTGTTGAGGGAGCAGCACCAGGTGCTCCGGGCCGCGCTGGCGCGGTGTCTGGTCGGCGCGACCGGCCTCGACGTCGAGGCCTTCGACCGCTTCCGTCATCACCTGTTGTGGCACGTCAGCGTCGAGGAGCGCGTGGTGGTGCCGGCGCTCCAGCAGGTGTTGGGGCGGCTGCCCGAGGGCACCGCGGGGCTTCGAAAAGACCACGCCGGCATCGCGGCGCTCTGTGTGCCCCGGCCCGAGCGGGAGTGGGTCGAGAACCTGCGCGACCTGCTCGAGGAGCACTACCGCGTCGAAGAGAGCCCCGGCGGCCTGTTGAGCCGGTGTGACGAGCTGCTGGTGAGCAGCCTCAACGAGCGCGTGGTGGCCGACATCGCGGCCCAGCCGCCGCTCAAGCTGGCGCCCTTTCGAAGGGGGCCGTCGGTGCGCGCCCAGGTGGCCGAGCTGCTGCGCCTCACCGGGGTGCGTTAGCGGGCCCGGTCGTTCGGGGTTCCGTTTCGTTCCGGAACGTGCCAGATCGAAACCATGTCGTGCGAGACGCCGTTCGAGTCAGGTGGGCAGCTGTGCAAGGTGTGCCGAGGCCAGCAGCTGGTGGGCGGCGCGCGGTTCTGTTCGAAGCTGGTGGTGAAGAGCCCGCAGATGCAGGCGCTGCTGCCGCGCATGGCGACGGTGGCGAACACCGACGCCTCGGTGGTGATTCGCGGAGAGAGCGGCTCGGGCAAAGAGGTCATCGCGCGGGCGATTCACGCCAACAGCGCGCGGCGGGCGAAGGCCTTCGTCGCGGTGAACTGCGCGGCGCTCCCGTCGGACCTGCTGGAGTCGGAGCTCTTCGGCCACGCCCGGGGCGCCTTCACCGGCGCGAACACGGCGCGCAAGGGGCTCTTCGAGGCGGCCGACGGCGGCACCCTGTTGCTCGATGAGATCGCCGAGATTCCCCTGGGGCTGCAGGCGAAGCTGCTGCGGGCGCTGCAGGACGGCGAGATTCGCCGGGTGGGCGAGAGCCAGCCCTTCCGGGTGGACGTGCGCCTCATCTGCGCCACGCACCAGCACCTGCAGACCGCGGTGCGCGAGGGGCGGTTTCGCGAAGACCTCTACTTCCGCCTGAAGGTCTTCACCCTGGTGGTGCCGCCGCTGCGCGAGCGCCGCGAAGACATTCCGGTGTTGGCGGCGATGTTCCTCGAGATCGAGAAGCACCCCACCGGGCGCATCACGCCCCAGGCCATGAAGGCGCTGCTGGCGTACCCGTGGCCTGGCAACGTGCGGGAGCTGGCCAACGCCATCAAGCACGGGGCGGTGCTCTCGGGCACGGCCGACGTCGCGCTCGAGCACCTGCCAGAAGAGCTGTCGTCGCCGGCGGGCAGCGTGCCGCTCCCGATTCCGGTGCCGACGCCGGGGGCCGCTCACACGGGGCTGCCGTCGGGCGTGATGGAGTCGCTGGCGCAGGTCGAGCGCCGCCACATCACCGAGGTGCTGCGGGCCTGCGGGGGCAAGTCGACCGACGCCGCCCGGGTGCTGGGCATCGGCCGCACCACGCTCTGGCGCAAGATGAAGGAGTACGGCCTGGCCGAGGCCTGAGGCTCGACCGCGACGGCCGTCCCGGCCTGGCCGCGGCCTCTCGCGCGCCCCTGGAGACGGCGCGGTCGCCGGCTCGGTTGCGCCGGCATGCGCGGATTTGCAGATTCTGCGTTCCGCCTTGGAACGCCGGGGCGGCGGCCGAGGGTGATCCACCGGGTATGAGGTGTGCAGACGGGTGCGGCAGAACGCCGCACCCCGCGGCCTTCGCGACCCAGGAGGTCTGCATGAAGTTCGGAAAGAAGCGGCTTGCCGCTGCGTTGGTGGCCGCGTGCGCGGCGACGGCGTGGGCAGGCGAGTCACTGCAGGAAGTGATGAAGCGCAGGGCGCTGACGCAGCAAGACCTGCTCGCCGCGGCCAAGACGTACGTGCCGACGGGCAAGCGAGACGACTTCCTCGCCTTCAGCTCGGGCGGCCAGTCGGGGCAGGTCATCGTCTACGGCATCCCCTCGATGCGCATCCTCAAGTACATCGGCGTCTTCACGCCCGAGCCCTGGCAGGGCTACGGATTCGATGAAGAGTCGAAGAAGGTGCTCAAGGGCGGCTCCATCGAAGGCAAGGACATCACCTGGGGCGACTCGCACCACCCGGCCATCTCCGAGACCAACGGCGCCTACGACGGCCAGTTCCTCTTCATCAACGACAAGTCGAACCCGCGCATCGCCGTCATCGACCTGCGCGACTTCGAGACCAAGCAGATCATCACCAACCCCATCTTCAAGAACGAGCACGGCGGCGCCTTCGTGACGCCGAACTCCGAGTACGTGATGGAGGCCGCGCAGTACGCGGCGCCGCTCGAGAAGGGGTACGTGCCCCTCGACCAGTTCAACGACAAGTACCGCGGCGGCCTCACCTACTGGAAGTTCGACCGCACCAAGGGCCGCATCGCGCCCGAGGACTCGTTCTCGTTCGAGCTGCCGCCCTACAGCCAGGACCTGTCGGACTCGGGCAAGGCCGTCTCTGAGGGGTGGGGCTTCACCAACTCGTTCTGCTCCGAGCGCTACGTCGGCGGCATCGAGCTGGGCCGCCCGCCGTTCGAGGCCGGTTGCTCCGCGAAGGACACCGACTTCCTGCACATCACCAACTGGAAGAAGGCCGCCGAGCTGGTGAAGGCCGGCAAGGCCAAGAAGATCAACGGGCACAACGTCATCCCCATCGAGCTCGCGGTGAAAGAGGGCATCCTCTTCCTCGTGCCCGAGCCGAAGAGCCCGCACGGCTGCGACGTCTCGCCCGACGGCAAGTTCATCATCGTGTCGGGCAAGCTCGACACGCACACCATGGTCTACTCGTTCGCGAAGATTCAGGAGGCCATCAAGGCCA
Source organism: Myxococcus sp. (assembly GCA_014879945.1). Lineage (GTDB taxonomy): Bacteria > Myxococcota > Myxococcia > Myxococcales > Myxococcaceae > Xiheimicrobium. The sequence goes on from JACSRE010000278.1 coordinate 22,572, forward strand.
ACAAGTTCGAGGGCAAGGACCCGTACGGCATTCCGGTCATCGCCATGAAGGACGCGCTCGAGAAGCAGGTCGAGCTGGGCCTGGGGCCGCTCCACACCCAGTACGACTCGAAGCCGTGCATCGCGTACACCTCGCTCTACGTCGACTCGCAGGTGGCGAAGTGGAACTACTGTGAGGGCAAGGTGCTCGACAAGCTGTCGGTGCACTACAACATCGGCCACCTGATGACGATGGAGGGTGACTCGGTCGCGCCCAAGGGCCGCTACCTGGTCGCGCTCAACAAGCTGGCCATCGACCGCTTCAACCCGGTCGGCCCGCTGCACCCGCAGAACCACCAGCTCATCGACATCAGCAACGACAAGATGCAGCTGCTCTACGACATGCCGCTGCCGCTCGGTGAGCCGCACTACGCCGTCGCCATCAGCGCCGCCTCGCTCAAGCCGGGCATGCGGTACAAGGTCGGCACCAACAGCCGCACCGACGAGAAGCACCCCGGCGCGGTGCGCGCGGGCGAAGAGAAGATCGTGCGCAGCCCCGGCAAGGTCGAGGTCTTCGGGACCCTCATTCGCTCGCACATCACGCCTGAGATCATCGAGGTCGAGAAGGGCGACGAGGTGACCATCAACCTCACCAACCTCGAGCGCGCGCAAGACGAGACGCACGGCTTCACCATCAGCGGCATGAACGTGCACGCGTCGGTCGAGCCCGGCAAGACGAGCTCGGTGAAGTTCAAGGCCGACCGCGAAGGCGTCTTCCCCTACTACTGCACCGAGTTCTGCTCCGCGCTCCACCTCGAGATGCAGGGCTACTTCCTGGTCAAGCCCAAGGGCTACAAGGCCACGGCCACCGCGGCCGCGAAGGCCGACTACACCAAGGCCGACTACGACAAGCAGTACAACACCAACATCGAGACCCAGAAGGTCATCGACGGCGTGGTGGCGTGGATCGTGTCGACCAACTTCAAGGAGTTCCCCGACGCGGTCGCGCTGGTGGAAGACGCGACTGATCAGCTCAAGGCCGCCGAGGAGCCCAAGAAGAAGATGGAAGAGGCCGCCAAGAAAGAGGACTGGCAGAACGTGACGCTCTGGGCTGGCCAGTGGTGGCAGTACCAGGTGAAGGCGGCCGACATCGGCCTGCGCGCCAAGACGTACCTCGAGCAGAAGGGCGCCAAGAAGGTGAAGTAACGGCTCCGACCAGCGCGGCTCGCTCCCGAGGGGTCCGCGCTGAAGTCGAGACCTGGCCGTGCGTCACACCAGGGCCGCCGCCGGTGACTGTCCACCGGCGCGCGGCTCGTTGCACGTCTGGGCATGTCGAGTGCAGCGGTTCCCCAACGCCGTGGCTCACCCCCTGCGCCGCGTCCCTGACTCGTTGTTCCCTGGAGTTCCAAAATGAAAAAGCTGCTGCTCGCCCTCCTCGTGGTTCCCGCCCTCTCGCTCGCTGCCGACGCCAAGAAGAAGGAGGCCGCCAAGCCCGACCCGAAGGTGGTCGCCGAGGGCGCCAAGCTGTTCACCGACCGCACCTGCTGGAGCTGCCACGGGAAGGACGCGAAGACGCCAATTATGCCGGCGTACCCCAAGCTGGCCGGGCAGAACGCAGAGTATGCGGAGCGTCAGATGCTCGACATCAAGTCTGGAACGCGCGCCAACGGCAACTCGGCGGCGATGAAGGGCGTGATGGGCCTCGTGAACGAAGCCGAAATCAAGGCCATCGCGGTCTACCTGTCGTCGCTGCAGTGAGCGGGGCACGGTTCTTGATCTGCATCACCCACGGAAGACACCCATGAAGACTACCAACCGCATCGTCGCCGCCGCCGTCGCCGCCTTCGCCTTGAGCGCCTTCGCTGGTCCACCGCCGCCCAAGAAGGAGGGCATCGAAGCCAAGGGCTACAAGTGGAACGCCCAGGAGGGCGAGAAGATTGAAGCCCTCAAGCTCAAGGGCGACGCCAAGCGCGGTGAAGAGGCCTACGAGGTCTGCTCGGCCTGTCACCTGCCCAGCGGCGCCGGTCGCGCCGACGGCACCTTCCCGCAGCTCGCCGGCCAGCACTCGACGGTGCTCATCAAGCAGATCGCCGACATTCGCGGCGGCCTGCGCGACAACCCCATCATGTACCCGTTCGCGACGACGCTCACCGACCCGCAGGAGCTGGCCGACGTGGCGGCCTACATCGAGACCATGAAGATCCCGCGCGACAACGGCCGCGGCCCCGGCACCGACCTCGAGACCGGCAAGAAGCTGTACCTGCGCGACTGCCAGACCTGCCACATGGCCAACGGCGAAGGCGAGCGCGACAAGTTCTACCCGGTGCTCGCCGGGCAGCACTACAAGTACATGCTCCGCCAGGCGACCGAGATTCGCGACGGCAAGCGCCGCAACGCCAACCCAGACATGGTGAAGGTCATCAAGACGTACAGCGACAAGGAAATCGACGCCATCGTCGACTACATGTCGCGCCTCGAGATGCCCACGCACGACGCCGCGCCCAAGGCCAAGAAGAAGTAGCGCCCTTCCTTCGCGGCCGGGCTCTCACCGCTCGCAGTCCTCCTCTTTTCCAACGCTCGCCCGACCGAAGGGGCGAGCGCCTGGTGGTGTCATGTCAACAGCCAGCCCCGCCCTCGAGGTGAAGCCCGCCACGCCGGCCCCTGCGGCCGCGTCGAGCCCGCCCGCCGTAGCCCGACAGTCGCTGGTGGTGAGCGGCCTGGGCCTCGCCGGCCTCGCGCTGATGGTGGCCTCGTACTTCCTGCCGATGTGGTGGGTCTCGCTGACGGCGCCGAACTACCCGCCCGACGCCTTCCCCGACGGCATTCGCATTCTGTTCGGCTTCACGGGCGTCTCGAACGGCTGCACCACCGCCCCGAAGGCCAGCCGCCTGACCCAGGAGACGCAGCAGGAAGACCTGGGCTGGCGCACCGACGAGGGCGCGGTCGACGACAAGGCCGGCGGGCACGCCAAGCCCGAGGCGGCGCTCGACTGCATGCACGAGATGAACACCATCAACCACTACGTGGGCATGCACCCCATCGGCGTGGGGGCGCCCGCGGAGCGCCTGCTGGCGAAGTACATCTTCGGGGTGCTGGGCGTCGGCCTCCTCGCCTTCGCGCTCGGCTCGAAGAAGGCGCGCGTGGTGGTGCTGGCGGCGGGCTTCACCGGCGTCGCCGGGTGGATGCTGTACGGGCTGTTCGCCGCCGGGGGCCTTCAGGCGCACGTCACCGAGTACACCACCGAGGCCGGCCGCTACTTCCGCGACGCCGAGCGCATCGCCCAGTGGGGCCAGAACCTGCACACCGCCGTCGTCGTCATCGTGGTGGCGCTCCTGGCGGTGATGGTGGCCCTGACGCTGGTGAACGCGAAGTGGGAGAAGGCGCAGCTCTTGTTGGGCGTGCTGCCGGCGCTCCTGCCCGTCTTCTTCGTCGGCACCTTCGCCGCGTGGCTGTACTTCTTCGGCCACAACCTGCACCCGTGGGGCGCCTTCACCGTGAAGCCCTTCATGCCGACGGTGTTCGGTGAGGGCAAGGTGGCCCAGTTCTCGACGTTCTCGTACCCGATGGCTGGCTTTGGCGTGCTGGTCGCGGGCTCGGTGGCGCTGGTGGTGGCCGTGCTCCGCCGGCGCCTCGAGCTGCTCGAGGGCGGCAGATGAGGTGGCGGCTCGCCATCGTGGCCGTCTTCGTCGCGGTGCTGGCCATCGCCCAGCCCGCCGAAGACGCGCCGGCCGAAGCGATGGCGCAGCCGGTGGTGGGCAACTGGGGCGCCTCGTGGGAGGCCGCGGTGAAGCCCACCGCGCCCAACGTCACCGGCATTCCCTGGCTGCAGGACCTGGTGGACGCGGCGCCCGAGGGCGGCGTGCTGGCGCTGGCGCCCGGCCGCTACTCGGGGCCCGTGCTGGTGACGAAGAAGCTCCTCATCGACGGCGGCGGCAAGGCCGTCATCGACGGCGGCGGCAAGGGCACCGTCTTCACCCTCGAGGCGAGCGGCGCCACCCTGCGCGGGCTCGTCTTCACCGGCTCGGGCGACTCGCACTCCAGCGACGACACCTGCCTCAACGTGCGCGGCCACCAGAACCGCATCGAAGACAACCGCTTCGAAGACTGCCTCTTCGGCGTCGACCTCAAGCAGTCGAACGAGAACGTGGTGCGCCGCAACCACCTGCGCTCGCTGCCGCTGCCGCTGGGCCTGCGCGGCGACGCCATTCGGCTGTGGTACTCGATGAAGAACCTCGTCGAAGAGAACGAGGTCGTCGACGCCCGCGACGTCGTCGTCTGGTACTCGAACGGCAACGTCATCAGGAAGAACGTCGGCCGCCGCGGGCGCTACTCGCTGCACTTCATGTACGCCCAGCACAACGTCGTCGAAGACAACCAGTTCTACGACAGCTCGGTCGGCATCTACGTGATGTACACCGACGGCGTCGAGATTCGGCGCAACCTCATCTCGCACTCGCTGGGCGCGACGGGAATGGGCATCGGCTTCAAAGAGGCCTCTGACTCGGTGCTCGAGGGCAACCACGTCGTCTACTGCGCCATCGGCATCAGCTCCGACCTCTCGCCGTACGAGCCCGACTCGACCATCACCATCAAAGACAACCGCATCGCCTACAACGGGGTGGGCATCTCGTTCATCGGCGACAAGGAAGGCACGCTCGTCGAGGGCAACGTCTTCGAGGGCAACATCGACCCGGTCACCAAGAGCGGCGGCGGCGGGGCCACCAACAACGTCTTCCGCGCCAACTACTGGGACGACTACCAGGGCTTCGACCGCGACCGCGACGCGGTGGGCGACACGCCGTACGAGCTGTACGCCTACTCCGACCGGCTGTGGATGGAGGAGCCCACCGCGCGCTTCTTCAAGAACGCGCCGCTGATGGAGGCCATCGACTTCCTCGAGCGCCTGGCGCCCTTCTCGAGCCCGGAGCTGCTGGTGCGCGACGACCGGCCCCGCTTCATCAAGCCTGACCTGGGGGCGCCATGAGCGGCGACGCACCGAAGCCAGTGGTGAGCGACGTGCGCGCGAAGGAGCAGCGCCGCAAGCTGCTCCAGGCGGCGGCCGTCGGCGTGGGCGTGGTGGGCCTGTCGATGACGGGGCTGCTGCCGGTGCTGCTGCGCAAGGAGCAGCGCCTGCGCCCGCCCGGCGCGCTCGACGAGCACGACTTCCTCGCCTCGTGCATCAAGTGCGGCCAGTGCGTGCAGGTGTGCCCGGTGAACGCGCTCAAGCCGGCCGACCTCTTCGACGGCTTCGGCGTGGGCGTGCCGTACCTCGAGCCGCGCGAGCAGGCCTGTGACTTCTCGTGCGACGTCGGCCAGTGCATCCTCGCCTGCCCGACGGGCGCGCTCACCTACCACAAGCCGGCCTTCCTCCCGGTGAGCGAGGGCATGCAGGTGCCGGCGCCCCCGGTGCTGCTGGCCAAGCAGCACGAGCCCGAGCCGAACCTCAACTTCACCGAGCGCATGGGCGTGGCCCGGCTCGCCCGGCCCGAGGCCTGCCTGTCGGTGCGCGGCGAAGGCGTGAAGGGGAGCGCCCGCGGCGAGCGCTTCAAGGGCAAGAAGCGGTGGACCGAGGTCGACCGCTGGGCGCCGCAGCCGGTGCGCGAGCACCGCTACGAGCTCGAGCGCTGCGACCTCTGCGTGCGCGAGTGCCCCATCAAGGGCGCCATCAGCATCGAAGACGTGGCCGGCAAGCCGACCCCGGTGGTGCACGACGCCTGCGTCGGCTGCGGGGTGTGCGAGATGATGTGCCCTGCCGAGCCCGCCGCCATCGTCATCGACGCCCGCACGCCGTGGAGCGCGACATGAACCGCACCCTCGACCAGCTGCGCCTGATGTTCGGCGGCGAGCCGCGCAAGCCCGCGCCCGAGGCCTACACCCCGGGCGCGAAGCACCTTCACGCCACCAAGAAGCTCAAGAAGCAGGACTTCCTCGACATGGAGGCGCGCGACGCCGGCTACCGCAAGCGCCAGGTGTGGAGGAAGCGCCGCTGGGCGGTGCTGCTGACGGTCAACCTGCTCTTCATGGCGTCGTACTGGCTCGACGTGCAGCTCGTCGAAGGGTCGCTCTCGGGCAGCCGCTTCCTCGGCTTTCACATGATCGACCTGAACGCCGCGCTGGGGCTGATGCTGGCGCACAAGCACATCATCGTGAACCTGCTCATCGGCACCGCCACCGTGGGCACGGTCTGGCTGCTGCTCGGCGGGCGCAGCTTCTGCTCGTGGGTGTGCCCGTACCACCTGCTGTCGGAGTGGGCCGAGCAGCTCCACCTCTTCCTGGCGAAGAAGAAGCTGGTGAAGGACCACCCGCTGCACCGCGGGCTGCGCACCGTCATCTGGGTGACGTTCGCGGTGCTGGCCTACGGCACCGGCTACACCGTCTACGAGACCATCTCGCCCACCGGCATCGTCTCGCGCGCGCTCATCTACGGGCCCGGCCTGGCGCTGGCGTGGGTCGCGGCGCTGCTGGTCTTCGAGGTGCTGTACTCGCGGCGCGCCTGGTGCCGGTACCTGTGCCCGGTCGGGCTGACCTACGGCGTCGTAGGCACCTTCTCTCCCGTGCGCATCCACTACGACCTCGAGAAGTGCGCGCACGAGGGTGAGTGCAAGAAGGTCTGCCTGGTGCCGCACGTGCTCGACCACATCACCAAGGGCCGCGCGCCCGCCGAGCACCTCGACATCGGGCCCGACTGCACCCGCTGCGGCATGTGCGTCGACGTCTGCCCCGGCGGCGCGCTCACCTTCTCCATCGCGGGCGTCACCCGCAAGCCGCCCCCCACGAAGCTGGTGGCCTTGAACACCCCCGAGGCGGCGCCGCCGCCGGCTGGCTCGACCGAAGGAGCGCCCCGATGATTCGCCTCAAGGCCCTCACCAAGCGCTTCAAGCGCCTCACCGTGCTCGACGCCCTCGAGCTCGAGGTGGCGCAGGGCGAGCGCATCGCGCTGGTCGGCTCCAACGGCGCCGGCAAGACGACGATGATTCGCTGCCTGCTGGGCGAGTACACCTTCTCGGGCACGGTGGAGATCGACGGCAAGAGCCCGCGCGCGCACCGGGCCCAGGTGCTGCACAAGGTGGGCTTCGTGCCGCAGCTGCCGCCCCCGCTGAAGATGCCGGTGAAGGAGCTGCTGCGCTTCTCGGCCGCCGTCTCGGGCACCCGGGTGCAGGCCATCGAAGACCTCGCGCTGCGGCTGGGCCTCGACGTCAAGGCCTTCGCCGCGCAGCCGTTCTTCAAGCTGTCAGGCGGCCAGAAGCAGAAGCTCCTCATCGCCATCGCCCTGGGTCGCGACGCCGAGCTCCTCATCATGGACGAGCCGGCCGCCAACCTCGACCCCGAGGCCCGGCACGTCTTCTTCTCGCTGCTGGCCGAGCGCGCCGCGAAGGCGACGATGATCATCTCGAGCCACCGCCTCGACGAGGTGGCGTCGCTGGTGAACCGCGTCATCGAGCTCGACCGCGGCAAGGTGGTGCTCGACGACCGCGTAGCCGACGCGCCGCTGTCGGGCGTGCTGGCCTGCACCGTCAGGCTGCGCCGGGCCGACCCCGCCATCGCCAAGGCGCTCGGCGAGTGGGGCTTCACCGCGGGCCCCGAGGGCGTGGAGTGGACGGGCGTGGTCGCCGGGCCCGACCGGCTCCGCTTCATGGGCATGCTGTCGCGCTACGTGGGGCTGTTGGTGAAGGTGTCGCTCGACGAGCAGGCCGCGCCGGCGTCGCTGCGGGTGGTGTCATGAGGGCGCTCGCGGTGCTGGGCGCGCTGGGCGTGCTGGCGTGCACCGAGGGCGCCAGCACCGGCCCCGCCGCCATCACGTGGGACCGCGACGTCTGCAAGACCTGCAGCATGGTCATCTCGGACCGCCACTTCGCGGCGCAGGTTCGCGGCGGCCCGAAGAACCAGGTGGCGAAGTTCGACGACCTCGGCTGCGCGATGAAGTGGCTCGACGCGCAGCCGTGGGCCGACGACGCCGCCACGCAGGTGTGGGTGGCGCGGCGCTCCGACGGGGCGTGGATCGACGGGAAGACGGCCCGCTACGTCGGCGGCCAGACCTCGCCCATGGGCTTCAACTTCGGCGCCCACGACCCCGGCACCGAAGGCAACGACTTCACCACCCAGCGCAACCTCGTGCGCGAGCTGTCGCGAAAGCGCTGAAAGGGAGCACCGATGGGACACCTGGCAATGACGGCGAGGCTCGACGTAGCCGAGTCGGTGCGCGCGAAGTGGTTCTTCGTCTACTCGCTCATCTTCGGAGGCATCGTCGCGGCCTTCTTCGCGTTCGGCGTCACCGAGTCGCGGGTGCTGGGCTTCATGGGCCTCTCGCGCCTGCTGGTGACGTACATCCAGCTCGCGATGGCCATCATGCCCATCTTCATCCTCCTCACCACGGTGCGCAGCGTGGCGGGCGACCGCGAGGCCGGCGTCTTCGAGTACCTGCTGTCGCTGCCGGTGTCGCTGTCGAGCTGGTACTGGGGCCGGCTGGTGGGGCGCTTCCTCACCGTCTTCTTCCCGGTGTTCCTGGCGATGCTGGGCGCGGCGCTGTGGGCCACCTTCAAGGACATCGAGGTGCCCTGGCGCATGTTCGGCATCTACACCGGGCAGCTCGCGGCGATGTCGTGGTGCTTCCTCGGCCTGGGCATGCTGCTGTCGACGTTCGCGCGCTCGACCGACGTGGCGCAGGGCTCGGCCTTCGTCTTGTGGCTGACGTGCCTGCTGTTCCTCGACCTCATCCTGCTGGGCGTGTTGATTCAGGGGCGCATGCCGGCCGAGGGCGTGGTGGCCATCGCGCTGGTGAACCCGCTGCAGGTGTTCCGCACCGGCGCGCTGATGTTGTTCGACCCGCAGCTGGTGGTGTTCGGGCCCGCCGCGTTCGTCATCTACGATTGGTTCGGCGGGCCGAAGTTCATCATCTACTCCATGGTGTACCCGGCGCTGCTGGGCACGGTGAGCGCGGCCATCGGCTACTTCAACTTCCGCCGCGGCGACCTGGTGTAGCCGGGTGCGGCGCGGGCTCCTCCTCGTGGTGGGCCTCGAGCTGTCGGGCTGCGGCGCCCCCGTCGCCGCCGGCCCTGGCGTCGAGAGCGCCCGCGCGCTCCAGCCGCTCATCGACGCGGCGGCGCCCGGCGCCACGGTGACCCTGCCGCCGGGGACGTGGGCGGGCCCGGTCGTCATCGACAAGGGCCTCACCCTCGACGGCCAGGGCGCGGCGGTGGTGACGGGCAACGGCGTCGGCACCGTCATCTCGGTTCGAGCCCCCTTCGTCACGCTGAAGGGCCTGCGCCTCACCGGCAGCGGCTCGAGCCACGACCAGATGGACGCGGCCGTGCTGGTGGAGGCCGACGACGTGCGCGTCTCGGGCAACACCTTCGACGACGTGCTCTTCGGGGTGCTGGTGAAGGCGTCGCGGCGGGCGCTCGTCTGCGGCAACCGCATCACCTCGAAGCGCGAAGACCACCCGCTGCGGGGCGACGCAGTGCGCCTGTGGAACGGGGGCGGGCACCGCGTCTTCGGCAACGACCTGCTCGACGCGCGCGACCTCTCGCTGGCCAACACCCGCGACAACGTGGTGAGCCACAACCGCATTCGCGGCGGGCGCTACGGCCTGCAGCTCATCTTCGCGCCCCACAACGTCATCGAAGACAACCTGCTCGACGGCAACCTCACCGGGGTGGCGGTGCTGTACTCGAATGACATGGTGATTCGGCGCAACGTGGTGCGGCACTCGCGCGGCGTGTCGGGCGCGGGGCTCTCGTTCAAGGAGAGCGGGCAGGCCATCGTCGAGGACAACGACGTGGTGCACTGCGCCGTGGGCGCGCGCACCAACGCCCCCACCTCGCCCGAGGCCATCATCTCGTTCACCCGCAACCGCTTCGCCCACAACGTCGCCGGCATGGACTTCTACGGAGAGAACGGCGGGCACGTCATTCACGACAACCGCTTCGAGCGAAACCTGTCGCAGGTGACGGTGAGCGGCGTGATGAGCGCGCGCAACAACGAGTGGCTGGGCAACGCCTGGGACGACTACGAGGGCTTCGACCGCGACGGCGACGGCGTCGGTGACACGCCCCACGACGTCTACGCCTTCGCCGACCGCATCTGGCAAGAGAACCCCCAGGCCACCTTCTTCCGCAACGCGCCGGCGCTCGAGCTGCTCGACTTCCTCGAGCGCCTGGCGCCCTTCGCCTCGCCCGAGCTCACGCTGTCAGACCCCAGGCCCCGCGTCTCGAAGCCCGAGGCCGCGGAGCCGGCGCTCCCCGAGTTCCACCCGTCGTGCCCCGCTGATTGAGAGAGAGCCCCCATGCCATCGAGAGTCCTCCTGGTCGTGACGCTGCTGGCCGTGCCCGCCCTCGCGCAGACCCCGCCGCCTCCGCTCGACGTCGCCCAGGGCAACCAGCGCGTGCACGACGTGGCGAAGACCGGCACGCCGTCGGCGCTGCAGCAGTTGCTGGCGAAGGAGCCCGCGCAGCTCAACGTGAAGAACGTGCGGGGCGCCACGCCGCTCCACCTGGCCGCCATCAACCCGGACCCGGGCGTCGTCGAGGCGCTGCTGCGCGCCGGCGCCGAGGTGAACGTGGCTGACGACGAGGGCTACACCCCGCTGCACATGGCCGCGTTCCACCGCCAGGCCGACTCGGCCCTGCTGTTGCTCGAGGCTGGCGCGAACGTGAACGCGGTCTCGACGTCGGGGCGCACGCCGCTGTCGATGGCCGAGAAGGCGCGCGCCGACGAGGTGTCGGGCGTCATCTCGCTGTGGATTCTCAAGGGCTGCAAGCCGCGGTCGGGTTGCGGTGTGGGCACGCCACGCGCGGTGAAGAAGCTGGTGAAGTGATGCCGGCGAGGAGCGCTCAGGCGCGCGCGGCTGAGGCTCGGGTGCGCTTCGGGCCGTACCGCGCCTTCAGCTGGGCCTCGCGCTTCTCGCCGCGGGCCTTCGTGCGCGCGGCCTCTGCTTCGCGGGTGTGCGGCGCGCCGTGCACCTCGAGCGAGTCGAAGAGGTCCTGGGTCACCTTGACGACCTGCTTCACCGCCTTCTCGAAGACCGCCTCGTTGTGCTTCGACGGCTTGTTCATGCCGGTCAGCTTGCGGACGAACTGCAGCGCCGAGGCCTCAATCTCGGCCTGGGTGGCGGGGGGCTCGAAGTGATGCAGGCGGCGGATGTTGCGGCACATGGACGACCTCCGGAGGTCCTCACTTGTCGCAGATCAACCCCGCCGAGGCGATGGGCCTCGTATGCTGGATGGGTGGCGCGCGCGCTCCTCCTGGCCTCGGCGTTGACGGTCACCGTCGGGTGCGGGCCGGCCAGGTCCGTTGAGCCTCCGGTGAAGGTGACGCCCGACGCAGGCGCCTGGTTCGACGAAGACCTGGCCCGCTGCCGCATCGGTGGGGCCGCGCCGCGCACCGTCGACGAGGTCATCGCGCGCATCAACGCCCTGCCGATGCCCGTCTCGGCGCCGTGCTTCACCGCCAGCCTGCCGCGGCCGCTCAGCCTGGTCGCCACCACCAGCCGCTTCAGCGCGCAGCCCGCCGGCGGCCCCGATGACCCGCGCCTCTTCATCTTCACCCCCGGCGCCCTCTTGAGCGTCGTCATCGGCGGCAAGGCGAAGGACCTGCTCGAGATTGGCGAGCTGGTGACGGACAACCGCACGCTCAAGGCCGAGATTGTCTTCCCCGTCGCGGCGCCCATCACCCGCGACGCGGCCTATGCCCACCTCGACTACGCGCCCACCATCACCTCCTGCGGGCTCTGTCACACGGGCGAAGAGGTGCACCCCGCGCACCCCCTGGCGCGCACCTCCATCGCCTTCCGCCCCGTCGCGCGCACCCTGATGTCCCTCGACCGCGCCCGGGCGTTGTCGGCGGCCTGCGACCCCGCGGTGGAGCGCGAGCGGTGCGTGGCCTGGGCCAGCGTGTTCGGCTTCGGCGAGGTGGTGCCCGGCACCTTCCCCGCGGCCTTCGCCGACTTCATCAAGTAGCCGGTCGCGCCGAACAATCTGCGTGTCGCGCCGGTGGGCGGCCGAACCCTGAACAATCTGCGCCCGGTCGCTGGAGCGCGTCGCGGTAGCACGCGGCGTGCAGGGCGCCGGCGCCATGAGCCAGGAGATTCTGTTGGGCGACGAGGCCGTCGCGCGGGGCGCCATCGATGCCGGCTTGAGCGCCGCCTATGCGTACCCGGGAACGCCCTCGACCGAAATCTTCGAGGCCATTCACGCGCTGACGAAGCAGCACCAGCTGCCGATTCGGGGCTTCTGGTCGACCAACGAGAAGGTGGCGCTGGAAGAGGCCATCGGCGTCTCGTACTGCGGCAAGCGGGCCCTGGTGTCGATGAAGCACGTGGGCCTCAACGTCGCCGCCGACCCCTTCATGAACGTCGCGGTGTCGGGCGCGTGGGGCGGGCTGGTGTTGGCGGTGGCCGACGACCCGTCGATGCACAGCTCGCAGAACGAGCAGGACTCGCGCTACTTCGCCGACTTCGCCCAGGTGCTGTGCCTCGAGCCGGCTGATCAGCAGGAGGCCTACGAGCTGACGCAGGAGGCCTTCGAGGTGTCGGAGCGGCTGCGGGTGCCGGTGGTGCTCCGGCTGGTCACCCGGCTGGCGCACAGCCGCGCGATGGTGGCCCTGGGCGAGCGCCGCGCGCAGAACGCGCTGCGCTACGTCGACGACGCGGGCCTCTACACGCTCATCCCCAGCAACGCGCGCCGCGCCTACGCCGGGTTGCTCGAGAAGCAGCCGGCGCTCCAGCGCTACTCCGAGGAGCACCGCCTCAACGCGCTGACGATTCGCGGCGACGGCAAGCCCGGCCTCATCGTGTCGGGCATCGCGTGGACGTACCTGCGCGAAGCGCTCGGCGCGCGGCTCGAGGACTACAACGTGCTGCGCGTCAGCGTGTACCCGCTGCCGGTCGGAAAGGTGCGCGCGCTGCTCGACCGCTCCAGCGAGCTGATGGTCGTCGAAGAGGGCTACCCCTTCATCGAGCGCTTCGTGAGCGCGCTGGGCCTGTTTCGCGAGAAGCCGGTGAAGGGGAAGCTGACCGGGCACCTGCCGCGCATGGGCGAGCTCAACCCCGACGTGCTGCGCGAGGCCTTCGGCCTGCCGGTGAAGGCGTCGCTCACCGTGCCGGGCCTCGAAGAGGTGTTGAGGCCGCGCCCGCCGCGCCTGTGCGACGCGTGCCCCCACGGTGACTCCTACGAGCTCATCAACGAGGTGCGCCGCGAGCTCGACGCCTCGATGCGGGTGATGGGCGACATCGGCTGCTACGCGCTCGGGTACTCCAAGCCGTACCAGGCCATCCACTCCTGCCTGTGCATGGGCTCGTCCATCGGCATGGCCATCGGCGCCGCGCACGCCGGCGTCTCGCCCTCGCTCTGCGTCATCGGCGACGGCACCTTCACCCACACCGGCATGAACGCCCTGCTCGACGCGGTCATCGAGAACACCAACATCAAGGTCTTCATCCTCGACAACAGCATCGTCGCCATGACGGGCGGCCAGCCCACCACCATGTCCGACGCGCACCTCGAGAACCTGGTGCTCGGCCTGGGCGTGAAGAAGGCCCACCTGCGCACGCTGACGCCGGTGCCGCAGCGGCACGCCGAGAACCTCGCGGTGGTGCGCGAGGAGCTCGCCTACCAGGGCCTCTCGGTCATCATCGCGAGGCGGGCCTGCGTCCGGTACGTGAAGGAGATCAAGGAACACAAACGCGAGCGCGGCGCGAGCGCGCCCCTCGAGGGCGACTGCGCCAACTGCGCGGGGGGCTGCTGATGAACTTCGACCTCGTCCTCTGTGGGGTCGGCGGGCAGGGCGTGCTCTCGACGGCCTATGTCATCGACCACGCGGCGGTCGACGCCGGGCTCCACTTCAAGCAGCCCGAGATTCACGGCATGTCGCAGCGCGGGGGCGCGGTCTCGGCCCAGGTGCGGCTGGGCAGCGCGCCCATCGCCAGCGACCTCATCTCGGCGGGCGAGGCGCGGGCGGTGCTCTCGGTCGAGCCGCTCGAGAGCCTTCGCTACCTGTCGCTGCTGTCGAAGGACGGCTGGGTGTTCACCGACGTGACGCCGCTGAAGAACATGGCCGACTACCCCGACACCGCGAAGCTGTACGAGGTGCTCTTCAGCCTGCCCCGGGTGGTGGCGGTGAACGCCACCAGGCTCGCCGCCAGGGCCGGCGCCAGCAAGGCGCAGAACATGGTGGTGCTCGGCGCCGCCGCGAGCCTGCTGCCCTTCGCGGTCGAGCTGCTCGAGAAGCACCTGCGCGCGCTGTTTCAGGTGAAGGGCGAGCACGTGGTGAAGGCGAACCTGAAGGCCTTCCAGATGGGGCTCTCGGCGCGGGCCTTCAAAGCGGCGCTGGTCGAGCGTGGGGTGCCCGCCGCCGTCGCGGCCCGGGTGGTGGCGCGGCTCGACTTCGACCCGGCGCCGGTGCCCGAGGCGGTGGTGAACGCGTGGGTCGCGCGGCTGACCCGCGCCGACGGTGAAGCCCTCTCGAAGCGCCTGCTGGCGTCAGGCGACGCGCTGCCCCTCGACGCGCAGGTGCCGGCCGCGCTGGCCTCGAGCCCATGAGCATCGAGACGCTCCAGCGCCTGGTGGAGGACACGCGCGCCCGCGGCGCCTCGGTGTTGACCGAGCCCGAGCTGTACCGCGCGCTCGGCGCGGCGGGCCTCGAGGTGCCCGAACACCAGGTGCTGACCGGCGAGGCGCGCTGCGCCCTGCGCGGCCCGGTGGTGCTCAAGGTCGTCTCGCGCGACGTGCTGCACAAGAGCGACGTGGGCGGGGTGCGCTTCCTCGAGGGGGCCGAGGTGACGCCTGCGGTGGTGGAGCGCTTCCTGGCCGAGGTCTCGGCTCGCTGGCGCGCCGAACATGGCCGCAGCCCGGCGCTCGAGGGGGCCCTGGCCATGCGCCGCGTGGAGTTCGACCGCGCGCGGCTCGGCGCCGAGGTCATCGTCGGCCTGCGCCGGAGCCCCGAGTTCGGCATGGTGGGGTTGATCGGCCTGGGCGGGGTGAAGACCGAGGTCTTCGGGGCCCGCCTGCCCCGCCGCGAGGCGACCGCCATCTTCTCTCCGTCAGACCCCGACGCCGCGCTGCGCGAGCTGACGCAGACGCTGGTGTACCGCGACCTCGCGGGGCTGCTGCGGGGCAGCGAACGGCTGGTGGGTGACGAGGCCTGGCTCGGGCTGCTGCGGCTCCTGCGCGAGGTCGCCGCCGTGCCCGGCCTCGAGGAGCTGGAGCTCAACCCCTTCGTGGTGACGCGGGCCGGAGCGCTGGTGCCCGTGGACGCGCTGGCGAGGGTCGGCGCGCCCCAGGCGGAGCGCGCGCGGCCGCCGGTCGAGAAGCTGCGCGCGTTCTTCGAGCCGAGGTCGGTCGCGGTGGCCGGGGTGTCGTCGAAGCAGGTCAACATGGGGCGCATTATCTTGCGCAACCTGCTGCGCGACGGCTTCACCCCCGCCCAGCTCACCGTGCTCAAGCCAGGGGACGAGGCCATCGACGGCGTGCGCTGCGTGGCGGGCCCGGCCGAGCTTTCCTCGCCGGTCGACCTCGCGGTGCTGGCGGTGTCGGCGACCGCCGTGACCGGGCTGATGCACGAGCTGGTCGCGCACCAGAAGGCCGAGGCGATGATCGTCATCCCCGGCGGCATGGCCGAGAAGGAAGGCGGCGCCGAGAAGCAGCGCGCGCTGGAGGACGTGCTCGCCCGGGCGCGCGCGACGCCCTGGCGCGGCCCGGTGGTGTGTGGGCCCAACTCGATGGGCGTGGTGTCGGTGCCGGGCGGCTACGACACCACCTTCATCCCCGCGCACCGGCTGCCGCCCCGCGACGGCAGCGTGCGCAACCTCGCCTTCCTCAGCCAGAGCGGGGCCTTCACCATCACGCGCGGCAGCCACCTGCGGCAGGTGGTGCCGCGGTACCTCGTCAGCGCGGGCAACCAGGCCGACCTCGGCGTTCCCGACTTCGTCGCCTACGTCGCGAACGACCCGCAGGTGCAGGTCATCGCCGCGTACGTCGAGGGCTTCATGCCCGGCGACGGCGCTCGTTTCCTGAAGGCCGCGCGCGCGGCGCAGGCCAGCGGCCAGCGCGTCATCCTCTACAAGGGAGGGCGCTCGCCCGAAGGGCAGGGCACCGCGGCCGGCCACACCGCGGCCATGGCCGGCGACTACCGTGTGTGCTGGCACCTGTGCCGCGCGGCGGGCGTGCTGATGGCCGAGTCGTTCGCCGAGTTCGAGGGCCTGGTGCGCGTCGCGTGCGCCCTCGCCGGACGGCCGCGGGGCCCCCGGGTGATGCTGATGAGCAACGCGGGCTTCGAGGTCGTCGGCATGGCCGACCACCTGCGCGGCGAGGCGCACGCCCTGTCGCTGGCGACGCTGAGCGCGGTCACCCGAGAGCGGGTGGGCGCGGCGCTCGCCCGCTGCAAGCTCGACGAGCTCGTCGACGCGAAGAACCCGCTCGACGTGACGCCCGCGGCGCCCGACGCGGCCCACCTGGACATCGCGGCGGCGGTGCTCGACGACGACGGCGTCGACGCGCTCGTGCTCGGCCTCGTGCCCATGTCGCCCGCGGTGGCGTCGCTCGGCAGCAGCGAGGTCGACGCCGAGACCATCGCCTCGGCGCAGAGCCTCGCGCGCTCGCTCCCGGCGCTCTTCAAGGCCACGAAGAAGCCGCTGGTCGTCGTCGTCGACGCCGGGCGCCTCTACGACCCGCTCGTCGCCGCGCTCGAGGCCGGCGGTGTGCCCGTCTTCCGGCGCGCCGATGAAGCCGTGCGCGCGCTCGGCGCCTGGCTCACCGGCTGAGCGCCT
>JACSRE010000408.1 GCA_014879945.1 Myxococcus sp.
GTCGGGGCGTTGCGGACTGCCGTCGGGACGTTGCGGACTGCCGTCGGGGCGTTGCGGACTGCCGTCGGGGCGTTGCCGGGAGCCCCTGGGCGCCTGCGGGGGTTGTTCAGTGTTGTCGGGCGATTGCCTGGTGTGTCGAGAGGTGGGTCGGGCAACGACATGCGCTGCCCGAGCCCTTCACCGAGCGACGCTACGGGACGAGCTTCTGGAACTGTGTGGCGATGTCGGGTTGATCGATGAAGGCGAGGGTTCCGGCGTTGATGATGCCGTCGATGGCGTTCTCGATGCGCACCTGGGCGGCCTTGCGCTCAGAGACGGGGTTCTTCCGGGTGCTCTTGGCGGTCTCCTGAACGGCATCGGCCGAGGTGAGGCTCGCGCGGAGGCTGCGGGCGCGGTCGAAGTCGGTCGACAGCAAGCCAGCGGCGCGCGCGGCGTCGGGGAAACGGGTGGCTCCATCGAGCAGGGCGTCGAGGCAGGCAACGACGCTGGCGACCTTGTCGGCCTTGAGCTTCAGCTTGAGGCCGAAGGCCGCGCGCTCGGCCGCGTTCGCCCCGCTGCGCGTGAGGGCCGCGCGGGCGGCCACGGCGAAGGCATGGCCCTTGGCAGCGGCGGCGTCTTGCTCCCTGGTCGCGGTGCGCAGCACCTCGCCCGATCGGCTCGCCGCCGACCGCTTCCCCTCGAAGGCATCGAGATCGACCGCCAACCCGTCGATGACTCCGGCGGGCAATCGATCGCTGATCGCCGCCTGGTGTTGACGCGCGAGCGCGAGCGCCGCCCGGCCCGTGGGCGCAATCTGGTTTGCCGACCACTTCGGTTTCAAAGCCACGTGTGTACCCCCATCGGCGTCGGGGACCTGATTGACGCCAGCGCGGAACGGTATCGAAGTGGCCGCGAGGTCGTCTTCAGAAAAGCGTCAGCGTTCAACCAACTCGTCGAGCACGTCCGTGAGCTGCTCCCGCCAGCTACCGCCGCCAACCGCGAGCTTGTCTGCGATGCGGTTCGGGCACTTCCGGTGGTCTGGCAGACTGAGGGTTGGCGCGAACTGGTACTCCCAGCGCTCGTTCACTGGGTGAAGACAGGCGGCAAGGACCTCGAATTGATCGCGGCGATAGTACCGGCTGCATGGGTCGCCCTTCGAGGCGCGGGTCTTCTGAAAGTCGATTCTCGGAACGCCGTCTTTCGGGACTCGACGTAGCACGTTCTTGCACTCAATTCGGAAGAGCTCAGACCGGTAGCGCAGCTCGAAGTCAGGTTGGCCGTCGGCGTCGATCTGTCGAACGTCCGAGACTTCTCGGACCCGCTGCAGTTGGTCGAGAAGGTGGCGCTCCGCAACGCTGCCGCGCACCGCGACGAGTAGGCGGAAACTGCCCCCGAGTAGGTCGAGGATCTCTTTGGAACTCAGGCCGAACGCGAGTTCCAGAGGGTGGCGCTTCGACAGTTGCTCTGACTTCATCTTGTCGAGGAGCAGGAGCCGATGACCAGTGTCGAGACCGGTCGCGGCCTGCTCGAAGCGAAGGTATCGAAGGAAGTGCTCGGGGGTGAAGCCGAGCACCGCCTCCGTGGTGAGGCTCTGCTTCGGCATGACGTGGCGTCGGCCCATCTTTCGTTCGCGCTCCCAGCCGCTCCAACCTGCTTCGACCGTGGAGGCCACGTGTTCGTCCTTGAACTCGATCGACATCGAGAACCAGGTCGGGTTGTGCATCATCGGGTCAACCGCGACGAAGATTCCCTCCTCGTGGTGCACGCCGTACATGAGCGTGAGTCGCTTCCGCGAGTCGTCGATGAAGACGTTGTGCAGGCGATCGAACTGGCTCCCGTACTTCACTTGGAGTCGGTGCTCGTCGCTTGGTCGACCCTTCTGCCGGTACTTGTTCGCGGTAAACGCGTAGCAGACGAGAGCCAGTTGCTCGCCGTCAGGCGTTTCGATCTCGTATTCGAACGGGGCGGAAGACGGGTCCGCTTCTTCCAGGATCTTGCAGCCGGAGGCTTCCAGCGCGGCCGTCGTAGCGGCCACGTTGTCGTGCCCGTGAACACCGTCGAATCGCTCCATGCGAGTCATCGTGCGCGACCCTCGCTCGGGGTCAAGGACTGCGACCTCTCGACAGCACGTCAGCCCCTCGTGGTACGAGCCTTCCGCATGAAGAGCGCGATCAGTCTGTTCTCGGGTGCGGGTGGCATGGACTACGGGTTCGAAGCCGCGGGCTTCGAGACCAAGGTCGCGGTCGAGTTCGACCACGATTGCTGTGAGACGCTCCGGAAGAACCGTGACTTTGCAGTGATCGAGCGAGACATCATGAAGGTCCCGACGGCGGAGATGCTCGAGGCAGGTGGGCTCAAGCAGGGTGACGTGAGCTTGCTTTTCGGAGGTCCTCCGTGCCAGCCGTTCTCCAAAGCCGGCTACTGGGCGCGTGGCGACTCCAAGCGGCTCGAGGACCCGCGGGCGAATACGTTGTGGGCGTACATGCGCGTCGTCGAAGAGGCGCTCCCTCAGGCGTTCGTTCTCGAGAACGTCAGCGGCCTCGCCTTCTCAGGGAAGGACGAGGGGCTTCAGCTGCTGCTT
Organism: Myxococcus sp.; assembly: GCA_014879945.1. GTDB lineage: Bacteria > Myxococcota > Myxococcia > Myxococcales > Myxococcaceae > Xiheimicrobium. The sequence goes on from JACSRE010000408.1 coordinate 2,561, forward strand.
GAGCGCATCAAGGAGATCAACAAGAAGACGAAGAGCAACTACCAGCCGTCGTTCAAGGTTCTGAACGCCGCCGGCTACGGGGTGCCGCAGATTCGTGAGCGGTTCTTCATCGTCGCTTCGCGCGAAGGGGAGCGGTTCAACTTCCCAACGCCGAGCTTCGAAGACCCGAGCAACGATTCGACGCTCGTGGGGCTCGAGCCGTACCGGACGGCCTGGGACGCCATCGGAGACCTCCCGGAGCCGGCCGACGAGGACCTCGCCATGCGCGGCAAGTGGGCCAAGCTTCTCCCCTCGATTCCCGAGGGCCAGAACTACCTCTGGCACACGGACCGCGGAGGTGGCCTGCCGCTGTTTGGGTGGCGGCGTCGGTATTGGTCTTTCTTGCTCAAGCTCGCGAAGAACAGACCCTCATGGACGATCCAGGCGCAGCCAGGGCCGGCGATTGGCCCGTTCCACTGGAAGAGCCGCCGTCTGAGCGCGCGCGAACTCTGCCGGATCCAGACCTTCCCGGATGATGTTGAGATCGTCGGGAGCCGCACGAGTGTGCAGAAGCAGATCGGAAACGCTGTGCCGAGTTTGCTCGCCGAAGTCGTCGGTCGCGCGCTTGCGGCGCAGGTGTTTTCGGCAAGGCGGTCGTCGGCACCGAAGCTGCTGCCGCTTCGCCGCCAGCCAGTGCCAGCAGCAGAGCGGGTCGGCACGGTTCGAAGCGAGTTCAGACTGTTGTCTGGCGTGCACGTTGCCCACCCAGGGACAGGAAGGGGGAACCGTTCCCAACAGGGAGTTCTGGCATCGACATGATTCAGGCTGACAGCAGGCTCAGCAGGTCCGCAGCGTGGGTGGTCAGCTGTTCGTAGCTGCCTGCGGGCGCGATGCAGAGCTGCCGAGCACCACATTCCTTCACGTGGGCGCCCCTCGCGCTCACTCGTTGCGCCTTGTTGCCCAGTACCGAGCGAACGCGAGCTTTGGTCTTCTTTCCCAACCAGTTGACCCACGCACCGACGAAGCCGCCGTCCTGATAGCCCTCGCAGACGATCAGCGAGTTCATCAGCGCAGCTCCGTGCCGATGACGTTCCTGATGCGGTCTGATTCTGGGCCTTCGAAGCGAGTCGTCTCGAGAGTTCCGTTGGTGATCCTCAGCTTCTGGACGCTGAGCCTGTCGAGCAGCTCAGACCTCGAAGCGCTCAGCAGGAGTTCGTCGATGAGCTCGAGGCTGTGGGTTGCAACCACGACCTGAAGGCCGCGTTTCACGGCAGCGACGATCGACGCTGCTGACACCTTGAGTGCGCCCGGATGCTGGTGCACTTCGGGTTCCTCGAGGAGCACGAGGCCAGTTGGCGATGCGGCCAGCTCGAGCGCGAGGCGGGTGGCCGCTCGAACACCATCGCCGGCCATCGAGAGTGGTACCGCGCCGTCATCGAAGATGAGGCCGACCTCGTAGCCACCGCCTACCTTCAGGACCTCGAAGTTTCTGAGTCCGGGTGCCACGTTCAGAAGCAACTCAACCGTGGCGTCGCCAAAGCCTGCAGACTTCGCCTCCGAGAGAACGTCAGTCATTTCACGTTGGTCGCCGATGAGCCCGCGCATGTCGATGAGCCGTGCTTCGACGGTTGAGCTTCTGGGTACGAGTTCCTCCCCGTAGTCGCGAGAGCTCCAGTAGGACCCGTCGGGCTCGAAGAAGGTGTGGCTCCTGCCCGTTTGCGCGCCTTGGCTGGCGACAGCCGCGATCGCGCCGACAACGACGGCGTTGGGCGTTTCGCTGCGCATCTCCGCTTCACTGGCGTCGAGCCAGCGGAGCGAAACGACTCGTGGGGAGCCGCCAATCGACACCACGATCCGCGCCTCGGTGAGCCGCTTCCTGAAGAGCCACTCACCGGTGAACTGCCGACTTGCCCGTCGCTTCACCGCCTGGCCGATCGCCATCCCGGGAAACCGTGAGGCGCCGATGAGCAGGGACTCGAGGACGGTGCTCTTCCCCGAGCCGTTCACGCCGGTGAGGATCGTGAGCGGAGTGAGGTCGCTCACCGTCCCCCCGGCGATACCGCGAAGATCCTTGATGGAGACCTGAGTAATCACGGCTCGGTTCTTCTCCCGGTCGCTCGGCTTGCCGAGTTCGCGACGCGGTGATTCACGCGCCCCTGACCTGCGCTATGCCGCGCCCGTGATCCTCATGACCATTCTCGCCGCGACCTCCGCCGACCCGCAGTTCCTTCGCGAATACGCCGAGACCCGCCGCTACCTGGCGGGCCGGCCCGAGAAGCCGAAGTTCTCGCCCGACGGCAAGAGCGTCTTCTTCCTCCGCTCGGCGCCGAAGGACGCCCGCCAGCTCCTCTACGAGTTCGACGTCGCCACCGGCGAGACGAAGGAGCTCCTCACCCCCGACGCGCTGCTCCAGGGCGCGTCCGAGACGCTCACCGCCGCCGAGAAGGCCCGCCTCGAGCGCCAGCGCGTCTCGGCCCGCGGCTTCACCAGCTTCCAGCTCTCGCCCGACGGCTCGCGGCTGCTGGTGGTGCTCTCGGGCAAGCTCTACGTCGTCGAGCGCGCGAACCAGAAGGTCACTCAGCTCAAGACCGGCGACGGGGCCTGCATCGACCCGAAGTTCTCTCCGACTGGCACGCACGTCGGCTACGTGCGCGACAACGACGTGCACGTCGTCGAGCTCGCCACCAACAAGGAGGCGCGCGTCACCACCGGCGGCACCGACGTCAAGCCCAACGGCCTCGCCGAGTTCGTCGCGCAGGAGGAGATGAGCCGCTTCTCGGGCTTCTGGTTCTCGCCCGACGGCAAGCACGTCATCTTCCAGAGGACCGATCACACCGGCCTCGAGCGCTTCGGCATCGCCGACCCGATGCACCCCGAGGCCGAGGCCGAGCGCTTCTTCTACCCACGCCCCGGCAAGAAGAACGCCGTCGTCGGCCTCGCCATCGTCGCGCTCAACAAGGGCAAGCCCGTCACCGTCACCTGGGACGCGGCCGCGTTCCCCTACGTCACCACCGTGAAGTGGCCGAAGGCCGGCGCGCTCTCGGTCGTGGTGCAGAACCGCGAGCAGACGAAGGCGCAGCTGCTGGCCATCGACCCGAAGACCGGCAAGTCGACGCTGCTGGTGGCCGAAGAAGACGCCGCGTGGCTCAACGTGAACCAGGACGTGCCGCACTGGCTCCCCGACGGCTCCGGCTTCTTCTGGGACACCGAGAGGCACGGCGGCCACGAGCTCGAGCTGCGCAAGGCCGACGGCTCCTCGGCCGTCTCGTGGGTCAACCCCGCCGCCGGCTACAAGGGCGAGCTCGGCCTCGTCGGCTTCGAGCCGAAGTCGCGCACGCTCTACTTCCTCGGCGGCGACGACCCGACGCAGACGCTCCTCTTCAAGTCGGTCAACGGCGCCGCGCCCCAGCGCGTGAAGACCCTCACCGAGGGCCGCGCCGTCGAGAACGCCGTGATGAGCGAAGACGGCTCAACGTTCGTCATCACCGCCACCTCGACGAAGGCCATGCCGAAGCTCACCGTCGTCAAGGACGGCGCGAAGGCCGGCGTCCTCCCCAGCGTCGCCCTCGAGCCCTCGCTCGCCCTCAACCTCGAGCTCTTCACCCTCGGCGCGCCCCACGCGATGCGCGCCGCCGTCATTCGCCCGAAGGACTTCAAGAAGGGCACGAAGTACCCGGTGGTGCTCAACGTCTACGGAGGCCCCGGCCACCTCGAGGTGCTCGAGGTGCTGCGCGAGAACCTGGTGCTCCAGTGGCTCGCCAACCAGGGCTTCATCGTGGTGAAGCTCGACGGCCGCGGCACGCCACGACGCGGGCGCGACTACGAGCGCGCCATCAAGTTCGACTTCGCCACCACCACCACCACCGATCAGATCGACGGCCTCGAGCAGCTCGCCGCGAAGGTGCCCGAGCTCGATCTCTCGCGCGTCGGCGTCTACGGCTGGAGCTTCGGTGGCTACATGGCCGCGCTGCTCGCGCTGACGAAGGGCGACGTCATCAAGAGCGCCGTCGCGGGCGCGCCGGTCGTCGACTGGCGCGACTACGACACGCACTACACCGAGCGCTTCCTCGGCCTGCCCGACGCGCAGCCGAAGGCCTACGAGGTCAGCTCGCTCCTCTCGTACGTGAAGGACGCGAAGCGGCCGATCCTCCTCATCCACGGCACCGCCGACGACAACGTGTACTTCCTGCACTCGCTCAAGCTCTCGGACGCGCTCTTCAAGGCCGGCAAGGCGCACGCGGTGCTGCCGCTGTCGAACTTCACGCACATGGTGCCCGACCCGCTCGTCACCGAGCGCCTCTGGGAGCGCATCGCGCAGACCTTCAAGGAGACCCTCTAAGTCATGCCCCTCGAGCCAGCGTTCGTCGAAGACTGCCCCTACGGCCCCGGAGGTCTCCTCATCGACGAGATCCTCTCCATCGACGCCGCGAAGGGCGAGGTGGTGTGCCAGATGCCGATGCACGACGAGCTGCCGCTGACCCGCGAGCAGCGCGTGCACCCGGTTCGCCATCCGCGTCACTTGAGCGGCGGGCTGATGGTGCACATGACCGGCATGATCGGCTTCGTGCACGCCTACTACGTGCTGGGCCTGCGCCACGCCGAGGGGTGGATTGGCTACGGCGCGAAGATCCACGAGGCCCGCTTCCTCGCGCTGGCGAAGCCGGGAACGCCCGTGGTGCTCAAGGGCTGGACGACGCGCAGCCGCCGCATGAACGACAACATCATGGTGCGCTACCAGTTCGAGTTCCGGCAGGGCGACACCGTCATCTACACCGGCGATCAGACCGCCATGTGGGCGCGGGTGAAGGACGGCGAGGCGCTGCCCGGCGAGCCGTAGCGCTCAGCCGAACAGGCCGACCCGCGCGGGCGTGAAGTCGGGGAAGACGTCTTTCCCACGCAGCCCCGTCGCGTCGAGGCACTCGCTCATCACGCTGCGCAGATCGGTCGTCACCGCGAGATCGCGGCCCTCGTAGAGCTTCGTCAGCCCCGGCCAGTCGCTCAGCACCCGGCCGCCGTTCACGCCGCCCCCGAGCACGAGCGAGGCCGACGCCGTTCCGTGATCCGTCCCGCGGGTGCCGTTCTCTCTCGCGGTGCGTCCGAACTCCGTCATCGTCAGCAGCGTCACGTCGGCCAGCTTCGGCCCGAGATCGACCGCGAAGGCGGCGAGCGCCTCCGAGAGCTCCTTGAGCCGCTGCGCCAACTGGCCCTCGTCGCTGCCCTGCGCCAGGTGCGTGTCGAAGCCGCCCAGCTCGGTCGCCGCGAGGTGCAGGCCCACGTCGGCGTGGATCAGCCGCGCGAGATCCTGGAGCCGCCTGCCGAGCGTCGATCTCGGCCACACCGCGCCGTTCTGCGGAGGGCGCTCCGCCAGGCCCTCGGTCTTCACCTTCGCGACCGAGTCGAAGGCCTCATGGCCCGAGGTGCGCAGCGCCTGATCGACGGCCTGCGCGTAGAGGCTCTCGAAGGTGGCCGCCGAGACGTCTCCACCGCCGATGCGGAGGTCCTTCAACGACGGGAAGGCCAGCGCGCTGGCGTCGCCCTGCATCGAGCCCGGCAGGCCGTTCTGCACCGCCACCATCGAGAACGCGGCGTCGTCGAGCGCGCGGCCCGCCCGGTTGAGCCAGCCGTCGCGCGCCCGGCGCCCAGCCGACCCCGACTCGAGAATGTCTTGCGCCTCGAAGTGGCTGCGCGGCGAGCTGGGGAGCCCGACCGCGTGCACCACCGCGAGCTGCTTCGCCTGGAACAGCGGCGCCAGGGCGGACATCGCCGGGTGGAGCCCGAACGTCGCGTCGAGCGGCAGCGGCCTCGTCGGCTTCAGTGACGGGCGCAGCGGCGCCAGCGCCGGGTCCCCGATGGGCGGCACCATCGAGAGGCCGTCCACCCCGCCGCGCAGGAACACCACCACCAGCGTCTTCTTCGAGCCGGACTTCTGCGCGAAGGCTGGCGCCGCGCCGAACGCGGCGAGGGACTGCATCAGGGCGCGTCGTGAGATCATTGTTTCTGGAACTCCGGAGACCCGAGCAGCAGCCCCACCACCTTCGAGACCTCGACGCCGCGCCGCTCGTCGAGCTCGTCGTCGCTCGAGAGCGCCCGTCGCACGATCGAGAGCGTCTGCTCCGAGGCGGGCCGGCCCAGCACGCCGAGCGCGATGGCTTCGACGCTGGTGGACTTCGGCGGCAGCCTCACCTCGACGCCGGGCACGCGGCCGCTGGCGAGCTTGAGCCCGAAGTTGATGCGAGAGACCAGGGCGCCGGCCGAGACCCAGGCGGCGGCGTCTTCTCGGTACCCGGTGGGCGGCGCGCAGCGGTACAGCGGCTGGCCGAGCTGCTCGAGCGCGGTCGCCAGCGGGCGCTGCGCCTCGTCGAGGGTGCCGATGGCCCGCACCGCGCCCACCACGAACTCGAAGGGCGTGCGGGTCTTGGTGGCCACCACCTCGGGGCTCCAGAACTCGGGTGACTCGATGATGGCGCGGTAGGTCGCGCGCAGGTCGCCGTCGGTGCGCAGGAACTCGGCGGCCACCCTGTCCACCAGCGCTGGCGGCGGGGTGTCGCTCACCAGCCGCTGGCACAGCTTGAACGCCAGGTGCTTCGCCGTGGCGGGGTGCCGCGCGAGGAAGTCGAGCAGCAGCTCCCCGTCTCGTTGGCCTCCGCCGGCCGGCAGGCGCAGCCCGAACACCTGCTTCGCTCCGTCGTCGTGCGCGAGGCGGTGGAACTCGAACTGCGCGAAGTCGTCCTTCTTGCGGCGCAGCTCGAGGCCCCAGCCCGTCAGCGCCCGGGCCGCCTCGCGAACGTCGTCCTGCGAGTAGCCGGCGTTCACGCCCACGGTGTGCAGCTCGAGCAGCTCGCGCGCGTAGTTCTCGTTGAGCCCCATCGCCCGCGGCGCGTCGTCGTCCTGGTCGCGCAGGCCCCTCGGGAGCGTGAAGCCGTCGCGCACCGACATCCAGTTGTCGAGGTACCAGAGCATCGCCGGGTGCTTCGCGGTCGCGCCCAGCAGCGCTCGAAAGCGCCCGTAGACGTGGGGCCGAATCGCCTCGCGCTCGTAGGCGTTCACCATCCACCGCACGCGGTTCTTCTCGGCCGAGACGTTGAAGTGGTTGAACCAGAAGTCGACCAGCACCTCTTCGAGCTGTCGCTGTGAGTTGGCCGCGCGCAGCAGCTTCGCCTGGGTCAGCTCGATGAGGAGCTGGCGGGGCAGGGCGTCGGGGTTCTCCCTGGCCAGCTGGCGCGCCTGGGCTCTGCCTTCGCCGGTCTTCACGTCGACGCCCAGCGCCTTGAGGCGCTGCTCGGGGCGCGGGTACTCGCGAAAGGAGTCGGCCACCGTCAGCGAGAGCGTCTTGAAGCCCGACAGCCGCGCCTCGATGGCCGGGTCCACGCCCGGCTCCAGCTGGGCCGCCAGCCAACCCTCGAGGCCCGCCGCGGCGAGGCGCTGTCGATCGGCCTCGCTGGGCCCGAAGGCGAGCCGGTGGAGGGCGTGCGTCACCTGCTCCGGCGCAGTCAGCGCGGTCGGGGGAAGGTGCAGCGTCACCGGCGGCGTGGCGCCCGGGGGCGCGCCCGTCGCGCAGCCAGTCAGCATCAGCAGAGCCAGGCGCCGCATTCCCGAAGAACACGGCAGCCCGCCGGAGGTTGTGTTGCATTCTGACTCACAAAGAGTCAGAATGACCTTCATGGCGAAGCTGCTCCCCAATGCCGAGGCCGAGCTCGACACCCGGAACCCGCTGGTGATGACGGTCGAGGGGGTGCTGAGCCCCGACGAGTGCGCTGGGCTCATCGCGCGTATCGAAGCCCTGGGCCCGAGCGCGGCGCCGGTGACGACCTCCCGCGGTCCGGTGATGAGGCCGGACCTGCGGAGCAACGACCGCGTCATGTTCGACGACGTCGCGCTGGCCGAGCGCCTGGCCGCCGCCGTCGCCGGACACGTGCCCGAGCGCCTCGAGGGGGACTGGGTGCTGTCGGGCGCCAATGAGCGGCTTCGCTGCTACCGCTACCGCCCCGGTCAACGCTTTGCTCCGCACTTCGACGGCGCGTTTCATCGGCACGCGGGCGAGCGCAGCCTGCTGACTTTCCTCGTCTATCTCAACGGTTGCACCGCCGGCGGCGAGACACGCCTGCTCGACCTGGGGCTCACGGTCCACCCGCGGGCGGGGCTGGGGCTGGTCTTCAACCACCACCTGCTCCACGAGGGCGCGCCGGTGCTGGCGGGGGTCAAGTACGTGGTGCGGACGGACCTCATGTTCCGCAGAGCGTGATTTGGGCTGTGGTTTCAGCCCCTTGCGGCGCATCGGTCGGTTGACCTGTCGCCAGCCCACGGTTGCGCTATGGCCGGACGCCATGAGTGACGTTCCCCAGGCCCAACCCTCCGCTTCCGCACCGGCGCCCGCCGAGGCTCCCGCGGCTCAAGCGGAGCCTCCGTCAGCAGGCCACGGACACGGCCAGCAGAAGAAGCTGCTCCCGTTGGCCATCGGCGCCCTCGGCGTCGTCTACGGCGACATCGGCACCAGCCCGCTCTACGCCATGCAGGAGTGCTTCGCGAAGCGCATCGGCCCCGACGGCACCCTCGAGACGTCACCGCACGCCATGGCCGTCTCGCACGACTCGGTGCTGGGGGTGCTGTCGCTGTTCTTCTGGGCGCTGACGATGGTCGTCACCTTCAAGTACCTGCTGTTCATCACCCGGGCTGACAACAAGGGCGAAGGCGGCATGTTCGCCCTGCTGGCCCTGGTGCCCGGCCGTGACTCGCAGAAGAAGTTGACGGTGACGGTGGTGCTGGCGGGGTTGCTGGGCGCGTCGATGCTGTTCGGAGAGGGCGTCATCACGCCCGCCATCTCGGTGCTCTCGGCCGTCGAAGGCCTCGGCGTGGCGACCCACGCGATGGACGCGGCCGTCGTTCCGCTCACCCTCGTCATCCTCCTGGGCCTGTTCATGGTGCAGCGCCGCGGCACCGGCGGCATCGGGCGCGTCTTCGGCCCCATCATGGTGGTGTGGTTCCTGACGCTGACGGTGCTGGGCGTGCGCGCCATCTTCCTGCACCCCAGCGTGCTGCAGGCCGCCAACCCGCTGTGGGCCATCAGGCTGTTCGGGCACGATCCCTGGCACGCCTTCGTGGTGCTGGGCGCGGTGGTGCTGTGCATCACCGGCGGCGAGGCGCTCTACGCCGACCTCGGGCACTTCGGCGCGCGGCCGATTCGCGTGGCGTGGATCTCGGCGGTCTTCCCGGCGCTGCTGATCAACTACTTCGGCCAGGGCGCCTACCTGCTGGAGCACGGCTGGGTCGAGAAGCCCTTCTGGGCGCTGGTGCCGGAGCCGCTGCTGTACCCGATGGTGGCGCTGGCGACGGCGGCCGCGGTGATCGCCTCGCAGGCCCTCATCTCGGGCTCCTTCTCGCTGGCCCGCCAGGCGGTGCACCTGGGGTACCTGCCGCGCGTCACCATCGTGCACACCTCGGAGCGCAACGAAGGGCAGATCTACGTGCCCGAGGTGAACCAGGCCCTGATGTGGGCCTGCCTGACGCTGGTGGTGGCGTTCAAGAGCTCGACGGCGCTGGCGGCCGCGTACGGAATCGCCGTCACCGGCACCATGACGATCACCTCGATCGTCTTCAGCTACATGGCGCGGCAGAACTGGAAGTGGCCGCTGTGGCGGGTGCTGCCGCTGACGCTGATCTTCCTCTCTTTCGACGTGCCGTTCTTCCTCGCGAACGTGCTCAAGTTCTTCGACGGCGGCTGGTTCCCCGTGGTGCTGGGCATCTCGATGTACGCCCTGATGACGACGTGGAAGCGGGGCCGCGCCGAGCTCGCGCGCCGGTTCAACCAGTCGGTGATGCCCATCGCGGCGCTCCTGGAAGACCTCGAGGCCACCAAGCCCAACCGGGTGCGCGGCACCGCGGTCTTCATGTCCGGCAACCCCGACGGTACGCCCCCGGTGCTGCTGCACCACCTCAAGCACAACCAGGTGCTCCACCGGCAGGTGGTGCTGCTGTCGATTCTGCCGCTCGAGGTGCCCTTCGTGCCGAAGGCGGAGCAGCTCGAGGTCAAGGACCTGGGCAACGGCTTCTTCCGGGTGCTCTGGCGCACTGGCTTCATGGAGACGCCCAACGTGCCCTCCATCTTGCTGCGGGCGCGCGAGCACGCGCTGGTGGCCGAGCCCTCGACGACCAGCTACTTCCTCGGCCGCGAGACGCTCCTGACGCACGGCAAGTCCACCATGATGCACTGGCGCAAGACGCTGTTTGCCTTCGTCTCGCGAAACGCGCTCTCGGCCACCAGCTACTTCGGCATTCCGCCCGGGCGGGTGGTCGAGCTGGGCATGCAGGTCGATCTCTGAAGCCCCGGGAATTCGGTCAGTTGCCGGCGACTTGAAACCAAGGCGCCCATCGCCTCATCTCCAAGGCGTGCTCCGCCTGCTGCGTCGCCCAGAGCCCATCACCGCCGACACGCCCGACGAGGCGCTGGTGCGGCGCGCCCAGCGCAGCGACTCCGAGGCCTTTCGGGCGTTGTTCGAGCGCCACGCGCTGTCGGTGCGGCGCTTCTTGCGCGACCTCATGCGCGACGCCGACGCCGCCGATGACGCCACCCAGGAGACCTTCACCCGAGCCCACGTTCAGCTGCCGAAGCTGGGCGAGCACGATCGCTTCCGCCCCTGGGTGTTCGGCATCGCGCGAAACGTGGCCTTCGAGGCGCGGCGGGTTCGGCAGCACCAGTCGCTCGACGTCGAGGGCGATGACGACGTGCCGGCCGCGGTGCTCCCGGCGCCCGACCCGGAGCGCACCCTGCTCGACCGGGAGCTGGAAGGCCACCTCACCTCGGCGCTGGGCGAGCTGTCGGAGCACCGCCGCGCGGCGCTGTTGCTGCGGCTCGATCACGGGCTCTCGTACGATGACATCGCCGCGGCCATGGGGTGGACGTTGCCCATGGTGAAGAACGAAATCCACCGGGCGCGCCTGTCGTTGCGCGCGTCCTTGCTCCCACACCTGGGAGGGCCGACCCCATGAGCCGATGCGGAAAGACCCACCTCCTCGAAGCGGCCGTGCTGGGCGAGACGCCGGACGACGGGCTGCGCGCCCACGCCGCGCAGTGCCCCCGGTGTCGCCACGAGCTGAACTGGCTCCAGGCCGAGCAGCGCCTGTTTCGCGAGCGCGCGGCCCGTGAAGAGGTGCGCGGGCTGTGGAAGGGCGTGGCCCACCGCACGGGCGTCGAGCCGCAGCCGCACCGGGTGAGCCGGGCGCTGGTGGGCCTGGCGGCGGCGGTGCTGCTCGTCCTGGGGGCAGGTCGGCTGCTGGTGGCCCCGGCCTCGAGCGGAGGCCTCGACGCCTCGGTCGCGGCCCGGGAAGAGGCGTTCGAGGCGCTGATGACCGAGAACGCCATCTCGCAGGAGCGCGCGGAGCTCTGCTCCCGGTTCGAGCGGGGCATCGGCTTTCACTGCGGGTACGTGCCGGCGAGCCTCGTCGCCTCACGCTGACGGCGTCAGCTCTTCGCGTCGCTCTTCTCGTCGGCGCTGCGCTTCAGCAGCGAGCCGATCATCGCGTCCATCCACATGTGGCTGATGCCGAAGTTCTTGTCGGGGTCGGCGAAGTGGTGGGCCATGTGGTGGGCGCGCATGCGCTTGCCCCACTCGGTCAGCGGCGGGCGGTGGTGCGTGGACCAGTGAAGGAAGTCGTACCAGAGGTAGCCGATGACGATGCCCGCCCAGAAGGGCGTGGTGAGATCGGCCCGCCCCAGGAGCGACAGGCCGCCCCAGATGAGGCCGGCCAGCGCGATGCTCACCGGCAGCGGCATCACCAGGCGGGTGTCGTCGTCGGGGTACTTGTGGTGGAAGCCGTGGCCCGTCCACCCCGGCCAGGTGTGGAAGAGGTGCTTGTGGAGGAAGTACTCCATGAACTGCCAGGTCAGGAACCCCAGGGGCACCGCGGCCGCGGCGACCTGCCAGGTGGTGCTGCCGTTCGAGAGCGCGCTGCCCAGGACCCACGCCGTGACCGGAATCCAGAAGAGGAACGGCATCGACGGGTGCACCTTCGAGAAGAACTCGAAGAAGTCGCTCTGATACATCCGCCCGCGTTGGTGCCGTACGTAGTCGCGCATGGTGTCCCTCATGGCGCGGGCCTTTAACGGGTTTGGGTCTGGGCTGGCAACCCCGGGGCCCGCAGGGTTGATTCGGCTCAACCGAGCTTCAGGCGCGCCTTGAGGAAGGCCGCGAGCCCGCGCAGCACCGGCAGGGGAATCTCGTGCCCGCCCTCGAAGGCGTGGAAGTCGACCTCGAGCCCCGCCTCGGTGAGCGTCTGCTGGAGCGCCTGCGCGCCCGAGAAGGGCAGCACCTCGTCGCGCCGGCCGTGCGACTGGAAGACGGGCAGCCCGGCCCGCGCCTTCGCCTTCGGCTTCCAGACGTCTTCGATGAGCAGGGTGCCCGACAGAATGGCCAGCGCGGCCGGAGACTCTTCGAGCCGCAGGGCGACGTCGGTGGTGATCATCGAGCCCTGCGAGAAGCCGCCCAGCACCAGCTTCGAGTACGGCAGCCCCGAGCCGTTCATCACCTGGGCCACCATCGCCAGCATCGCCTTGCGCGCCGCCGGCATGCCCGGGGGTTCGACCTTGCGGAACTCGGCGAGGGCTTGAGGGCTGGCCTGGCGGAGCTTCGCGATGACGTCGAAGTCGATCATCCACCAGGCGCGCGCGTCGCCCATGCCGAAGGCGTCGAGCGACAGCGGCGCCGCGGGGAAGTGGAAGCGCACCGGCGCCAGCGCCGGCTCCACCGAGCACAGCGCCTCGGCCAGGCCCACCAGGTCGGTGCCGGGGGCTCCGAAGCCGTGGCAGAGCACCACCACGCCCGCGGGCGGGACGGTGGCGGTCTGTTGAACGGTGACGACGTCGAGGCCGGCGATGACGGAGCGCATGGAGCGCTGGCAAGCCACGAACCCGGGCCTGCGACAAGGCCTTGACCTGCCAGCCCCGGCCGTATTCGCTCCAGTCGTGGCCTTCCACCTCAAGGTCTCCCAGGGCGCCGCCGCTGGCGAGGAATACTCCTTCACCGACGAAGCGCGCCTCGGCCGCACCGCCGACAACGACGTCGTCGTCAAAGACCAGGCCGCCTCGCGCAGCCACGCGCGCGTCTTCGAGAAGGGCGGGCGCTACTTCGTCGAAGATCTCGGCAGCGCCAACGGCACCCGGCTGAACAAGGGCGTGGTGAAGCAGGCGAAGGAGCTCAAGGACGGCGACTCGATCATCATCGGCGACACCGTCTTCACCTTCGAGCTCAACCTCGACCAGACGCTGGCTCCGGCGCCGTCGTCGACGATGGATGACGCGGCCGCCGACGAGAGCGACCCGAACGCGACCAGGCCGCCGGTTCGGCCCCAAAGCAAGCCGGTGAGCAAGGTCGCCAGCAGGCCCGACGCCACCAACGCCGACGAAGACGAGCCGATCGAAGACCCAGCCGACACCGGAGGAGAGCCCGACTCCACCGGCGACGACGAGGCCGCCGACGACGAGCCCCCCGACGAAGAGGCCGACTCGACCCTGTTCGTGGACGTGCCCGGGCCCCGGGCCCTCGCGCAGCGCCCTCCTGCCCGTGGCGCGGTCCCCCGCGGCAACGGCGCCGAGCGGCCCTCGCGCTCCCTCGAGCGCCCGTCACGCGCGCGCGCCATCGCGAGGGCTGAAGGCGCCGACGCCGAGGCGGTCGAGCTCACCGCTGCTGATCGCGCCCGCATGCGCCGGCAGCTGGCCCAGTCGACCGGCGGCCGGGTGCAGCTGCTGTGGCAAGACCTGCCCAGAGGCGCCCGCGCGCTGCTGGCCGTCTTCGGAACGCTGCTGCTGGTGGGCACCATCGGGCTGGCGGGCTTCGTGGCGTGGCCCCGCGCGCGGGTGAATCGGCCCGAGCCCAGGAGCCTGCCGGCCGACGGCTCGCTCATCGAAGACAGCTTCGGCGTGGGGCAGGTCACCTTCACCACCAGCGACCAGAAGGCCTTCACCTTCGCGTCGATGTCGCCGACCCGCATCGTCGGGGTGTTGCACTACCAGGCCGCCAACATCTCGGCCGACGAGGTGACCATCAACCTCAACGGCCAGGACCTCGGCACGGTGCCCCCCGACAACCTCGACGTCGAGTCGCGCGAGGTCGAGATGGTGCTGCCCGCCGCGACCCTCAAGCCGCGCGACGAGAACCTCATCGTCTTCGACAACACCCGCAACCCGCCGGGCAACGAGGAGTGGAAGATCTGGAACCTGTGGGTCGAGATCATTCCCGTGCCCGAGATGTCGACCGAAGAGGCGCGCCGGCGCGCCCAGGGCGAGATCGACAAGGCCACCAAGGACTGGGAGCTGCGCGAGGTCGGCGCCGCCAACCTCTTCCGCGCGTGGAAGACGTACCGCGAAGCGTGGCTGCTCCTGGAAGCGACCCCCGACGCCCCGCCCGAGCTCATCACCCTCTCGCGCACCCGCATGAAGGAGCTCCGCCCCGAGCTCGACCGCAAGTGCAACGCGATGATCGTGAAGTTCAAGTCGATCGTGAACACCCGCCCCGACGCGTTCGCCGAGGGCCGGCAGGTGCTCGAGAACATTCCCGAGCACTTCCCGACCCGTGAGCACCCCTGCTTCAACTTCTCGCGGTCGCTCCTGCGCACCATGGACGGCTTCGATGACTTCGAAGCCGCCGGCGCGCCGCCCACCGAGTGAGCGCGTAAGCCCCCGTTCTTCCTGATTGGCTTCCCCGGTCCACCTGACGGATGGCGGGGTTGCGGGGCTGCTCCGACAATGCCCTCATGAACGCTCGATCCGCTCTCATCGGTCAGGTGGCCGCGCCGCTCGCCCTGGAGGGAACGAAGGGCGAGACTCGGCTGATGCGACGCGCGCGACGTGCCCGGGGTCAGGTGGTGGTCGAGACGGCCATCGTGATGCCGGTGTTCGTGTTCTTGATCCTGGGCCTCTTGCAGCTCGGCCTCATGCACCACGCCCGGGTGATGGCGAAGTACGCGGCCTACAAGGCCGTGCGCGCCGGCTCGGTGAACCGCGGCGAGAGAGACGTGATGGAGAAGGCCGCCCTCGCGGTGCTGCTCCCCGTCACCGGGCGCGACAGCACCACCGGCGCTCCCTACAAGACCGACAGCACGGGCGCCTACAACAACGCCTGGAACAACATGAAGAACAACAGCCAGGGCGGGGGCATCAAGTTCGTCGAGGTCAACATCTGCAACCCCAAGCGCAGCCAGATCGCGCAGGCCGGCAACTTCGACGACGCGCGCGACGCGATGGGCCAGAGCTCGGCGGCGGCGCCGTTGCCGGCCGACCCCAACGACCCTGCACCGCCGCCGGCCCCCGCGATTCCCCAGCCGGGCGTGGGCAGCGCGCCAAACCTCGGGTGGCAGGGCTTCAACTCCACCAAGCTCCAGATTCAGGTGACGCTCTTCTACCGAATGTACATCCCCTTCGCGAACTGGATGGTCTGGCGCCTGGCGGTGGGAGAAGAGACGGGCTCGCCCAAGAAGATGCGCTGGCTCGGCTGGAAGAAAGACCCGAACAACCCCACCGCCCAGACCCTCAAGCAGCGGCTGATGGGGCTGGCCAACCAGAAGAAGTACGTGATGCCGATTCGCGCGAGCTACTCGATGCGCATGCAGTCGAACTTCAGCCGAAACGCCCACGCCGCGCTGCCCAACGGCGGCTCGGGCACCAACACCGGCAGGGGCGACACCCAGTGCCGTATTCCCTGGGCCACCAAGTAGCGCGGAGCCACCATGAACTCGACCAAGACCCTCGCTTCGCGTCGCCGCCGTGGCCAGACCATGGTGCTCGCCGTCGTCACCATGCTGGTGCTGGCGCTGATGATGGTGATCGGCTTCAACATCGCCCACACCGCCCATGAGCGCATTCGGGTGCAGCAGGCGGCCGACGCGCAGGCCTTCAGCGTCGCGGTGCTGCAGGCCCGCGCGATGAACGTCAACGCGGTGCTCAACCGCACCATCGCCGCCCTCACCGTCGCCCAGATGTCGCTCCACGCGTGGAACACCATCGCCACGCACGAGGTCGACATGCTCAACGCGGGCTTCTTCAGCTTCCTCGGCGTCTCGGCGTGGGAGGCCGGCAAGGCCAAGTGCTCGAAGTGGACGCCGTGGCACTGCTGGGACGCCATCGAGGCGCTGCTCATCGCCTTCGATTACCTGGGCGAGAAGGGCGACTACGAGGACAAGCTCGAGAGCAAGGAGCAGCAGTTCAACGAGGCCGTCAAGGCGCTCTACGACGCCAAGAAGTCGCTCTACGATCAGGAGCTCAACCTGGTGAACCAGATCAAGGGCGAGATCAACGGCGGGAGCATCTTGAAGGACATGCTCAAGAAGACCGCGCCTCAGGCGAAGTACGCCACCGGGGTGGACAGCGTGAACGTGAACAACTTCCTCTGCACGCTCGACGGGCCCGACGATGTCGGCGCCTGCAGCGGCTCCGAGCCCCTGGTGTTCCAGCGCGCGCGGCCCCCGCCGTCGGAGCGGTCGAGGTCGATGGAGAACGCGGCCAACGCGGCGCGAGGCCTCTTCAACAAGACCGGCGGCGGTGGGGCGACGCTCGACCACGCCGACTTCAAGGGCCAGTCGCCGTTCAGCGTGCGCAACCCGCCCAAGATGATGGACATCCAGAGCTCGGGCACCTACCAGGCCACCTACATCCCCGGCGCCTTCGCCTCGCGGGTCGGTGACAGCGAGTTCAGCAAGAGCTCCGACAACGGAGAGCTCGCGCTCAACGTGGGCTCGGCGACGGGCTTCGGCTTCGTCAACGTGCGGTGGCGCCATGGCCGCGGCGCGTGGTTCCTCGGGTCGAGCGTCTTCTCGTCGCAGGGCGGCGGCGAGCACACCGGCGCGGTCGGCGACAACCACTCCGAGTTCAAGACCATCGCGAACATCACCGGCGAGGCCACCTTCATCAGCTTCAACGGCCACACCAACCCCACCGCTGACAACGACTGGGGCCAGCCCAACGCCTACGGCGCCGTCACCCAGGACCTGCGGCTGCTCCAGAAGGGCGGCAAGGGCGCGTTCGAGGTGAACAAGACCGGCACCATCAACATTCGCATCGGCCAGGAGCAGCGGAAGATCACCCTCGTCTCGCAGAACGAGGGCGTCGCGGTCGGCAAGGCCAAGGCCTACTTCCATCAGCTGGGCGCCGACTGGAAGCTGCCTCCCAACGGCTTCGACCCGTTCTGGCGCGCCAAGCTGCACCCCTTCAAGCGCGATGAGCTGCGCCAGGTGCTGAACCTCGCAGGTGACCCGAACGCCAACGTGCAGGGCCCGGTCGAAGGAGTGGAGTGATCATGAAAGCGCTCAAGCAACGCCGCGGTGCCGCGTCCGTCGAGCTGGCCGTCTCGATGATCTTCCTGGTGCCGCTGATCATGTACATGATCTTCCTGCAGGACATGCTGATCATGAAGATGAACGGCCAGGAGGCCGCCGTTCAGGCCTCGTGGGACTACGCGGTGCTCGACTACGGCAGCAAGGTCGACAGCTACATCGTCGGCCGCATGTCGCGCCTGACGTACTGCGATCACTCGGCGGCGTACGACTCGTACGATCAGCCCTACGACTGCAACGACGACACCCACCACAAGGCCATGACGGCGCACGAGTGTTGGATCGGCACCGACCCGGCCGCGTACGGCGGTCAGGTGCGCTGCAGCGTCAGCGAGCAGCTCAGCCCGAGCGGCGCGGCCACCAGCGCGGTGGCGAACTTCGGCCAGGGCGGCGTCGTCAACTGCAACTCGCGCCTGGGCATCATGAACTACTACCTGCCCAACAGCTTCTTGAACAACTTCCGTGGCGGCAAAGGCTTCACCGTCAACACCGACGCCAGCGGCACGGCCAAGAAGAAGATGGACTCGCGCTGGGCCGTCGGCAACGGCGCGGCCTCGGCGCAGGACAAGGCGCACGACGACCGCACCCAGGCGACGCCCAACGGTGAGACCTCCCTGGGCTCCAACTACTGGCGGCTGGCGCGCACCGAGCACGCCATGCTCGTCGACCCCTGGGCCCTGGGGCTCTCGGGCGGCACCGACCCGATCGGCGGCATCAACCCCGACATGCCCTCGGGCCCCAACCTCACCAACCCGCTCTACGCGCGCATCAGGGCCGCCTACGGCACCGCCAGCGGGGCCACCGACAAGGCCGAGCAGTGGAACAAAGACATCGAGAGCGCCGGCATGATCAAGGGCAACTCGCGCCAGGACGTCGTCGGCGACAACCTCACCACCGCCGCCGCGGCCTTCGAGCCCAACAACGCCCAGCAGGAGTTCAGCAACCACTGGGCCGCGCAGTGGAGCGACTCGCGCATTCAGGCCACCAACAACTCTCGCCAGAACGGTTACTTCGGTCTCGCGCAGTGAAGAGGCGGTCGGTCAGCGTCGCCGGCCTGTTGTTGATCGCGGCGGTGCTGGGCGTGGCGATGGGCGCGGTGATGGGCAGCCGCCCAGGCGCAGAAGAGGACGAGGCCGAGGCCATGTTCGCCGCAGCGGAAGCCAGGGCCGAGAAGCTGTTGCCGATGGGCGCGCCCATGAACGGCACGCCGCGCGACGGGGTCGACCCGATGTCGGCAGACCCCCGTTCCCTGCGAGGCATTCCTCCGTACCCCGGCGCCCAGCCGCGCAGGCTCTCTGACGTCAGCCAGGTGCTGGGCATGCCGCTGATGGCGTCGTGGTTCGCCACGCGCGACCAGCCCGAGCAGATCATCTCGCACTACGAGTACACCTACCTCGACGCCGGCATCCCCATCGTCAGCCACATGTTCAGCCGCGACCTGGGCTACGTCGCCTGGCTCGAAGAAGAGCGGGTGGACGGCGGCCTGGCCGAGGGCATCGTGCACATGGTCTCGGTGATCAAGAACACGCCCACCTCCACCGAGACGATCGTGCTGCTGTCGGCCTCGCGGCCCCAGCGCCTGCTCGATGGCAACCGCAACCTGCCGGCGGGCCTGGTGTTGCCCACCGAAGCGCGGCCGCCTCAGGTGGTGCAGATGGCCATGGAGGGCAAGACGCGCAGCATCATCACCACCGGCCGCCGCGGCGAGCTCGAGGGCACCGTCGACGAGATCGTCACGCTCATGCGCAAAGACGGCTGGGCCGTCGAGAGCCTGATGGGCTCACCCACCAGCCGCTCCTTCATCGGGCGAAAGGGCGGCCTGTCGCAGTCGGTGTCGGCCACCGTGGCCGAGGGCGCGGGCGAGGTGAGCCTCATGTACAGTCTGGAACAGGAAAGGAAGGCTCCATGAAGTGGCTCCTGACGCTGACTACGGTGCTGCTGGCGACCCCGTCGCTGGCCGGCCGCGCCGACTGCTCGCGCAACTGCGCGACCGCCCTCAAGAACTTCGAGAAGCAGTGCAAAGAGACCGCGGGCAACGACGCCGACAGCAAGGCTGGCTGCGACATGGTGTCGAAGAAGTTCGAGTCGCAGTGCAAGCAGGCGTGCGCGTCGGGCCAGAAGCCCAAGAAGCCCACCAACACCAACAGCTTCTGACGAGGACTTGCCATGACGACCCCCAACCAGAAGCGCCTCCTCGCCTCACTCAGGCAGGCTCGCCGCCGGCTCGCGCGCGGCCAGTCGATGGTGGAGTACAGCATCGTCAGCCACGCCATTCTGCTGCTGGGCGCGGGCGCCGCGATGGGCATCTCGCAGTACCTGCGGCTCTTCGACGCCCTCGATGTGTACCTGCGCAGCGTCTACACGGTGCTGGCGATGGGCGCCGTCTGACGGCGTCGGCACTCGTTGCGCTGGCACCCACTTCGGCTATGCGTGCCGAATGGAACAAGCGGCGCCCAAGCAGCGGTCTCCCTGGCTCTACGTCCTCCTCGGCTGCGGCGGCTTCGCGGCGCTGACCTGCCTGGGCGTCGCCATCTTCTTCGGGGTGGTGGTGAAGAAGGGCAGCGACATGGTGGCTGGCGTCACCGACCCCGAGGTGCGCGAGCAGAACGCCCGCAAGATGCTGGGTGAGCTCCCCGAGGGGTACAGCGTCGCCATGTCGATGAGCGTGTTCGGCATGGTCGACACCGCGCTGCTGACCGACCGCCCGATGCTCCCCGACGGCGGGTTCGAGGTGGGCGACCACCTCTTCACCTACGTGCGGGTGATGGCGAACGAAGAGAACAAGCGCACCAAGGCGTTCTTCGTCTCTGGCGAGGGCGACGTGAACCACCTGCGCAGCAACGGCGTGAACATCGACGCGCGCGACGTCATCAAGCGGGGCAACCTCACCGTCGACGGCCGCAAGGTCTACTACGTGGCCGCGCGAGGCCAGTTCGGAACCGGACCGCAGGCGAACGAAGACGGCCTCAACGCCTCGGTGCTCTTCGACTGCCAGGGCGACCAGCTCCACGTCGGCGTGTGGTCGATGCGCGACCCGGCGCCGCAGAAGGCGGCAGGCGAGCTCGACCTGACCGGCACCGTGGCCGACGAGTCCGAGCTGGCGAAGTTCCTCAAGCCGATGAACCCCTGCGGGCGCTAGCCTCCACGGCTTTCCTCGGGGGGAACCGATGCTCTTCAGCTTCCTGGTGGTGACGGCGCTCGCGCAGCTCGACGCGGGCGCGTTCGACGAGGCCCAGGCGCCCCCTGCCGACGTCGTGGCACCGCTGCCGGCCGACGCGCCTTTGCGCGAGGCGCCTGTCGCGACCGAGCCGCGCCCGGCCGGCGAGACGAAGTCACCCACCGCGGGCTTCGTGAAGGGCGAGCTCTCGGTCTACCTGGGCAGCGACCGGCTGGTGGTGAAGAACACCCGCGTCGGGCTCTCGGCCGGCCTCGATCGCTTCGAGACGGCCTTCTACCTGTTGCTCGAGCCGCTGGTCGATCTGCGCTTCTTCGAGGGCAAGCTGGGGCTCGGCTTCGGCGTACCCCTGCGGCTCGAGCTGCTGAACTTCGCCGCCGATGAGACGGGCGCGCCGCTGCTTACCCGGCGCCTGGGCCGGCTGCGCACCGAAGACTGGGACAGCGTTCACGACTTCGGCCGCCTGCTGAAATACGTGACGTGGGGGCGCAAGGAAGACCCGCTCTACATCTCTGCGGGCCAGCGCTACGCCTCGACCATCGGCCACGGCGCGCTGGTGCGCCGGTACGCGCCCAACGTCGACATCGACTACCCGCGCGCCTCGGCCCAGGTCGACGCGTACAACGACTTCGGCGGCTTCGAGCTCTTCACCAACGACCTGCTGGAGTGGAACACCGTGGCCGGCATCGGCTTCATCAAGCCGCTCTCGTTCCTCAAGAGCGAGAACCTGCTGGCGAAGACGCTCTCGATCGGGGTGAGCGGCGCGACCGATTGGCGCGCGCCGTACCAGCTGTCGATCGACTCGACCTCTGGCCTGCGGCAGGTGGACGCCCAGGGCCGGCTCCTCTCGCGGACGCGCGCGGTGGGCCTGGTGGGCCTCGACGCCGAGGTGAAGGTGGTGAAGACGGCCCACGTCGACCTCAAGCCCTACCTCGACTACTCGATGCTCATCGGCGGCGACGGGGGCCTGACCGCGGGCCTCCTCGCGCGCTTCAATGTCGGCACCGACGTCGTCAACGCCTTCCGCCTGGTGGGCGAGTTCCGCGCGCTGGGGAGCCGGTACCTGCCCAGCTACTTCGACACCTTCTACGAGATCGAGCGCTTCATCTTCGCCAGCGAAGCGGCGCCCGGGCAGGTCTCGCGCAACGCGCTCACCCGCCAGCAGGTCGTGATGGAGCAAGGGCTGGGGCAGCGCCTCGGCTACTACGTCGAGGCCAGCTGGGGCATTCCGGGGAAGGTGGGCCTGACGCTGGCCGCCGAGGGCGTGTCGAACGCGCCCAACACCAACCTCATCGCGCACCTCGAGGTGCCGGTGCTCGACTTCGTGCAGGTGTTCGGCAGCTACTACAAGCGCGGCATCACCTCGCCCGCGGCCATCTTCCGCATCGACCCGCAGACGCCCGACACCGTCTTCTACGCCGGCGCCCGGCTGCGGGTGCTCCCGTTCCTCTTCATCAACGGGCGCGCCTATCAGACGTTCCGGCTCAACCCCGAGGTGCGGCGCTACGACAGCCAGCTGGGCTTCGTCGTCGATCTCGAGGTGGGGTACGAGTTCAAGGGCAAGAAGAGCGAGACGGTGGCGACCCAGCCCCTCGAGGCGCCGCCCACCAGCGAGTCGACGCCCGCGACGGAGCCGGCTCCGCAGCCCGCGCCGTAGCCGTCGCGCTCGCCAGCAACGCTCGGCGACGATGGCGGCGCCGGCCGCCGCCGGGACCGTCGAGGACGACGCCGTGGCCTTCGCCCACTGGAAGGCGCGGGCGCTTCCGAGTCACGCTCGTTGGACCGATGAGGGACAGCGGCGCGCCCTGGGGCTTCGTCGGGCCTGGGCGGCGCGACCTCCCGCCGCCCCCGCCTGGCTCCTCGGCGGGCCGCAGGCCGTCGCGCACCTGCAGCGCGAGGCGCAGTGCGGGCCTGCCGCGTCGCTGCAAACCCGTCGCGCACCTGCAACTCGAGGCGCGGTGCGGGCCTGCCGCGCCGCTGCAAACCCGTCGCGCACCTGCAGCGCGAGGCGCAGTGCGGGCCTGCCGCCGCAAACCCGTCGCGCACCTGCAGCGCGAGGCGCAGTGCGGGCCTGTCGCGCCCGCCGCGATCCATCGCGCGCTCCGAGTGCTCGCGGCGAGGCGGCACCGGCGGCGCGCGTAGGGCAGCGGGCCCAGGGCGCGCACCATCGCCATGGGGTGCGAGACGCGCGCTCAGCGCTCGAGCGCGACCCAGGCGCCGGCGCCGACCATCATCACCAGCCCGGCGCCCGTCACCAGGCTCGCGCTCTCGTGCAGCACCACCACGCCGAGCACGGCCGCCACCACCGGCTCCAGGTACGTCAGCACGCCGGTCAGCTGGGCGCCGACGCGCGGCAGGCCGAGGTTGAAGAACAGGCCGCCCATCAGCCCATTGAGCGCGGCGCCGCCGACCAGGAGCGCCACCCCGGCGTCGAGCTGCGTCGGCAGGGCCCGCTCGCGAAAGAACAGCAGCAGCAGCGCGGCCGACACCACCGCGTGGAACGACGTCACCGCGAGCGGCGGAAAGGACACCGCGGCCCGCCGGCTCGCCAACACCAGCGCGGCGTAGAACACCGCTGATCCGCCGCCGAGCAGCCCCGCCTTCACGCCCGAGCCCGAACCATCGGCGGCCGGGAGCACCAGCCACAGCCCGGCGAGGATGACGGGCAGGGCCCACGGCGCGCGTCGGGAGCGCGGCTCCGCCAGCAGCAGCGGCGCGGTGAGGCCGACCAGGAGCGGGGCGAGGTAGTGCGTCAGCACCGCCACCACCACCGGGCCCTCCTCGAGCGCCGAGAAGTAGAGCGCGACGTTGGCCGCGTCGGCCACGCCCACCACCAGGAGCGCCGCCAACGCGCCGCGGTCGTCGAAGCGCAGGCGTCGCCGCAGGCCGAGCGCGGGGAGCGCCATCACCAGCATCGTCAGGAAGCCCACCACGAGGCCGCTCTGGCCGCCGTAGCGGACGAAGAGCGGCCAGGTGCCCCAGCACGACGCCGCCGCGGCGACGAAGACGATTCCAGCGCGGCGCTGGTTGGCCTGCTCCATGGCGGCGCCTTATGGCCTGACCGCCGTCGCGGTGAGCGACCTTTCTCGGGGCGTCGGCCCTCGAGGCCGCCAGGCCTGGCTTCCTTGGTGGGCGGCGCGCCATGCGCCTCGGGGGCCGCGGCGTCTGTCCGCGTGACGGCCGGGCCGAGGGGTTGCGCGTGCTCCACGTCGAATGCGCCGGGTGGAGCAGGCGCTGCGTGGCACGATGCGCGCGATGTCACCAGACGACGCGCCGCCGCGCGCCCTCCTCACCTCGCTCGGCGTCACCCGGTTGGCGCGCGTCACCACCATGGACCGCTGCGCCATCGAGGTGACGGCCGCCGTGCGCCCCTCGGGCCATGTGCTCCAGGTGACGCAGGGCAAGGGGCTGAGCCACGCGCACGCGCAGTGGAGCGCCGTGGGCGAGGCCGCGGAGCTGCTGGCGGCCGAGCGGCCCGAGGCGAGCCGGCTCACCTTCGCGCGAGGGAGCGAGCTCGACGGGCTGGTGCTCGACGACGACGGGCTGCGGCGCGCGTGGGTCGGCGGGGCGCGGCTGTCGGACCAGGCGGCGGTCTGGGTGCCGGCCGAGCGCGTCTTCTGCCCGCCCCGAGGCACGGCCTGGCTCGGGCCCTCGACGGCGTCGTGGTCGAGCAATGGCTTCGGCGCGCACCAGACGCACGCCAGGGCGCTGGAGCACGCGGTGCTGGAGCTCTGGGAGCGGCACGCGCTCGCCGCCGCCATCCCCGACGGGTGGACCCCGGCGGTGCTGCGCCGAACGCGCGTCGCGTGGACGCACCCGTTGGCCGAGCAGCTCGAGGCCCGCGGCTTCGTCGTGGCGCCGTGCGTGGTGGCGATGACGCCGCTGCCGCTCGCGGCGGTGTTGCTGTTCGACCGTGAGGACCCGGCCGTGCCCCTGACGGCGGGCTACGCGTGCCGGCGCACCGCGGCGGAGGGCCTGCTCGCGGCGCTGCTCGAGGCGGCGCAGTCCCGGTTGACCGAGATCCACGGCGCGCGTGACGACGTCGCCACGGGCGGGCGACCCGTCGGCGCGTCGCTCCTCGAGCAGCTCGGCGCCGCCCAGGGCCGGCCGGTGCCCGAGGCCGCCCGCGTCAAGGGCTGGCCGCTCACGGTGGCCTCGAAGGTGGTGATGGTGACGGTGACTTCAACGCCCCTGCACGTGGTGAAGGCCGTGGGCATCGGGCTCTCCGAGTCGGAGCTGCTGCGATGAGCGCGCGCGACGTGGTGGTGTTCCTGGGCCCGACGCTCCCGCGCGCCGTGGCGAAGAAGGCGCTGCGCGCGCGCTACCTGCCGCCGGCGCGGCAGGGTGACGTCTTTCGGGTGCTGGGCTCACGGCCGAAGGTGATCGTCCTCATCGACGGCGTCTTCGAGGCCGTGCCGTCGGTCTGGCACCACGAGCTGCGCGCGGCCCTGGCCAGCGGCGTACACGTCATCGGCGCCGCGAGCATGGGCGCGCTGCGGGCGGCCGAGCTGCACCAGGAGGGCATGCTGCCCGTCGGGGCGATCGCCGGCGCCTACGTCACCGGTACACGCACCGCCGACGCCGACGTGGTGCTGCTCCACGGTGACGCCGACTCGGGCTACCAGCCGCTCACCGTGCCATTGGTGAACGTCGAGGCGACAGTGCGCGCGGCGGTGCGGCGCCGGCTGATGACGAACTGGGAGGCGACCGCCTTCGTCGACCGGGCGCGCTCCGTCTTCTTCAAGCAGCGCACCTGGCGGCGCCTGGTGCAGAGCGCCCCCGGCTGGGACGAGGCCCGCCGCGCCAGGGTGCTGCGGTGGCTGCGCACCCACGTCGTCGATCAAAAGGCGAAGGACGCGCTCGAGGCGTTGGAGGCCGCCGCGACGCTCGCGCTGCGGCCGGCCCGGCCCACGCGCGTGGTGACGTTCAGCTCGTTCGTGCGCCGCCAGCGGTTGATGGACGCGCACGGTGAGGTGATGGCGCAGCTCCAGGCGCTGCCCGACGCCGACGCGCTGGCGAAGCAGGGGCTCCGGCGCCTGCTGCTGGCCTCGTTCGCGAAGGTCGCGGGGCTGACGGTCGAGGCGTCGGCGCGCAAGGGCGCTCAGCGCGGGGTGGCGCTCGACGAGGCGCTCAGCGACGCCGAGGTCGAGGCCCTCGACGCGCTGGTGCTCTCGGCCCCCGAGCGCTTCGTGGCAGACGGCCCCACCTGGCTCGAGGGGCTGGCGCTCGAAGCGAGGCTCACCGGGCGCTGGCCACGGCGTTAGACTGCGTTTCGCATGCGCATCGTCAGCTACAACGTCCGGTACTTCGGCCACGCGCTCAAGGGCCTGGCCAGCACCTCGTCGTCGAAGCAGGGCATCGCCGAGGCCATCGCCGGGCTGACCCCCCTCGCCGACGTGGTGGCGCTGCAAGAGGTCGAGACGAGGTCGATTCGGTCGAGCGCCGCCCACCGCGGGGGCCACCCCAACGAGACGCAGCTCGAGGCGTTCTTGCGGCACCTCGAGGCGGCGCTCCAGAAGCGCGGCGTGCCGATGCCGTACCGCGCCTTCTACTACCCAGCGCACGTCTACGGCGTCGGCTCGCTCAAGGTGTACACCACGGGCCTCGCCATCCTCGTCAACCAGCAGACGACGAACGTGCTCAAGGGCAACAGCGACCAGCCCTTCGACATCACCTTCCGCGGCTCCGAGAGCCTCAAGCGGGTGAAGCAGACCCGCATCGCCGCCCACCTGCACCTCGAAGACGCGAAGGGCAAGCCGTTTCACCTCTTCAACACCCACCTGTCCCTCCCGACGCCCTGGGCGAAGGAGTTCTGGAGCCAGAAGGTGAAGATGGGGCACGGCGCGAACCAGCTCACCGAGGTGAAGGCGGTCACCGACTACGCCCAGCAGGTGTCGCGCCAGGAGCCGTACCTCATCGTCGGCGACTTCAACTCGGCGCCGGCGACGCCGGTGTACCGACTGCTGACCGAGCAGCTGAAGCTGCATGGCGCCCAGGCGGTGTTGAAGCAGATCGACCCGAACCGGCCCGACTCGTTCTCGACCGCGGGCTTCATGAACCTGCGCATGCACCTCGACCACATCTTCGGGCGCGGGGTCGAGTTCGCCGACATGAAGGACACGCACGCCTTCGGTGATGGCTCGAGCCGCTTTCACGGCCTGTCTGACCACGTGCCCCTCATCACCAACTTCGAGGCGTCGTAGCCGCGGCCGTCGGGCGGCCGAAGGCGCCGCCAGGTCGCGCTCCTCTCGCGGGCTACGCCTCGGGCCGGGCCAGCGGGGCGCGCGCGTCGAGATCGAGCAGCTCGTACCGGTCTGGGTTCACGTGCGACATGCCGCCGTCGGTGAAGAAGAGCCGGGCGTCAGGCAGGCACTCCGCGGCGTAGCGCACGCCCCCGGCCTCGACGCGGAGGGAACGCAGGGGCCCGTCGGTCGGCGGCCCCGCGGGGCTCCACTGCGGCATCAGCTCGCGGCACTTGGTGTCGCGGATGTGCCCGATGGCCTGCGGAAACGAGGCGGGCAGGGTGCGCGGGTCGAACCGCCGTCTGGGAGGCCCGCTCAGGCGCGCCGGCGGCTGGCTCGATGGGTCGCACGGGCGATGGTAGAGGGCGCCGCGCCCTTCGCCCGTCGCGGCGCTCCCGGCCTGGTGGAGCGGCGAGAGGTCGAGCGGCCCCTCGGCCCACGCCGAGACCCTCGCGTCGAGGTACCGATTGAGCCCCTCAGCGGCCGAGGCCGCGTCGTTCGCCTCGACGCCCGCGAGCGCGAAGTCCTCGACCGTCACCCCGGCGTGCACCAGCAGCAGGCCGCGGTGGTGCGCCGCGAGGCGGAACCGGCGCGAGCGCAGCAGGTGCGTCACCAGGGCCCGCTGCGAGGCCGTGAAGCACGAGTAGTCCCTGGCGAGGCACTCGGCGTCGGGCACGCTCGGGTACCGCCTCGAGAACCCGTCAGCGCTCCCGCCGCCCTCGTAGAGCGCCCTCGCCTCGGCGTTGGCGAGGAGGAAGGTCTGGTCGTCGAAGGGGAACAGCTCGCAGACGCGCGCGAGGTCGTGGTTGCCGAGCAGGAGCGTCACCTGCTCGGCCGGGTGTGAGGCCAGCCACGAGAGAATCGCCTCGCCCGCCTGCGCGGCCTGGGGGCGCTGCGCCGGCTTGCCGTAGTCGAAGTGATCGCCCATCGAGACCAGGTGCACGTCGTCGGCCAGCGCGCCGTCGTCGCTCAGCAGCCCGTGCCCGTCGAGCACGCGAATGAAGGTCTCGAACGAGGCCTGCGGATCTCCGATGGCGACGTGGCGCATGGGCGGCATTGTGCTGCACGCCGCGGCCGCGTGATACGCCTGCGCGGGTGTTGACCTGGGGCTTGCTGGTGGCGGCGGCGTTCCTGGCGGGCGGGCTCAACTCCATCGCGGGCGGAGGCACCTTCCTGACCTTCCCCGCGCTCGTCTTCACCGGCACCGCGCCGCTGGCGGCCAACGCGACCAGCACGGTGGCGCTGTGGCCGGGCTCGGTGGCGAGCGCGTGGGGGTACCGCTCGGTGATGAACGAGGAGCGCGGCGCGCTGACGCCCCTGATTCTGGTGAGCCTCGCGGGTGGCCTCCTGGGCGCGCTGCTGGCGCTCGCGACGCCCAGCGCCGCCTTCCAGGCCATCGTGCCCTTCCTGGTGTTGTTCGCCGCCGTGCTCTTCACCGTGGGCGACCGGCTGCGGGCCTGGTTGAGCTCGCTCGGCCAGACGCCCCGGTGGCTGGTGCTGCTGGTGCAACTGCCCATCGGCCTCTACGGCGGCTACCTCGGCGGAGGCATCGGCCTGCTGATGCTGGCGGCGCTCAGCCTGCTCGGGGGCGGGCGCGATCTGCACCGGCTCAACGGCGTCAAGTCGGTGCTGGGCCTCGCCATCAACCTCACCGCGACGCTCGTCTTCGTCGGCTCGGGCCTGGTGGAGTGGCCGAAGGCGCTGGCGATGGCGGCGGCGTCGACGCTGGGCGGCTACGTCGGCGCGCGCTTCGCGCTGAGGTTCGACGCGCGCGTGGTGAAGCGCTTCGTGGTGGTGCTGGGGTGGGTGATGACGATCGCCTTCTTCGTGAAGACGTTCGGCTGACTTCAGTCCTGGGCGGTCGCGCCCGACTTGTGCACCAGCGCCCGCGGGTACATCGAGCACAGCTTCGGCGCGCAGGCTCCCGTGGTGCCCGCGAAGATGGCCAGCCGCGGCGTGCCCACCGAGACGATGCCGGGCGTCGAGTAGGCGACGATCGACCAGGTGCACCCGTCGGCCTCGAAGCGCTCTTCGCTGGCGCCGCAGATGGCCTTGAAGCCGTTGGCGTAGGTGGTGACGCACTGGAGCTGCTTCTGGCCCCCCGCCGAGGCGAAGCGGGCGCTGATGGTGTACTCGGGGCCGCCCGCGTAGCGCCGGAAGATGGCGTCGGGGCAGTCGCCCTCGCTCACCCAGCTGTCGATCGTCCACGTCTGCTCGGAGCGCTTCTGGGTCGGGTAGGGCGTGCCGCAGAGGAACGAGCCCGCGTTGGCGGCCACCTTGTCGGAGCAGTCGTGCGTGGTGGTGCTGAAGCGCCCCTCGACCTTGTGGTTCTCGCTCGAGCTGCCGCTGAACGAGCCCTCGAGCCGGAACGGGTAGGCCCCGTCGTTCTGCCAGCGCACCCGGTCGACGGTGAGGGCCAGGGTGAGGCTCTTGGCCGCCGCGACCGTGTCGGCCCCCAGGTGGAGGTTGCCGCCAGTGCCGTAGCGCCCGGGCTGGAGCGGGGCCAGGCGCAGCGACAGCCCCAGCGGCACGTTCTTGTTCCAGGTGGCCAGGTCGGGGAACGAGGCCGTCGCGCGCTCGGCGCCGTCGAAGAGGAAGCCGGTGGCGTCGGCGAACGACTTCGTGGTGACGGTGCCGTCGGGCATCGTCAGCGTGAGGTCGAGCGTCTTGTTCCCTCCGCCCCCGCAGGCGGTCAGGCCCAGCAGGAGCGCGATGGCCGTTCGCATCGCCGGGTCAGACCTCGGCGACGTTGCCCGTGTAGAAGCTCTCGAGCAGATCTTTGTACTTGGTCTCGACGGCCTTGCGCTTGACCTTGAGGCTGGGCGTCAGATCGCCCGAGTCGAGGGTGAGATCCTTCGGGAGGATCGCGAAGTTCTTCACCGACTCGTAGCTCGCCAGGCCCTTGTTCAGCTCGGCGACGTACGGCTTGATCAGCGCGTGGGTGCGCGGGTCCTTCACCACCTCTTCGTAGCCGCCGTTGACGCCGTTGTTCTTCGCCCACTCCATGATCGCCTCGGGGTCGAGCGCGACCAGCATGACGACGAAGTTGCGGTTGTTGCCGTGAACGACGGCGTTCGAGGCGTAGGGGCACACCAGCTTGAACTTGCCCTCGAGGTTCTGCGGCGCCACGTACTTGCCGCCCGAGGTCTTGATGAGGTCCTTCTTGCGGTCGGTGATCTTGAGCCGGCCGCCCTCGTCGAGCTCGCCGATGTCGCCGGTGTAGAGCCAGCCGTCCTTCAGCGCGGCCGCCGTCTCTTCGGGCTTGTTGTGGTACCCGCGCATGATGCCGCGGCCCTTGATGAGGATCTCGCCGTCGGCCTCGATCTTCAGCGTGGTGCCAGGCAGCGGCGGGCCGACGGTGCCGAACTTGAAGCCGACGGGGCGGTTGACGAACGACGCCGCGCTCGACTCGGTCAGGCCGTAGCCCTCGAGGATGAGGATGTTGCAGGCGTGGAAGAACTCGGCCATCTCGCGTGACAGGGGCGCCGAGCCCGAGACGAAGTAGCGCAGCCGGCCGCCGAAGCGCTCCTGCAGCTTCGAGAACACCAGCTTCTGCGCGATGCCGTTCTTCACCGCGAGCAGGCCCGTGGGCTCCTGGCCCGCCTGGCGCAGCTTCGAGACCTCTTTGCCCACCTCGATCGACCACTTGAAGATGGAGTACTTGAGCCCGCCGCCCTTCTTCGCCCCGTCGACGACCTTGTTGTAGACCTTCTCGAAGATGCGCGGCACGGCCGCCACGAACGTCGGCTTCACCTGCCCCAGGTTCTCGACGATCTTGTCCACGCGCCCGTCGATGGCCGTGTGGAAGCCGATGGCCAGCTGGGCCGACTCGAGCACCTTGCCGAACGAGTGCGCCAGCGGCAGCCAGAGGAACTGCACGTCTTCGGGCACCAGCAGCTTCATCTCGGCGATGGCCTCGCCCTCGTAGACCCAGCAGTCGTGGGTGAGGATGACGCCCTTGGGCTTGCCGGTGGTGCCCGAGGTGTAGATGAGGGTGGCGATGCCGTCGTTCTTCGCCTCTTTGGTGACGGCCTCGAACTCGGCCTGCGTCGCGGGCTTGCCGAGCTCCTGGAGCTCCTGCAGGGTGATGACGAAGCCGTCGCCGCTGGCCTTGCCGTCGAACACCACGATCTTCTGCAGCGTGGGCATCTGCGCCTTCTGCGACAGCAGCTTCTTCACCTGCTCTTCGTTCTCGGCGAAGGCGATGACGGTGCCGGAGTCGGACACGATGTACGAGCAGTCTTCCGCGAGGCTCGACGGGTAGATGGTGCTGGTGGCGCCTGCCGCGCACAGAATGCCCAGGTCGGCCGCCACCCACTCGTAGCGGGTGCCCGAGAGAATCGCGACGCGCTGCTCGGCCTTCACGCCCAGCGCGCGCAGGCCCATGGCGATCTGCTTGACCTGCTCGCCGAACTCCTTCCACGACACCGTCTTCCAGCCGCTGCCCGCCGGGTACGAGAAGGCGGTGTTGTTCGGGGTCACCTTCACCCGGTTCAGCAGGACTTCAGGAACGGTCTGGAAAGCCATGGCAGCGCCCTTTCGTGGTTGCGAAGGGCGGCAATCTACGAGCGCAGGCAGGGCCCGCAAGCGCTATTTCCGCGCGGCCCGAAAACGAAACAGCCGGCCACTCCCGCGGGAGCGACCGGCTGCCTTCGAAGCACCAAGGCCTCGAGCGAGACGACTCGAGCGAGACGACTACTTGCGGGCGGCCTGCTCGGCGGCGAGGCGCTCCTTGTGCTTCTTCATCATCTCTTCCTGCTCACCGCGCGGCACGATGCCGTAGCGGGCGAACTCCATCGTGAAGTTGCCCTTGCCCTGGGTGGCCGAGCGCAGGTCGGTGGAGTAGCCGAACATGGTGTTGAGCGGCACCTCGGCGACGACGGTGACGTTGCCGTCGGCCGACGTGGTGGTCTGAATCACGCCGCGGCGCTGGTTCACCTGGCCGACGACCGAGCCCTGGAAGTCGATGGGGGCCTCGACCTCGACCTTCATGATGGGCTCGAGCACCACGGGCTTGGCCCGCTCGTACGCCTCGCGGAAGCCCATGATGGCGGCCGTCTTGAACGCCTGCTCGCTCGAGTCGACGTCGTGGTACTGGCCGTCGTTCACCACGCAGCGAATGCCGACGATGGGGAAGCCGATCAACGTGCCCTTCTTCACCGCTTCCTGGAAGCCCTTGTCGCAGGCCGGAATGAACTCGCGGGGAATCGAGCCGCCGACGATCTCGTTGACGAACTCGAACTGCTCCACGGCGTCGCTGGGCAGCGGCTCGATGAAGCCGCACACGCGCGCGAACTGACCCGAGCCGCCGGTCTGCTTCTTGTGCGTGTAGGCGTACTCACCGCGCTGGGTGATCGTCTCGCGGTAGGCCACCTGGGGCTTGCCGGCGACGACCTCGCAGCCGTACTCGCGCTTCATGCGCTCCATGTAGATCTCGAGGTGGAGCTCGCCCATGCCGCTGATGATCGTCTGGCTGCTCTCTTCGTCCTGGTGCACGCGGAAGGTGGGGTCTTCCTTGGTGAACCGGTTGAGCGCCTTCGAGAAGTTCGTCTCGCTGCCGCGGTCCTTCGGGGTGATGGCGAGCGAGATGACGGCCGCGGGCACGAACATCGACGTGAGCGTCACGTTCATCTTGCCGTCGGTGAACGTCTCGCCCGACGAGCACTCGAGGCCGTAGAAGGCCACGATGTCGCCGGCCTCGGCCTCCGTGAGCTCCTCGCGGTCGTCGGAGTGCATGCGGAACATGCGCGGCACGCGGGCCTTGCGCAGCTGGTTCGAGGTGTTGACCAGGGTGTCGCCGTTCTGAATCTTGCCCTGGTAGATGCGCACGTAGGTCAGCTGACCGAACTTGTCCTGGGTCAGCTTGAAGGCGAGGCCGACGAACGGCTTGTTCGGCGTCGACTCGAGCACCACCTTCTCTTCACCCTTGGCCTGGTCGAAGGCCACGTTCTCGACCTCGGCCGGGTTGGGCAGGTACGCGCACACCGCGTCGAGGAGCAGCTGCACGCCCTTGTTGCGGAAGGCCGAGCCGCACATCACCGGCGTCATCTTGAGGGCCAGCGTGGCGCGGCGAATGGCCGCCCGCAGCTCGTCGTCAGAGATGGGCTCTTCGGCGAGGAACTTCTCGGCCAGCACCTCGTCGACGTCGGCCACGCGCTCGATGATCTCGGCGCGGGCGGCCTTCACCTTGTCGGCCAGGTCGGCCGGCGGCGCCTCGATGCGGATGTTCTCGCCGTTCTCGCCGTCGAAGTAGTGGGCCTTGCCGGTGATGGCGTCGATGATGCCGATGAACTTGTCTTCGGCGCCGATCGGCACCTGCAGGTTGACCGGGTGGTGCGCCAGCTTCTCTTTGAGCATGTCCGAGACGCGCTCGTAGTTGGCGCCCGGGTTGTCCATCTTGTTGACGTAGGCGATGCGGGGCACGCGGTACCGCTTCATCTGGCGGTCCACGGTGATCGACTGCGACTGCACGCCCTTGCCCGAGTCGAGCACGAGAATGGCGCCGTCGAGCACGCGGAGCGCGCGCTCCACCTCGATGGTGAAGTCCACGTGGCCCGGGGTGTCGATGATGTTGATGTTGTGCTCGGGGAGCTGGTTCATCGACCCCTTCCACACGCAGTACGTCGCGGCGGACTGAATCGTGATGCCCTTCTCGCGCTCGAGGTCCATCGAGTCCATCTTCGCGCCCACGCCGTCCTTCCCGCGGACTTCGTGAATCGCGTGGATCTTCCCGGTGTAGAAGAGGATGCGCTCAGTGAGGGTGGTCTTGCCCGAGTCGATGTGGGCCGAGATACCGATGTTGCGGATTTTTTCGAGGGGGATCTTCGCCATGGCGGCGCGGCCACTACTGAATGCTCCGCCGAAAGACAAGCGCCGTTCGGTGCCCCCTCGCAGCCCGAGCGCCGGCATGGCGCGGCGCCGCAGGTTTGGCTAGGCGAACGGGGTGTCGTCCGACTCCGAGTCCCAGCCCCCGGCGCCCACCTTCGAGCCGCACGAGAAGGTGTGTGGCAACTGCAAGCTGTGGCGGCCGCACTCCCTCGACGCCCAGAAGGGCTGGGTCGGCGAGTGCCGGGTTCAGCCGCAGCGCGCGCTCTTTCCGCCCAGCGCCCCCATCTGCAACGTCTTCGCGCCTCGAGGAGAGGCCGTGCGCGTCGCCCACGAGGCGGCGCAGTCGTCGCGGCCCAGGGCGCTGAAGTCGATCGCCCCGCTGGTGCGCTCGAGCGCCGGCGCCACCCGGCCGACCGCCCTCGGGCCCACCCTCGTTCACCGCATCGACCCCCGCACCGAGGTCGACCTCGAAGGAGACACCATGACGCGCCAGGAGTTGATGGAGCTGTTCCTCGAGGCCTCGGGCCTCGCCGACGTGCCGCTGGCGCAGAAGTGGGAAGGGGGCACGGTGAAGCTGGTGCCGGCCAACCCCGAGCTGCAGCCGAAAGATCTGCCCATCGACGCGCTCTTCCACAAGGTGGTGATGGTGCGCGATCGCCTGCGCACCCTCGAGCAGCGCATCAACGCGCACCCCAAGCTCACCGACGTCGAGAAGGTCGAGATGCAGCAGTACGTCACCCGCTGCTACGGCTCGCTCACCACCTTCAACGTGCTCTTCAAGGACAAGGGCGACCAGTTCGTCGGGCAGAAGGGCGACGAGTAGTCACCCGGCGGCGTGCTCCTGAAGGTCGTGCCCGGCCATCACCTTCGCGAGGCGGGTGCGGCCGCGGTTGAGCGCGCTCTTCACCGTGCCCTCGGGCAGGTTCAGCATACGCGCGATGTCGGGGTACGAGTAGCCGCGCACGTCGCGCAGCGTGACGACGAGGCGGTGCTGCTCCGAGAGGTGCTGGAGCGCCTCGAGCAACATCGCGTGGCGCTCGTTGCCCACCGCGCGCGCCTCGGGGTCCTCTCCCAGCCCCAGCGGCGTCTCGAGCCGGCCGCGGCGCTTGCGGGCCCGCAGCGAGTTGATCGACGAGTTGATGAGAATGCGGTGCAGCCAGGTGGTGCAGGCCGCCTTGCCGTCGAAGTGCACGTCCTTCGAGTAGAGGCGCACGAACACGTCTTGCACGACGTCTTCGGCTTCGTCGGCGTCCTTGACGATGCGGCGCACCACCGCGAGGGCGCGCTGACGCTGCTGGCGGTAGAGCTCGTGAATGGGGGGGAGCGCGGTCATGGAGCGTTCAACGCCCCTCACGCGCCCACGATCTACCGACCGGCGGGCCGAAGCAATTCCAGGCGGTTATCGGGCCCTGCCGACCTACTCGTCGGTGGCGGTCAAGCCCCAGTCCTTCAGGCGCTTGAAGATGGTGGAGCGCCCCACGCCCAGCTCGCGCCCGGCCTTCTCCTTCGAGTTGCCGTGGTACTTGAGCGCCTGGAGCACGATCTCTTTCTCGAGCGCCTGCAGGTGATCTTCGAGGGTGCGGCCCGGCTGGTAGATGTTGCCGTTGAGCGGCGAAGGCCCGGGCTGCGCCGACGTCGGGGCCGGGGGCAGGGCGCCGGTGGCGGCGTTGGCCCCGCCCTGGAAGGTGATGTCGCCGGCCTCGACGGCGTGGCCCCGGCGCAGCAGCAGCGCGCGGTGCAGCACGTTGCGCAGCTCGCGCACGTTGCCCGGCCACGGGTGGCTGACGAGCTTGGCCAGGGCGTCTTGCGACAGCGTGACCGGCTGGCCCCGCGGCGAGAACAGCTTGAGGAAGTGCTGCGCCAGCTGCGGCACGTCGCCCTTGCGGTTTCGCAGCGGCGGGAGCGTCAGCGGCACCACGCAGAGCCGATAGTAGAGATCTTCGCGGAAGCGCCCCTTGCGCGCCTCTTCGAGCAGGTCGCGGTTGGTGGCCGCCACGATGCGCACGTCGACGTTCATGGGCCGCGCGGCGCCGACGCGCTTGATCTCTCCCGACTCCAGCGCGCGCAGCAGCTTGGCCTGCAGCTCCAGCGGCAGCTCGCCGATCTCGTCGAGGAACAGCGTGCCGCCGTCGGCCTCTTCGAACGCGCCGCGGTGGGTCTTCTCGGCGCCGGTGAAGGCGCCCTTCTCGTGGCCGAACAGCTCGCTCTCGATCAGCTCCTTCGAGATGGCCGCGCAGTTGACGGGGATGAAGGCCTTCTCGGCGCGGGTGGAGCGGTTGTGCACCGCGCGCGCGACCAGCTCCTTGCCGGTGCCCGACTCGCCGAAGATGGCCACGGCGGCGGTCGAGGGCGCGACCCGATCGATCACCTCGGCGAGCGCGCGCATGGCGCCGTCGGAGCCGATCAACCCCTCGTACGCCGTCGAGCCCTTGCCCGAGGCGGCCAGCGCGGCGGTCGAGGTGGGCTCGAAGACGATCTCGGTGTCGCCGAGCTTCACCGTCGAGAAGAGCGGGATCTCGGCCTCGAAGACCCGAATCGGCCCCAGCCAGGTGCCGTTGGTCGACTGCTGATCGACGAGGTGGAACCGGTTGTCGCGTCGAGTCACCTTGAGGTGCCGGCTCGACACGAAGCGCTCGTTCACCACCAGATCGTTCGAGCTGTCCTTGCCGACGGTGAAGGCGTCGGCCTGCAGCTTGTGCACGCTCTCTTTCGCGCCCCGCACGCGCAGCTGCGCGGTGATGCGCGGCCCGTCGGAGCCCACCTGGGCGATCTCGGTCTGCTGCCCGAGCTCGGTGGCCGCGGTGTCGTCGACGTTCGACGCCTTGGCGCGGAAGATGGCGCGCCACTGGCCCAGCTCGATGTCGGCGCCGTCGGTCAGCGGGGCCGAGGTGACCTTCTTGCCGGCGATGACGATGCCCTTGCCCGAGAGATCTTCGGCCGCGGCGCCGGCGTCGCTGAGGGTGATGGCCACCTGCTGCCTCGACACCTCGGGGTCGGGCACGGCGACGTCACACCGCTCGCCGCGGCCCAACACCACGCGTGGCTTGTCGATGGTGAACCGCAAGACCTCTTCGCCGCGACGCAGGAAGAACCGGAGGAGCGCGGCCATGTCCCGGGCGGCGGCACGGTCGCCACCCACATGGA
>JACSRE010000314.1 GCA_014879945.1 Myxococcus sp.
ATTTTCATGGCGAGTGGAACTACAAGCTATGCCCTCAAGCGATCGTGTAGTTTGGTCTCAAGCCCTTACCGTGCGGGCCAGAGCTCGCTGGCCTGTCAGCGGCTTCTTGCAGCACCAGGCAAGCCGCTGCGTTGACACGCGTTGACGTCGACCAGCGGGCCATCGACACTCACGCGATGCGTCGGTTGGCTCTGGCAGTGGTGGGGATGCTGAGTGTCGCGCGCTGCCAATGCCCACCGGACATGGCCGTCGACTCGGGCACCGTTGTCGGTGGTGGCGGGGTCGCGGGCGGCGGCGACGCCGCCGGCGGTAGCGGCGGAGGAGGTGGTGGCGGCGGGAACGGCGGGGGCTCAGCCCTTGAGGAGGACGCGGGCCCACCACTCCCCGCGACAGGGTGCGAAGTCACGCCACTTGCTGGCCGCGCAACGCCAGAATGCCAACCACCTCCAGGCGCATGTGCAACCGGAAGTGATTGCCCCTCAGGACTCTGCCTCCGCCTCGCCAGCGGGGCGACGTGCACCCAACGGTGCGGCCCGGATGCAGGCTGTCCTTCTGGGTGGAACTGCACGTCCCGAG
This sequence comes from Myxococcus sp., assembly GCA_014879945.1. Lineage (GTDB taxonomy): Bacteria > Myxococcota > Myxococcia > Myxococcales > Myxococcaceae > Xiheimicrobium. The sequence continues at coordinate 577 of JACSRE010000314.1, forward strand.
AGACAGGCGCTGGACTCGAAGGCTACTGCGCGCCGCCGCGGAGGACGCCATGACGCGCCTTGCCCTCTTCGTCGCGTTGGCTGCGCCCATGGCCGCCTGGGCCGACGACGATGCCTGCAGCCCCTTCGACAAGCCCAACTCCAGCCAGCCGATGCCTGATGGCGGACAAAGACCCAGCGACGCTGCGGCCTGCTGCAAGAAGAACAGTAGTCGATGCAAGAAGGGCTGTGAGTCTCCAGGCCGACCCAGCGTCGGCGCCCCGGTAGACGTCCTCAATGGCAACGCATGGCTCGACAGGACAGACATCGACGTACCTATGCCGTGGGGCCCGTCGTACCGCTTCGAGCGTACCTATTCGACTGCCTGGGCGCAGGGCACCGGCTCGACGACGGAACGCAGCACGACGGGCGTTGGCTGGATGCACACCTGGCAGGCCTACCTCGCCCTTGCAGGACCCGTCGGCGCGGCGCCCGCACCCACCGTCTGGATGCGCCTCGAAGATGCCAGCGCCGAAGTCTTCACCGCAACGACCTCGGGATACACCAGCGAGGGGCCGGGCTCGACGCTGACGTGGGATGGCGCTTCGCGCCTCTACGTCGCCAACCGGCCCAACGGCCAGACGTACGTCTTCGACGAGGCAGGCCGACTTCGCACCGTACGTGCATTCGACGGGGGTGAGGCACAGCTGCGCTACGGCGGCGAAGACGCCGCGTGCGCTCTGTCGCCGACGCTCCCGACAGGGGCGCTGTGCCGCGTCGACTTCCTCTTCGGCCGCGCGCTTCATTTCCGGTACGCAGCGGGGTTTCTCGAAACCGTCGCAATGGACGCCGCGTTCACCCAACCCGTCGTGCGCCTCGCTGTGACGAATGGCCAACTCACCCGCACGGACTTCCCGGACGGGCGCTTCGAGGCCTTCGACTACACCTTCTCGATGCAGCACCTCGAGACGCCGGCGGCGACGGTGCGGTTGCTGACCCTGGCCTCGGACGCGGACGGGGGCCTCATCGAGTCGTTCCGGTACGACGGCCTTGCGCTGACACCGGCGCGTGTCGTCGCGCACGAGACTCCGGGCGAGTCCTTCACCTTCAGTTGGCCCGTCTACGACGCTCGCGCCAGCCTGCCAGTGCGGCGAGAAACCATCGTCAAGGGCAGCCAGAATCTCAAATTCACCTGGTCGAATGGCCTCGTCACCTCGAAGTGCCAGCTCGACCAAACCGGCGCGTGCGACGTCACCCGAATGGTGGAGTACGTGCCCGAGGCGAGTTGGTTCGACATTCGCTGCGAGCGCAACGCGGACGGCTTCTTCACTTTGTACGAGCGTGACGGTTTTGGCCGTGTCGTTGCCAAAACGCCCGGCCTGTCGTCCTGCACGACGCCCACCCCAGGTGAGGCCCGGCACGGCCAGGCCTCCGCATTCCTCGGCGACACCAGCATTAGCGTCGGGTTCCTTCGAGAGACCGTCGACACCACAGCGCCCGCGGGCTTCAAGACACTCTCGGTCGACGACTACGGTCAGACCTGGGACGGCGGCACCCGACTGTCTGACCTCAACCGTGCTCCGCTGGCAATGCGGCCGCAGCGGCACGTGAGGGTTGGACGCACGCTGTTGGACACGTCAGGAGCCTGGGGCACCCAGGTGCACGTCGAGACGTACCGCTTCGACACCGAAGGACGACTCACCTCCATCGACGGCCCCCGCACCGACGTCGCCGACGAGACGGTAAACGAATGGGCGCCCGCACCGAGGGAGTGGACCCTTCGGCGACGCACCCTGGCTGGCCGCGCGCTGGCTACCTTCGAAGACACCGATGCGCGCGGCCGCGCGGGACGAATGACAGACGAGTCGGGCGCAGTGTGGGTGTCGACGTATGATGCCGTCGGCCGCCTCCAGACGTCGTTGAGGCCGGGCGAAACCACGGCCACCGAGCTGCGACGAACCCCCGCCGCGCGCCTGTCGGAAGTCGTCGAGCCAACGGGCATTCGCACCATCCACGGCTACGACAGGAAGGGCATTCTCTCCTCCGTGACGCGGCGAAGCCAGCCTTCGGGCACGGCCGACACCGAGATACGGTACCAGTCGGCGCGCGGGTTCCCGACGCCAGCCACCTTCCTCGAGGGGCAGGCGGTGGTGCGCGACGCCCAGCTGGAGTTCGACGGACAAGGCCGGTTGGTGGGCCAGCGCTTTCGCCGAGACAATGCAACGGTGACGCGTCGCGAAGGCTTCGATGAAGACGAGCGGTTGGTGTGGTTGGCGGACGAGGGCCGACAGTCGACGTCTCTTGAGGACGCCGAGGCGCGGCCTTCACGCCGCTACGCGTATGACAGGTACGGCCGCCTCTCCGAGGTACGCCAACGGCTGGGTGGGTGGGTGACGGTGGCGCGCTTCGAGTACGACATTCACGGCAACCTCTCGGCCTTCATCGACGCGAAAGGCGTGCGCCAGCGCTTCCTGCACGACGACTTCGGGCGCCTCGTCGAGGTGGAGTCCGTGGATATGGGGCTGTGGCGTTTCGTCTACGACGAGGCGGGCAACCTCGTTCGGAGTCGGCGTCCGGATGGCGTGGAGACGCGCATGATCTACGACGCCAGCAACCGCCTCGTCGAGACGACGGCGGGTGCCTTGACGGAGACGACGACGTACGACGCCCCGCCTCGGCCCGTGTCCGACTGCACAACGGGGCAGGCTCTCGTTCTCGAGTACACCGGCGGGCGCATCGCGCATGGAGTCGATGAGTCCGGCGAGTGGTTCTTTGGATACTGGCCGCGGGGCGACGTGCGCTTCGAGGCCCACGTCTGGCCCGGTGCGACGTGCGCGCAGACGATGGAATGGGGCCTCGGCCCGCAAGGGCTGCCAACGAGCACGCGGTACCCTTCGGGCCTGCGCGTCGAGTACGACTACCCTGACGGCGGCCAGCGCCTGCGCGACAGGCCCATTGGGCTCACCCTCGTCAACGGCGCCCAGCGTACGTCTCTGTTGTCGGGCCTCGCCTGGACAGCAGGCGAGGCGACCCAGGCCGTCACTGCGTCTGGCGCCGTTTGGCGACTCCAGCGGTGGACGGAAGGCAGTCCACGCGACGTCGTCTTGCGCACCAGCTTCGTCCAGACGTCGTCCACCCTCCTGCGCCAGCGCCTCTTCGGCACTGTCGACGCTGGTCGAGAACTGTCTGCCTTTGACGCGTGGGGCAACCCGCTGGCCATCTCCGAGGCCACCGCGCCTGCATGGACGTCGACCTTCGCCTACGACGTCCACCCCGCGCTTGCGGCCGTCGATGGTGGCATGGGCCCGCTGACGGCCGACTACCTCGCCAGCGGTGACAGGAGTTCCGGCGACGGAGTGCCATACTGCTACGAGGCTGGCACCCATCGACTCTCGACCGTGGGCCCAACCATGTACCGGTGGAATGCTTTCGGCGCGCTGGCGACTCGGGACTCGCCCGAGGGTGCCTTGACGCTCTGCTACGACGCACGTGCGCGCGTCACCTCGTCGGTGACGCCGTCCGGCGAGGTGTACCGCCTCGTCCACCGCGCCAACGGCCAGCGCACCCGTGAGGAATGGAGCCTCGCCGGCCTTCACGAAGACTTCCGCGCTGACGACGCAAACCGTCTCCTCGTCGAGTGGGGCGTCGGCAGCCTCTCGTCCCTCTACCCTCGCCCCGTGAAGGAGTACGTCTGGCTGGGCACCCACCCCGTCGCCGTCCTTCACTCCCTTCAGCAAGACGCCACCTCGCCGCCCGTCTTCCAGCGTGTCGCCTTCCTCCACTCCGGCCACCTCGGGGAAGTCCTCGCCGAGACCGACGCTCAGGGTCGCCTCTGGCGTCAGACGCTCTACTCTGCCTTCGGTGAGAAGCGCCCGCAGCCCGTATCTCCAGTGCCGCTGGCCGCAGAAACCGCCCACCCCTACCCTCAGACGCGCTTCTCCTTCCGCGTCCCGCCCATCGTCGGCGCTCGTGCCGTGAAGCTTCACTTCGAGGGCGTCTCCCTCGCGCCGTGTGATGTCATTGACATCCTTGACGACAACTCGACAGACATCCTCGCCCGCATTCCCGCCTCCTCCTCCGGCACTGTCGAGACGGACTGGCTCCCCGCTCGCGCCGTCGCCGTCTCGCTGACGCCTCGCAACTGCGGCTCCGCCTTCGGGTTTCGCCTCACCTCCGTCATCCCAGACCTCGGCCCCCTCGACGTCACTCCTCGCACGCAGGTGACACCCAACCCCTACCCGGCGGCGGGCCAGCAGTTCTCGTTCGCCTTCCAGAGCCCAACCGCACTGAGACTCACAAACGTCTCCTTCGCCTCCTGCGACGTCCTCGAGGTCCGCAGTGCCTCCGGCCAGTCCCTGTGGAGCTACCGCGTTCCCGCCAACGGCACCGTCTCCCTTTGGACGCCTCCGCTCTCCGGGACTGTCTCCGTCGGCATCTGGGGCCAGGGCTGCAATGCCTCCGAGAGGCGCAGGGGCTTTACCGTCGCCGCCTCCGCCGCCTTCGTGCCCACCCCCGCCGCTGCCTCGGTGACGCTCCCCGGCCAGCTTCCCAGGCACGACGGCACCGTCGACAACTGGTACCGGTTGTTCGAGCCCACTACGGGCAGGTACCTCGGCGTCGATGCTCTTCTGCCTTTCTCTCCGATTCTCTTGGCGCTGGGGTTGCGAGATGAACTTCCGCAGGTTTACCAATACGTAGATTCGCTGCCGCTAACACGCGCAGATCGCTCCGGACTTCTGACTGTCAAGACTGACTCGCTCAGAAGCTGCGGGACGCAGGTCTACTCCAAGTGGGCTGAGGCCTACAAACTGGCTCAAGCCATGGCAGACAACTGTGAGTGCAAGAATGCGTACAGGGATGGCACTGGCCGTGACCTGAAGTCGGACTTGAGCTACTCCGCCCGGCGACAACCGCTCGTTGTCGCCCGGAGCGATGTCGCAACTTCGAGATATGCTGACGGCTCAGACGTAATACAACTCAGCTGTCAGATAGGCGTGCTATCGCCCTGCCAGATCGCGACCAGTCTCATTCATGAGTTATACCATTGGGGTCGGGACCAGTCGCTCGGTCCTACGAACGGGGAGGGAGGGGCTGAGAATATCGACAGCAAGTGCCCACCTGCCTGTGCTTCAGGTGGTGGTCCCACCCCTCCCGTTCGGCTGAATCGGACTTCGGTAGCGCGATGAGAGTTTCGATGACGCTCCTATCGGTGCTTGGACTTTGCGCCTGCTCCAGAAGCTGGCTTCGAGCGGAAACGAACACCGGTGACGTGCCGTTCCCAATGGTCTTTGCTGAACTTGCCGACTGTGAGCATCCCGCGGAGTTGCGAGTTCAGGCCTTTGGGGGATCAGATCGGGACGATCGATATGAAGTCGAGATCGAGGGGCATGTGTCAGACGGAGGCGTCAGCGACCTGAGAGTTGTTGCCTGGAGGAGTTGGGTTATCGAGGGTCTCTCTGGTCGTATCGAGTCCGGGCGGCTGCGGATTCAGCCTGGTGATTCTCCCGCGGAGTCACGGCTCGAGGGCGAGCTGGTTATTCGCTTCGTCGAGCCAGTCGAAAACCCATTCATGGTTCGGGGTTTCGGATTCGAGCGTTCCACATTGCGTATCAACAGCTTGCTTCGCTGTGTTCCAACACTCGCCCCTCGTCTTGAGGTGTGCAAGTCGAGTGCGAATCAGTTGCCACCAGGGACTCGCTCGAGGTGCCGAGAATGGGGCGTGAGCAGTCAGCCGTGACGCGACCTGCTCCGACCGTGGAGCGGACAACCCGGCGAGCCGTGACGCAGCGACCAATGGGCCCCCACTCGCGCATGGACGGCGCGAACTTGATCGAGAAGACCGATCAAGTCCGAGTCCTCCCGCGACCTTGCCCGCACCCGGCCGGCGCGAACGCAGTTTGGGTGTCCTGAGAAACGACGCAGAGAGTGGTGTACCGGCTCGCGCTGTTCCCGTGGATCCGTCCCACGCTCATTCCGGGGTTCTGCTCGTGACGCGCGGAGACCGGCCGCGATCAGCGGCGCTGTGCTGAGCGCGTAGGTCAGAAGGAGATGCGGTGGCGGGCGCGCTCCTCGCGGAGAGCATCGCGATCGAGGCTGTCGCGGTAGGTAGCCAGGGCCGCGGCCAGACGGCGGGCGTGGATGATGACGGCGTTGGCGCGCAGCACGCTGGCGCCGCGCGGGATGCCCTCGAGCGCCCCGTTGTAGAGCTCGGCGTAGGCGGCGAGGAGCGCGGCCTCCGACGCGGCAAGCGCCGCGTCGAGGATGGCCAGCGCGGCCAACTCGGGCGAGCGCTCGAGGAGCGGGGGGGCTCGGGAGACGAAGGCGGAGCTGTCTCACGGCTTCACCTCTTCGACGAGCGTGAGCGTCTCCACGGCGGCCTTGAGGGCGGAGTCGTCGACGACGTTCTGATTCCGCGCATGGGCCTCCTTGAGCGCGGCGCGCAGCAGCCGCGAAGCGATGCGCGGGATGCCGCGGCAGACGCGGAAGAGCAGCTCGACGGCGGAGTCCGTGAGCAGCTTGTCGCGCGAGCCGGCGGCCTTGATGCCGTGCTCGATGAGGGCCTTGAAGTCGTCGCGCTCGAGCGCGGAGAGCTGGACCTGCACGGCGATGCGGGAGGCCAGGGGCGCGTGCAGTTGCATGCGCAGACGCTGGGCAAGGCTGGGAAGCCCGACGAGCCAGAGTGCCGCGGCGCTCCTGGTGTCGAAGGCGAAGTTGAGAAAGCCGGACAGGTCCGCGAGGAAGACATCGGACAGGTGCTGGGCTTCGTCGAGGACGATGATGGGCACGGTGTGCTGCTCATCGAGGAGCCGCACCAGCTCCGTCTTGAGCGCCCACCAGAGCTGCGACTTTCGGTGCGCGGGCGAGAGGCCCAGCTCAAGCGCGAGCGAGCGGTAGATGTCGAAGGGCGAGGCGGCCGAGTTGCAGAGGTAGATGACGCGGAAGTCGGGCGACGGCAGCGACAAGCAGATGTTACGGATGGCGGCTGGCTTCCCGACGCCGGCCTCAGCGGTGAGGACGCCGAGGCCCGGCTCCTCGATGAGGGACTGAAAGCAGTCCTCGAGCTGGTTGAGGCTCTTCGTCTGGCAGAAGAAGGAGCTGCCCGCGGCCGCGCGCGGCAGCGGGTGGTGGGTGAGGCCGAAGCGCTGGCGGTAGGAGCTGGCTCTATTCGTCGGTTTCGTCATCTACGTCCTCTGGAGAGAGCGCGCCCGAGAGCGGGCGCGTGTACTGCTGGTGTTCAGCTTGGATGAGGGCGAGCGGGTCCAGGCCCGACGGCACGGGCGCGGCAGCGGGCACGCCGACGTCACGGCGTCGGACGCGGTGGGCGTTGGCGAGGAGGTCGAGGGGGACGGTGTCGCAGACGAAGCGGTTGTTGACGAAGACGCGGGGCAGCACGTCCTTGCCCACCGGGTCGAAGCGGAGCTCGACGCGCTGGCCGGTGAGCTCGCTGCGGACCTCGAGGCGTCGGCCATCGAAGCTGACGGTGCCGGCTTTGCGCACCTTGCGGCGCTCGCGGTGGAGGAAGACTTCGTCGAGGGACTTGCCCACGGGCAGCGGGCGCAGGTGTTCGGCTTGCTCGAGCCAGTGTTCGCGCGGGATGCGCTTCGTCGTGTCGTGGATGCGCGCGTGGTACTCGACGCTGAGCCACGCATCGTGCTTCGCCACCAGGTCGACCAGCTCGATGGGCCCGTCGGGAAACTCGTCTTCAACTTCCTCGCGCCAGGTGCGATGCCAGCGCTCGATGACGCCCTTCGCTTCTGGGTCCTGCGTCTGGGTGTGCAGCAGTCGGATGTCGAGTTCGGCGCAGATGGCCCGCAGGGAGCCGGCCGTGTAGGCCGCGCCCTTGTCGACGTAGTAGGCGCGGGCCAGCCCGTGGGCGAGCAGCGCCTGCTTGAGCCCGTACTCCTGGTCGACGGAGCTCTCCCCCGCGCCCAGCACGATGTAGCTGTGCGGTAGGTAGCGCGTGGCGCTGTCGATTTGGGAGAGGAGGATGGCTTTGCGCTCGCGCCCGGCGCTGTCGATGACGGGCCGGTGGACGTGCAGGGCATCGCCCACCCAGAGGTCGCCGGCGATTCGTGGATGAAGCTCCGGCGCTCCGCGCCGGGGCCGCGCAGCGGCCGCCGCGAGACGCCGTGCACCTTGAGGAGGCGGTGGACGGTGGACTTCGTCAGCTCCCCGCGGTCCACCTTCTTCGCGCGCTCCAGCACACGGATGATGCGCTTCACCGAGCGCCGCGGCTTCTCCAGCTTGAGGCGGAGGATGAGCTGGACCAGCTCGTCGGAGATGGCGCGGGGCTTGTCCGCGTCGCTGCGCCGCTTCGGGTGCAGCGCGGCGAAGCCATCGCGGCGGTAGGCGTACAGCCAGTCCTCGATGGTGCGCGCGGACACGTCGATGAAGGCGCCGCCGGGCAGCTCCCACGTGCGCGCGGCGGCCTCTCGGCAGAGCTCCACCAGCTCGCCGTGCTCGAGCCGGGCACCGACGAGCGGCCCGAGGACGGAGATGCGGAAGAGCGCGAGCTGCTGGCGGGCCTTTTCATCCATGTCGCCGACGTAGGCGGCCCGAAGCGCCATTCGGGGTGGGAACGGCTCGGTCGCCCGTCGCTGGCCGAAATTCACGGGGGCTACATGAGACGAAGCCCCGGGCTCAGTCGGTGCAGCAGGGCCGCCAGTGGCGCCAGCAGCGAGGGGCTCTCCGTGGCGGCGGCGTACGCCTTCGTCAGTGCGCCCCGTGAGGCGTCGAGCCCCACCCGCTGCGCCACCGCGCGCAGCATCGGCGCACCCGAGGTGGCCAGCGCTTGCGTGGCCGCGCGCGCCGTCTGCGCCAGCCGGGCCTTCCACCGCTGCACCGTGCGCGCCGGCACCTGTGGGCGCCCGCCGTCGGAGATCGCCGCCTCGACGGCATCCCAGGTGCGCCACAGGCATCGCGCCAGGAAGGCTGGGAGCACCCGCCAGGTCGCGAAGCACTTCGCGCACAGGAAGATCACCACCGTCACCACGGCGCTCCCCGGGCCGACTGCCCTTCGCTCTCGCCTGTCGTGCAGATGCAGCCGGGTGCACCCGCACCGGCATTCAGCAGGCCGGTACGAGGCTGGGTCCTTCATCATCGCCTCGTGCGCCGAGAGCTCGAGCACCCGCTCGTCGATGAGCGTGCCGCCCTATCGGCCCCTCGACGCGTCACTCGAAACAAGGCATGTCTGCGCCGCCGGTGGGACGGCCCATCGTGGGTCCATGAGGCTCCGTTCTCGCAAGCTCGAAGTACCTCAAACCCCACCGGCGCTTCGCCTCTCTTGCTGATCGACCCCGAAGGCGATCACCGAGCCACAGGGCGCCTCCGCGAGCTTCGCTCGCTCCGGCGGATCACTTGGTCGAACTCGTTCTGCCCCGCGCTCGCGTCGGGATCTGGCGGACCCCGCAGCGCCACTTCCCGTGATCAGTCCGGGACGACTGCCCTCAACTGGCCGGGATCAGCGCGAGACGGCACAAGGTGGTTCGCAGCTCGCTCCCTACGCGGAAGCTACTGGGGCCGGTTGCGAACAGCGCCTGCCCGTTGTTCCCCGAGAGAGCGCTCTCTGCGAGGCCTTCACCGACCGCCGACCACGGCGACCTCGCACCACCACGTGCTGAGCCACAGATCGGCGATCGACTCGGTCTTCTGCCGGTCGGTTCCTTCGCGCGCCGCCCGGGCATTGAGGTAGCGCATCCGGGCAGCGAAGGGGCTCAAGGCAGCATCGTGTCTGGCTCGACCGCACGCCTGGAGCGCCCGAAGCCGCGCTTGCTCAATCTGCAGCGTCCGCAGCAGCAGGCGCGGCTGGTGAAGGCCATCGGGGAGCAGGACGGCGCGACGCTCCTCGAGCTGTGCA
>JACSRE010000014.1 GCA_014879945.1 Myxococcus sp.
GCACGTACAGCTACGACGACTTCCATGCGCTGGTGAGGGCGGGAGATGCGTCGGGGAGCAACGCGCAGGTACGGACCGGCGACATGCCTGACACGTCAGACCGGCGACATGGTTGACACGTTGGGGCTGGGCGAGAAGAGCGCCCATGCCCTGGAAAGAGACGTGCACCGTGGAGCAGAGGAAGCACTTCATCGAGGCAGCGCAGGCGAATGTCGCCACCGGTCGATCTGAGATCCAATTCCACCGACGTCACCGAGATCCAGGTGATCCACCGCGACGAGGTCGCCCCGCCGGAGCGAGCGAAGCTCGCGGAGGCGGCCTTGCCGAGGATTGAAACTGGCTGAGAGCTGAGAGGCGGCTGAGGCTCGCGTCGGAGAGAAAGAGACGGGCGACCTGGAGGCAGGCCAGGCCGCCCAGCGGGTGGAGCCGCTTCGTCTCGGTGACGAAGATGGGCTGACGAGAGCCCGCTGTCGAATTCTCGATCGCTCCGCTGGTGGAGCTTCGACAGCAACAGTGTGAGACGTGCGTTGCGGTGTTCTGGGTGTGCGTGAGCTGCAGCAGCCGGAGGCGCTTCTGCTCGGCGTGCGCGCTCGAGCGAAAGCGGGCGAGTCAGAGAGTCGCCCGAAGGAAGTTCCGCCGCTCACCCGAGGGCCGTGATGACCACCGTGACGCCGAACGCAAGCGGCGAAGGGCGCGGAAGGACGGCCTCGTGGGAGAGAAGTCTTCAACGAATTTGACGGTGGGCGCACAACCCGCCGCGAATGAAGACAACGCGCACGCTGACGCTGCTGCTGAAGCCGGGGCTCGACGAGCGAGTGAAGCTCTCGCTCACAGGGACGGTGCTCGAGACGTCGCTGGAGGCGCGGCGCAGCCTGCTGGGCCTGACGTCACTGTGGGTGAGGCCAGAGCCGCTGCGCGTTGCGCTGTGTGCGGACGAGCGGGGCAGCTGGGCGTGGGCCGATGGGTGGACGGATGCGCTGAACGACGTCGTGGGCGGGTACGAGGTCCGCTTCATCGTGCACGGGGGCGGCCGTGGCCGACGCTGACACGAGGGTGGCCGAAGCGCTGAAGCTGTACCTCGTCGATGGCCTGCCGATGCGCGTCATCGCGAAGAAGCTGGGCATGTCTCGGAACACGGTGCGACGCATCGTGGGGCGAGGAAGCGCGAAGAAGAGGATAACGCCTGCGCAGCCGAGAACATCACTGCTGACGCCGTACGAAGCGAAGGTGAAGGCCCTCCTCGAGGAGACGCCGGAACTGACGGGCCCGGCAGTGCTGGAGAAGCTGCGCGCCGACGGCTACCGCGGCGGCATCAGCATCTTGAGGGACAAGCTGCGCACGCTGCGGCCACGAGAGGCCGAGCCCTTCCTCACGCTCGACTTCAAGCCGGGCGAGGCGGTGCAGGTGGACTGGGCCGACTTCGGCTTCGCGCTGCCCGGCATCCCGCGACGCGTCTCGGCCTTCGTCATGGCGATGTGCCACTCGCGGTACCTGTACCTGGAATTCGCGTTGAGCCAGACGCTGGGCAGCCTGCTGCGGTGCATGGAACGTGGGCTGCGCTTCTTCGGCGGCACGACGCACGTCGACATCTTCGACAACATGAAGACGGTGGTGCTGCACCACCATGCGAGGGGCATCGTCTTCAACCGCGACTTCCTCGAGTACGCGGCCAGCCGCGGCTTCGC
>JACSRE010000284.1 GCA_014879945.1 Myxococcus sp.
CGGCCTCTCCGACCGCGCGGGCCACCTCCTCGACGAGATCGGAGTGGTAGGCGGCCTGAGTCGGAGCGATCGACGGGTGAACGGGCGGGCGGGCAGGTGTCATCGGCCGCTCTGCTACCTCCACCGCGCTCGGCTCGCAGCTGGAACCGCGCGGCCTGTTGAGGCCCCGACCGTTCGGGTCAGTGCTGCGGCACCACGGGGACCGTCGAGCGCTTCGCCTCGGCCACGTACCAGGACTCGGGCTTGCGGTACTTCGCGGCGAAGGCGGCGCTGCGCTCGTCGTAGGCGGCCTCTGCGAGCGAGGCCCGGCGCTGCCACTCGTGCGTCTTGAGCACCTCGGCGTTGTGGCTGGCGACCTCGAGCGTGGCGCGCTCCCGCTGCATGAAGGTGTCGTAGTCGTCGCCGCTGAGCGCCATCGAGACGCTCCACTTGCCGGCCTTCGTCTGGTGCACCGTCGAGCCGTCGCAGAACTGGTAGCGCACGTCGCCCTGGCCGTTGCTGGTCGCGGCGTACACCCGGTTGCCTCCCGCGCAGGCTGCTTCCTTCTGGGCCTTCGCGTCGGCGCGCGCGTTCAACTTCGCCTGCCGTGCAGCCAGCTCGGCGGCGCGGGCGTCTCGTTGTGCCTGGAGCTTCTCGAGCGATCGCGGCGCCGCGACTTCTCTCGTCGGGCCCGGGTCGAGCTCGAGGGTGTACTCACCGCGCTCGTTTGATTTCGTGCCGGCGACGCGAATCGTCACCTGCTTGTCGGTGGTGACGATGGTCTGCTCCGCCGTGCCATCGGTCGTAAGCGTGATGGTCTCCTGGTGCTTCGCCATCGAAAAGAGCTTCAACTGCGCCGTCTTCGACGTGACGCGCACCCGCACCGTCGAGCCCGTGGGCCAGTTGAACCGGTAGCTGTGGCACGGCCCGGCGTTGACGCAGTCGCCGTCGAACTCCGAGAGCTCGTTGGCGTACGCCCGCGCAGGCAGGGGAGCAGGGCGCGGCTCAGGCGCGGTGGCGCAGCCGAGGAAGGTCGAGATCAACGCGCTGACGACGGCTCGAGAGGTCATGTCCTGGTGGGACACCCGAGCAACGTTGCGAGGTGCATGTTTCCTGAAGCCGCGCGCCGAGCCCCGTGGAGCTGGAACGTTTTTGTGACGTTCGCTCTGCGCCCGCCATGTAGAAGCACGCCGTGGCTCGCCTCGCGCTGCTCCTCGTCTTCGTCTCGTCAGCCAGCCTGGCCGACCAGCGCCCACGCCTCGGCGTGATGATCGTCGTCGATCAACTCTCGGCCGACGCCTTCGACAAGCGGCTGCCCCTCGCGAAGGGTGGCTTCAAGCGCATGGTCGAGCAGGGCCTGCGCTTTCGCGACGCGCAGTTTCAGGTGGCGCCCACGTTGACCTCCTCGGGCCACGCCACGATCGCCACCGGCGCCTACGCCTCGGTGCACGGCGTCACCTCGAACGAGTGGACCGACTGGGAGACCGGCAAGAACCTGCTCTCGACCGAAGACCCCGCCTACGCCGTGCTCGACCGCCCCGCCGCGAAGCAGGACGGCACCGCGCCCACGATGCTCCAGGCGCCGACGGTGGGCGACTCGGTGAAGGTGCACGACGCGCGCGGCAAGGTGGTGTCGTTGAGCGCGAAAGATCGCTCCGCCATCTTGATGGGAGGCCGCGCCGCCGACGCGGTGGTGTGGTTCGACGCCGAGCGCCCGATCTTCACCAGCAGCACCTACTACGCGCCCTCGGTGCCCGCCTTCGTCGCGCCCACCAACCAGCGCATCGGCGAGGCGCTGCTCAAGAAGGCCTTCGCCTGGGGCATGCCCGGCGGCGGCTACACCGGCCAGAACCCCATGCCCACCGGCTCCGGCCGACAGGGCGACAGCGAGCCCGACGCCGAGCAGCCCGTGCTCCAGCCGCTCGTCGACGCGTGGCTCGTCGACCTCGCGCTCTCGGCCGTCAAGTCGATGGAGCTCGGCGCCGACGACGCCCCCGATCTCCTCACCATCAGCTTCTCGGGCCACGACCGCATCGGCCACGCCTTCGGCCCCGACTCGCCTGAGGGCATCGCCGAGTTCCTCGCCGTCGATCGTGAGCTCGGCCGCCTCCTCGACGGCCTCGACCGCCAGGTCGGGAAGGGCGCGTGGGTCGCGGTGCTGTCCTCCGATCACGGCGTCTCGCCGGTGCCCGAGGCGATGAAGGAGCGCCGCGTGGACGCCGGCCGCATCGACATGAAGGGCCTGCGCGCGCTGCTGGAGCAGGAGGCCGATACCCGCCTGGGCCCCGGTGACTGGTTCGCCAGCAGCAAGACGCCCGGCCTCGCCGCGACGCCCAGGGGCCGCGAGAAGCTCCACACCATCGCCGACGCGCTCCGGGCGCTCGCGCGAAAGCAGCCGGGCGTGCTGGACCTGTTGCCTGCGTCGAGGCTCGCCGACGGCTCCCTCGGCCCGGCCGCGGAGCTCTGGCGCCGCGGCTTCTTCGCCGGCCGCAGCCCCGACTTCATCGTCGTCAGCCGCCCGTACTGGATCTACGGGAAGTCCGACGTCACCGGCCACGCCTCGCAGTGGCTCTACGATCGCGCCGTGCCGCTGGTGTTCCTCGGGGCCGGCGTCTCGAAAGGCACCGCCGGCACGGCCGAGGCCACCGACATCGCCCCCACCTTCGCGCGCCTGTTGGGCGTGCCCGCTCCCGCTGCCGCGCAGGGGCGCACCCTCGACGCCGTCTTTCGCTGACACACCTGAAGCACCTGGGAGGATCGACTCGTGAACCCGCTCTTCGCCGTCGCCGCACTCGCGCTCGCACAACCCGCCGCCGAGCCCGCCGCCGCTCCTCCCGCCGCTCCCGTCGAGGCCGCGAGCGCCGAGCCGTCGCTCACCAACCCGCCCGCCGCGCACGTCGAGGAGAAGAAGGTCTCGACCGTCGCGGTCGATCGCTCCGGCCGCGCCAACACCGTCGGAGGCCTCAAGCTCGAGACCGACACGCCGTGGTGGCAGCGCCTGAAGGTGGGCGGCTTCGCGCGCGTCGGCGTCTTCTACGCGTTCCCCCTCAAGGAGGACGAGCTGGTGGGCAGCAACGGCGGCTTCCGCCTCGCCGACTTCCGCCTCAACTTCGACTTCCGCCCCATCGACAAGCTCACCGTCTACGCGTCGGTGGAGTTCGCCGCGCCCTTGGTGGACCCGAACGACCCGCTCGCCGGCCGCCGCATCGTCGATCTGCGCGACGCCTTCATCGACTACGAGATCCACGCCGCCCTGGTGGTGAAGGCCGGCCAGTTCCGCCCCGGCTACTACGCCGAGATGCTGCTGTCGGACGGCGCGGTGCCCTTCGTCTCCCGCTCGGTGTTGGCCAACGGCGTCAACCCACCCGAAGGCTACGGCCCGCGCACGCACCTGGCGCCCGATCGTCAGGTGGGCCTGCAGGCCGCCTCCAGGCGCCTGGGCAATGACACCATCGGCTTCCGCTACGCGCTCGGCGTCTTCAACGGCAACGGGCAGAACCAGCTCTTCAACGACAACAACGGCGTGATGCCCGTCGGCCGCGTCGAGGTGGACCTGATGGAGACCGTCACCCTCGGCCTCAACGCCGCGTACAACGTGCGCACCTCGGGCGTGCGGCCCAACCGCCTGGCCACCAACAACCTCGACTACGGCGTCGATCTCGAGGCCCACAAGTGGGGCTTCCAGGTGCTCGGCGCGTTCCTCGGGCGCAGCACGACGTACTCCTTCAGCGGGCTGCAGCCCGACAGCGCCATGGGCGCGCTGGGGCAGCTGCGCTACTTCCACGAGGCCACCGGGCTCGAAGGCGCGGCGCGCTTTGCCTGGTACGAGCCCTCGCGCGTGCAGGCCGAAGACTCGGTGATGGAGCTCGCCGCGATGGTCGGCTGGCGGCCCTTCAAGCTGCCGTTCCGCGTGCTGGCCCAGTACACCCACCGGGAAGAGGAGCGGACGGTCTCGTACCCCAACGACAGCGTGGACCTGATGCTCCACGCCATCTGGTGACGCCATGACGCGCCTCTCGTCGCTGTTCGCGCTCGTGCTGTTCGCGAGCTGCTCCCGCACCACCCCTCCGGCCCGGGCCTTCAAGCTCGAGAGCCGCGCCGAGCTCATCGGCGGCAAGCGCGCCCTCGCCGACGTCGGCGACTACAAGATCTCCAACGGCCTCATTCACGCCATCGTGCAGGACGTGGGCACCTCGCGCGGCTTCGGCGCCTTCGGCGGCTCGCTCATCGACATCGACCTGGTGCGCGGCAACGAGCCCAACGGCGTCAAGGGCCCGCAGGGCAACGACTACTTCACAGAGATGTTCCCGGCCTTCTTCCTCACCGCCATCGAGCCCGAGAAGGTCGAGGCCGTCAGCGCCGAGGACGGCACCGCGAAGATCGTCGTCTCGGGCAAGTCGGGCTCGTTCATCAGCGTGGTGAACGCCATCACCGACGTCGCCTACCCGAAGGACCCGCTGAGCTACACGGTCGAGTACCAGCTCGAGCCCGGCAAGCAGTACCTCAAGATCGTCACCACGGTGACGAACCCCAACCCCACGCCGGTGACGTTTCCGCTCTCGATCCCCTTCGGCTTCGTGACGCTGCTCGGAGAGGGCCAGCGGCTGTTCGTGCCAGGCCAGGCCGGCTTCGACATGCGCTTCCACCTGGAGGACACCGTCTACAAGCGCAACGCCGCGCTCGACGCGCTGCCCGGCGAGGTCACCTCGATGTGGAGCACCGCCGGCGACGGCGTCTCGTACGCCCTCGTCGCGGCGCGCAGCTCCAACGGCTACATGAGCGGCAAGCCCGACCTCTACCCGACGGCGAAGCCCGACTCGCTGCTGATCCCCATCGCGTCGTCGTCGTTCCTCGGCAGCTTCTGGGCGCGCTCTCCCGAGGTGCTCAACCCCAGGGGCACCTTCCAGTACGTGGGCTACCTGGCCGTTGGCTCGGGTGACGTCGCCAGCGTGCAGAAGGTCGCCTACGAGATCCGCGACGTGCGGGTGAACGCGAACGGCTCCGAGACGGTGCTGCGCGACAAGGCGCCGGTGGGCACCATCTCGGGCTTCGTGCGCGAGGGCCGCACCAACCAGCCGATGGAGGACGTGTCGGTGGTGCTCCAGAACGAGGCCGGCGAGTACCTCAGCCAGGCAGCCACCCTGAAGAACGGCGCGTACACGGCGCCGCTGCCTCCGGGGAAGTACCGCGCCTACGCCGTCGACAAGGTGCGCAACGTCGCCAGGAGCGAGCTGGTGGAGATCACCGAAGGCGGCACGGCGCGCGTCGATCTCTCGATGGAGCAGCCCGGCGAGCTGCGCGTGGTGGTGCGCGACGAGCAGGGCCGGCCGCTGCCGTCGAAGCTCTCGATCGAGGGCGTCTACGAGAACGAGACCGGCGCGCTGCCCCGGCGGTTCCTCTACGATCTGAAGATCGGCGAGCGGTACCGCCGCAGCGACTTCGTCACCGACGACCCCTCGAACCCCGACACCCGCCGCTACCTCGAGAAGGTGCTCTTCGCGGGCGACGGCACCGCCGGCACCGAGATCCGCCCTGGCAAGTACACGGTGTGGGCCTCGCGCGGCATCGAGTACTCGCTCGAGAAGCGCGAGATCGAGGTGGTGGCCGGCAAGACGACGATGGTGGGGCTCTCGCTCACCCACGTGCTGCCGACGCCCGGCTACATCAGCGCCGACTTCCACGTGCACTCGGTCAAGAGCGTGGACAGCGACATGGAGCTCGACGACCGCGTCACCAGCTTCGCCGTCGAGGGCGTGGACCTGATGGCGTCGACCGATCACAACATGGTCGCCGACTACCAGCCCACCATCGAGCAGCTCGGCCTCGAGCCGTGGCTCAAGAGCATCGTCGGCCTCGAGCTCACCTCGCTCGAGATGGGGCACTTCAACGCCTTCCCCATCGCCATTCAGCCCGGGCCGATTCAGCACGGCAGCTTCCGCTGGTTCTACCGCAAGCCCGGCGAGCTCTTCGCCCAGCTGCGCGCGCTCGGGAAAGATCCGCAGAAGACCATCGTGCAGGTGAACCACCCGCGCGACACCATCCTCGGGTACTTCAACGCCTTCGACATCGGCACCTACACCGGCACGCCGCTGCCCGCGCCCTCGTCGCTCATCCGGCTCGATCGCACGCCGCAGGCCAACGGCGAGCCCTCGCCCTACGATCCGGTGAACTTCAGCCAGGACTTCGACGTGATGGAGGTCTTCAACGGCAAGCGCATCGACAACATGTTCGGCGTGAAGCGGCGCCTGGTCGATGGCCCGGAGCCCAACCTGCCGGCCTGCCCCGCCGACGGGAACCTCACCGTGGCCTGCCTGCCCGCCCCTGGACAGGTGATCGAGAAGCCCATCAAGTACATGGATGGCGGCGTGGAGCAGATCATCCTCCAGCCCGCCTTCCCCGGCGCGCAGGACGACTGGTTCACCCTGCTGGGCAAGGGCAAGAAGGTGGTGGCCACCGGCAACTCCGACTCGCACTCCGCGGGCGCCGAGGCCGGGCTGCCGCGCACCTACCTCGAGGTAGGCGACACCGCGAACGGCTCCATGGTGGCGCTCGACGTCGATCGCGCGATGGACGCGCTGCGCGCCGGCCGCGGCTTCGTCACCAACGGGCCCCTGGTGTCGGCGACCATCGACGAGCAGGGCCCCGGCTCCACCGTGGTCAACGCCAACGGCGTCTTCCGCATGCGCATCAAGGTCGAGGCCGCGCCGTGGATCGACGTGACGAGGGTCGTGGTGCGCCGCGGCGGCCGCGATCAGGGCAAGCGCCCCGAGACCGCCGCCACCATCGAGGTGCCGCCGTCCACCGAGACGCTCCGCCTCGAGCACGTGCAGCTCTTCACCGGCGTTCCCGACGACTCGTTCTTCGTCGTCGAGGTCTTCGGCGAGAAGTCCATGTGGCCGGTGTTCTCGCCCTACGAGGTGCCCTCGCTGCAGATCAGCGACGCGGTGGGCGTCATCGGCGGCTCCTTCGGCTTCGGGTCGACCTACGGCAAGTACGAGCCCCAGCAGGCGCAGATCGTCAAGCCCTACGCCTTCACCAACCCCATCTGGGTCTCGCGCTCGCGGAGCCAGCCGCTCACCGCGCTCAAGAAGGTCATTCCCCTCGGGAACGCCGAGCCCTTCAAGCCCCGCGTGCTGCCCGACCTGCGCACGCTCTTCCACGCCTTCCACTCCGACCCGGACTGACGGTTGGCGCGGCTGGGGCTCGTGCTGGTGCTGCTGGGCGCCGCCACCGCGCGGGCCCACCCCGAGGGCTTTCACGCCCGCTACGTCTTCACGCTGACGAAGACGACGGTGACGGGCCTGCTGGTGCTCGACGTGGACTCGGGGGCGCGCTGCGAGCTGCTGCGCGCCGGCGCCGACAAGAACCACGACGGGGAGCTGTCGAAGGACGAGAAGGCCGCGCTGCTCCAGAAGTTGACCTCGTTCATCACCCGGCCGCTCAAGCTGGGCCTGTCGGGCTTCCCGCTGCCGCTGACGGTCAAGGAGTCGAAGCTCAACCTGCGCGACGACCCGCGGGTGTCGAGCGCCGGGCTGTCGGTCGCCCTGCTGCTCGAGGTGCACCACCCCCACGAGGTGAGCCCGGGCATGCACTTCGAGGTCGAGGCGGTGACGCCCGATCAATCGCCGGTGCGGCTCGAGGTGCTCCAGGCGGTCGCCGAGGGGGAGCCTCCCGAGCCTGATTTCCGTGGAGAAGTGGACGCGGGCAAGAAGGTGAGGGTGCGCCTGGGCCTGCTGGCGCCGCCCGGGAAGCGCCCGTGAGTGTCCGACCTCCCTTGCCCCCCATGACGGGCTTGGGTAAGGCCCCCTCGGTCTTTCAATCCCGAGGGCAGTGTGAGCGATCAGAAGAAGCCGGCAGCGACGTTCGGTGACGTGATGTTGGGCATCCCCGCAGGGGGCCGTGAGCGGACCGACGGCGGCGGCGAGAAGCGCGAGCGCAAGGGCGGCGGCCCCATGGTGGTGGTCAAGCGCGCCGGCGGGCCCGTCGAGACCCGCAAGGCCGACGCGCCCACGCCGACGGCTCCGGCCACCGGTGAAGGCGCCGTCGCGGCCGCCCCGAAGGTGGTGGTGCCCAGCGGGCCCTCGGTCTCAGACGAGATCGCCGAGCACGAGTCCTTCGGTGAGATGTTCGAGAAGCACGTCAAGGATGGCGGCCTCCCGACGCGCAAGATGCCCCGCGTGGGCGAGAAGGTGCGCGGCAAGATCTTCCAGCTCGGCGCCCAGACGGCCTTCGTCACCATCGGCAAGCTCGAGGCGATGATCGAGCTCGACGAGCTGAAGGACGACGAGGGCATTCTGCGCTCGGGCGTCGGCGACGAGATCGAAGCCCACGTCACCGAGACCGGCGCCAAGGGCATCGTGCTGTCGCGCCGCCTGTCGAAAGACGCGGCGTCGCTGTCGATGCTGGCCGAGGCCAAGCACTCGGGCATGCCGGTCGAGGGCCTGGTGCTGTCGGTCAACAAGGGCGGCCTCGAGGTCGCCGTCGGCGACGTGCGCGCGTTCTGCCCCTCGTCGCAGGTGGACGTGCGGCCGTCGAAGCTCGAGGAGTTCGTCGGCCAGCGCTTCACCTTCCGCGTCACCGAGGTGAAGGAGCGCAACGTGGTGCTGTCGCGCCGCGCCCTCATCGAAGAGGAGCAGAAGGCCAAGGGCGCCGAGCTGCGCAAGTCGCTCGAGGTCGGCAAGGTGGTCAAGGGCCGCGTGGTGTCGGTGCAGGCCTTCGGCGCCTTCGTCGATCTCGGCGGGCTCGAGGGCCTGGTGCCGGTGAGCGAGATGTCGCACGTGCGCATCGGCCACCCGAGCGAGGTCGTGAAGGTCGGCGACGAGCTCGAGGTCGAGGTCATCCGCATGGAGGCCGCCGAGCCCAACTCGCCCGACAAGTCCAAGCGCAAGGAGCGCCTGACGCTGTCGCTGCGCAAGCTCCTCGACGACCCCTTCAAGAAGGCGCTCGAGACGTTCAAGGAGGGCATGACGGTGAAGGGCAAGGTGGCCCGCCTCACCCAGTTCGGCGCCTTCGTCGAGCTGATGCCCGGCGTCGACGGCCTCATTCACGTCTCGGCCCTGTCGGAGCGCCGCATCGCGCACCCCCGCGACGCCGTGCGCGTGGGCGACGAGGTCGAGGTGAAGATCGAGAAGGTCGACCCCGACGAGAAGCGCATGGGCCTGCGCCTGGTGAAGAACGGCGTGCCCGTGGGTGAAGGCGTGGCCTCGTCGTCCGAGCCGATGCCGGCCGGCGCCGAGACCGACGCTGCGCCCAAGAAGCCCACCGTCAAGCTGCGCCGCGGTTCGGTGGTGGTCGGCAAGGTGGTGCGCATCGAGACCTTCGGCGTCTTCATCGAGTTCGAGGGCGGCACCGGCCTCGTCCCCGCGAGCGAGACGGGCACCGAGCGCGGCACCGATCTCAAGCGCGTCTTCCCCATGGGCAAGGAGCTCAAGGCCGAGGTCATCGAGCTGGAGGGCTCGAAGGTGAAGCTGTCGATCACCGCGGCCCAGCGCAGCGAAGAGCGCGCCGATCTCGACGCCTGGAAGGCGACGCAGAAGCCCGCGCAGGGCGGCGGGAAGGCCGGCTTCGGCACCCTGGCCGACAAGTTCAAGAGCCTGAAGCTCGGATAAAAGGGCGGGGGCCGCGCTGATCGGGTCAGCCCGCTCGGAGCATCCACAAGCCAGGTGCGGCGCCTGAGTCCTCCCGGCTTTTTCGGGAAGGCGCAGGTCGCACCTGGCGTTGAACTTTGCTACTCGTGGCTCGTCGTTGGGCCCTGGAGGCGTTGGACAACATGGCGAAGCTCTTCCCCAAGTCGATGATCTCGTTGTTCCTGGCGGTCTCGGGCCTCGCGCTCGCGGCGCCGGTGCCGTCGCCCACCGCGAAGGCAGCGTTCGAGCGCGGCGAGAAGGCCCTCGAGGCCGGCACCTACGACGCCGCCGTGAAGGCCTACGAAGACGCCCTCAAGGCCACCCCGGGCTACGCGGCCGCGATGAACGGCATGGGCAGCGCGCTGTTCAAGCTCAACAAGCGCGATGAGGCGATCGCCCAGTTCAAGGCCGCGACCGAGGCCGACCCCTCGCTGAAGCTGGCGTGGTTCAACCTGGGCTTCTCGTCGCGCAAGACGCAGGACTTCGCGACCGCGGCTCGGGCCTACGAGAAGTACACCGCGCTCGACCCGGCCGACCCCGACGGCTTCTACGGCCTCGCCGAGTCGTACAAGGCGGCGAACCAGCCCGAGAAGGCGATCGCGGCCTACGAGCTGTACGTGAAGAAAGAGACGCGGCCCACCGAGCAGAAGTACGTCGACCGCGCGAAGGAGTCGATCGCCCAGCTCAAGGCCGCCAAGCCCGTCGAGACGGCGGCCAAGCCGGCCCCCGCGGCGACCCCGGCGCCCGCCGCCACGCCGGCCCCCGCGGCCA
>JACSRE010000082.1 GCA_014879945.1 Myxococcus sp.
GGTGAGGTCGACCGGCGGCGAGGCGCTCGTCGAGACGACCCCCGCGTCGGGCGCAGCAAAGACAGGCAGCGAAAACTCGTCGGGCTCGGGCTGCGCCGCGACGATCGGCGCGAGCAGCAGCGACGCCAGGAGCAGGGAACGCACGGCGGCAGCGTGCCTGAGAACGCCCGGCGCCGCTAACGCATCGAGCCTGCCGGTCAAGCTGCCCTCGCCGCGCCGCGCGCGCCTTGACAGCCCGGGTTCCTGTCTCACCTTGCCCTCGTTCCCGGGAGGACCCTTCCTCCCCAACCCGAGGAGCACACCATGCTGATCAGAACGACCAACCGTTTCCCCTCTCTCTGGCGCGAGTTCGACGAGCTGTTCCGAGCCGACGCGCCCGCGACCACCAACCAGACCGCCGCGCTCATTCCCCCGACCGACGTGGTGGAGAGCGACAAGGCCTTCGAGTTCAAGCTCGATCTGCCCGGCGTCACGCCCGACGGCATCGACGTGAAGCTCGAGGGTAACCTGCTGACGATCTCGGCCGAGCGCACCCACGAGGCCACCGAAGAGAAGAACGGCTGGGTGCGACGTGAGCGCAGCTGGGGCACCTTCGCCCGCTCCTTCGAGCTGCCCGAGAGCGTCGAGGGCACCGAGCCCCAGGCCTCGTACAAGCACGGCGTGCTGACCGTCACGCTGCCGAAGAAAGAGGTCGCGCAGCCGAAGAGCTTCAAGGTGAAGGTCGAGGCCTGACCGTCCCCTGACGGGCCCGATCTCCGCACGCCGGCGCCAGTGGTGGGCCGGCGTTCGTCGTTTCTTCAGGGCGCCGCTGACAGGGGCACCCACCCGTGCGCCCACTCGGCTGACTTCAGCGCCCGCACCGCCACCACCACCCGGCGCGTGGGGTCGCAGCTGGCAGCGAGCTCCGCCGCCCACCCCTCGGGCGTTCGCAGGAGCCCCACGACGTGAAAGTGCCTCCACCCCTGGCGCGGCTGGGCGCTGGTGAACCTGGCCCCCTGCAAGAGGGCGATCTGCCGAGGCACCGTCACCCCGACCAGGTAACGACCCCGCGCGGTTTCGGCGATCGCGCGCCTTCGCTGGCTTTTTTTGGTTGAACGAACGAGGAGGGTCATTACTGAGGCCGTTCGTGACGGTCCCGGCCAGAACGACAGCCACATGAGCACCTCTTCATCAGGCACCGCCACACCTCACGTCGCTGGCGACACGCTGGTGCACGGCCTCGAGCAGGTGGCCCGCGCGCTCAACCACGAGTTCGACCCGGTGCGCGCGCGGGAAGAGGCGCGGGGCAGCCTCGGCGCGTTGACCACCTTCGGGCCGGGCGAGCTGCTCGAGGCGTTTCGGCTCTCGGCCCAGTCGCTGCGGGTCGCCTGCACCCCGGTGTCGCGCTCGGCGGCCGAGCTCGTTCACGCCCCGCCGATCTTCCCCCTGGTGACCATCACCGCCGCGGCTGAGGGGCCGTGCTTCGTCATCCTCAGCGAGCGCCATGGCGCGAGGCTCCGCGCCCAGGTGGGGGTGCGCCCTGCGGCCTGGCTGGACGAGGCCGAGCTCACCGCGCTGGTGGGCCCCGCGGCGGTCACCTACCTGCACTGTGTGCCGGCGGCGCCGATGGAGCGGCTCTCGGCGGCCTCGCACTCGGCCCAGGCGGTGCTCGGCGGAGAGGACGGCGAAGACACGCACCACGCGCACCTCCGCCCGTGGGACCGCGTCTGGGCCCTGCTGGCGCTCGAGCGAGACGACCTCTGGGTGGTGGTGATCTACAGCGCCGCGGTCGGGGTGCTGTCGCTGGCGACGCCGGTGGCCGTCCAGTCGCTGGTGACCTCGGTCGCGTTCGGAACGCTGCTGCAGCCCATCGTCGTGCTCGCGGTGCTGTTCCTGATCGCGCTGGGGTTCCAGGCTGCGCTGAAGGCGCTGCAGGTGCGGGTGATGGAGACGCTCAAGGCGCGGCTCTTCGCGCGGGTGGCGATCGACGTGGCCTGGCGCCTGCCCAGGGCCATCAAAGACGACCACCCCGTCACCCCCGAGCTGGTGAACCGCTTCTTCGACGTGGTGACGCTGCAGAAGACGATGGCCACGGTGCTGACCGACGGCCTCGCCGCGGTGATGCAGATCAGCATCGGCCTGCTGGTGTTGGCCTTCTACCACCCGGCCCTGCTGGCCCTCGACATCGTGCTGGTGATCGCCACCACCCTCTTCGTCTTGATCCCCCTGCGCCGCGGCGTGCGCACCGCCTTCGACGAGAGCAAGGCCAAGTACGAGGTCGCGGCCTGGCTCGAGGAGCTCGCCCGGGCGCCGTCGGCCTTTCGCGGCACCGGCGGCGCGGCCCTGGCCTCGGCGCGCGCCGACGCGTTGACGCGCAAGTACCTCGTCGCCCGCGAGCGGCACTTCAGGGTGGTGCTGGGGCAGACCATCAGCGCCCTCACCGTGCAGGTCGTGGCCAGCGCGGTGCTCCTGGGCTTCGGCGGCTACCTGGTGATCAACGAGGCGCTCACGCTGGGGCAGCTCATCGCGGCCGAGCTGATCGTCGCGGCGGTCACCAGCAGCATCACCAAGTTCGGCAAGATCCTCGACTCGACCTACGACTTCGTGATCGGGCTCACCAAGGTGGGCCACCTGATCGACCTCGACGTGCAGAGCAGCCTCACTGGCGAGAAGCTCCCCGGGGCCGGGCCGGTGGGCGTGACGATGCACGACCTCGACGTCGAGGGCGTGACGCTCAACGCCACCATCGCCCCCGGCGCGCGGGTGGCGATCGTCGGAGCGCAGGGCGGCCCCTTGAGCGAGCTGCTCTCAGGCGTGCGGCAGCCCGCCTCGGGCTCGGTCGAGGTCGGCGGCGTCGACGTGCGGCGGGCCAGCACCTGCGCGCTGCACGACGACGTGCTGTTGGTGCGCCCCGACGATCTGTTCCTCGGCACGGTCTTCGAGAACGTGTCGCTCACCCGCCCCTCGGTCACCCCCGACGACGTGCGCAGCGCCGTGGAGCGCGTGGGGCTCACCGATGATCTGCGGGCGCTGCCCGAGGGCTATGACACCGAGCTGGGCCCAGAGGGGCCTGCGCTGACGCCCTCACAGAAGCTCCGCCTGGTGGTGGCGCGCGCGCTCGCCGCCACCCCCCGGCTGATCATCGTCGACGACACGCTCGAGGGCCTCGACCCGGTGGTGCGCGCCCGCACGGTGGCCGCCCTCACCAGGAAAGACGCGCCGTGGACGCTGATCGCCCTGGTGAGCGACCGCACCTCGGCGCTCGCCAGAGCCTGTGGCCAGGTGATGGAGCTGAGCGGCCTGACGACCGCGCCGACGCCCCCGCCGGGAGAGGAGCAGCACGCATGACGACGCCCGCTTCTTCGGCGCGCCTCGACGCCCGCGTCGGCAACGAGCTCGCGGCCTCGGCCGCGCAGGTGCTGGTGCGCACGCCCAGGGCCACCCGGGTGCTGGCGCGGCTGGTGGCCTTCTCGTTCGGCGTGTTCCTGCTGGCGATGGTGGTGGTGCCCTGGCAGCAGTCGATCTCGGGCAAGGGGCGCGTGGTGGCGTTCGCGCCCATGGAGCGCCAGCAAGAGGTCAGCGCGCCCATCGAAGGCAACGTCACCGAGTGGTACGTGCAGGAGGGCTCGGTGGTCGCCAAGGGCCAGCCCCTCTTCAAGATCACCGACAACGACCCCGCGATCCTCGACCGGCTGATGGACGAACGGAACGCGGTGATCGCCAGGCGCGAGGCGGCGGCCGCGCGCGCGGCCTCGCTGGCCTCGCGGCAGAAGGCGCTCGAGTCATCGCGGGCCGCGGCGGTGCGCGCCGGCGAGAGCCGGGTGGCGATGGCGAAGCAGCGCACCGCGGCGGCCACCAGGGCCAAAGAGGCGGCCGAGGAGTCGGAGCGCATCGCCCGGCTGAACGTCGACCGGCAGAAGCAGCTGCAGAAGCAGGGCCTCGCGTCGGACCGCACCGTCGAGCTCGCCGAGTTCGAGGTGGTGCGGGCGACGACCGAGGTGCAGCGGGCCTTCGCGACGCTCCAGGCGGCGATGGGCGAAGCGCTGGCGCTGGAGCAGGACCAGGCGCGCACGATGAACGACATCACGGCGAGCATCGACGACGCGCGGGCCTCGGAGGCCTCGGCTCGCGGCGAAGAGGCGAACGCGTCGTCAGAGCTGGCGCGCCTCGACGTGCGGCTGGCCCGGCAGTCGACGATGGCCGTGAAGGCCGCCATCGACGGCACGGTGCTGCGGCTGCTCAAGGGCCAGGGCAACGTCTTCGTCAAGAGCGGCGAGGCCATTCTCACGCTGGTGCCCGACACCGAGGTGCGCGCGGTGGAGCTGTGGGTGGACGGCAACGACATGCCCCTCATCAGCACCGGCCGCGACGTGCGGCTCCAGTTCGAGGGCTGGCCCGCGGTGCAGTTCACCGGCTGGCCCTCGGTCGCCGTGGGCACCTTCGGCGGCAAGGTCAACCTCATCGACGCCACCGACGACGGCACCGGGCAGTTCCGCCTGCTGATCGTGCAGGACCCGACGGACGCAGACGGTGACGGCAAGCCCGACGAGCCGTGGCCCAGCGGCATCTACCTGCGCCAGGGCGTGCGGGTGAACGGGTGGGTGCTGCTCGATCAGGTGCGCCTGGGCTTCGAGCTGTGGCGGCGCTTCAACGCGTTCCCTCCAACGGTGACGCCGGGGCAGCCGCAGCCCGGCTCGAAGGCGAAAGAGAAACCGAAGGGATGATCGCGGCGCTGACGATCTCGCTCCTGGGCGCGGCGCCTGCGCTCGAGCCTTCGCTCATCTCGGCCAGGGGCCCGGGGGCCATCGCGCACCGGGTCGCCCTGCTCCCCTCGCTCGGCGTGGCCCAGGCCACCGCGGGCGGCGCCGCACCGGAGCCCGCAGGCGGCGCCGCGCTGACGCTCGATGACGTCCTCCAGGCCGCTGACCGCGCCTACCCGTCGCTCGCCGCGGCCCAGGCCGATCTCGAGGCCGCCGACGCCGAGGCCCTGTCGGCCGCGGGCGGCTTCGACCCGGTCGCGAAGGCGCGCGGCTACCTCATTCCCCCGTCGCTGGGGCCCTACCCGCAGGTGCGGGTGGACTC
This sequence comes from Myxococcus sp., assembly GCA_014879945.1. Lineage (GTDB taxonomy): Bacteria > Myxococcota > Myxococcia > Myxococcales > Myxococcaceae > Xiheimicrobium. The sequence goes on from JACSRE010000082.1 coordinate 5,062, forward strand.
GGCGGTCGAGGGGGCGATTCCGGGAACTCCGGTGACGCTCTTTGGCGGCTACCGCATCGGGCAGCCGCTCTCGTCGACGGGCATTCAGACCTACTACCGCGAGCGTGAGACCTACCCAGCGGGCGAGCTGCGCGCGGGGCTCAGCGCGCCGCTGCTGCGGAACCTGCTGATCGACCGACGGCGGGCGTCCATCTCGCGCGCGGCGCTCGGCCAGGACGGCGCCAGGCAGGCGCAGACGCTCCAGCGCATCGAGGTCACCCGCCTGGCGGCGCTGCGCTACTGGGAGTGGGTGGCCGCGGGCCGCCGGCGCGAGGTCGCCAGGTCGCTGCTGGCCATCGCCGAAGATCGTGACCGACAGCTGGCGGTGCGGGTGAAGACGGGCGACGTGCCGTTCTTCGATCAGCAGGACAACCTGCGGGCGGTGGCGCAGCGGCGCTCGCTCCTGGTGCAGACCCAGCGCGCAGTCGAGCAGGCCTCGTTCGAGCTCGCGCTCTTCCTGCGCGACGGCGACGGCGCGCCGACCCAGCCGCTCGACGCCCAGCTCCCTGCGTCGTTCCCCGAGCCGCTGCCGAGCTTTGGCGACGAGGGCACCCTCGACGAGGCGCTCAGCCGCCGGCCCGACGTTCAGCGCCTGGTGGTTCAGCAGCGGCAGCAGGAGATCGACCTGTCGCTGGCCCGCAACCAGCTCTGGCCTGCGCTCGACATGGGCGTCGTCTTCTCGCAGGACCTCGGCCGCAACGCGGGCACCGCCGACCCCAAGCTGAACGTGCCGGAGCTGGAGCTGTTCGCGATCCTCGAGGTGCCCCTGCTCTACCGGCTGCCGATGGGGCGCGTGCGGGCCGCCGAGGCGGGCCTGGCGAAGGTGGCGGCCCAGCTGCGCCTCGCGCGCGACCGGGTCGCCGCAGACGTCAAAGACGCCCGCTCGGCGCTCGAGGCGGCGCGGGCCCGGGTCATTCTCGCGAGGCAAGAGGTCGACGTGGCCAGGAAGCTCGAGGCGGGGGAGCGGCAGAAGTTCGCGCTGGGCGACTCGACGCTGCTCTTCGTCAACCTGCGCGAGACCCAGTCAGCCGAGGCGAGCCTGCGCGAGATCGACTCGCTGCAGGACTACCACCGGGCGGTGGCCCTCTTCCGCGCGGCGGTCGCGGCGCCCTTCTGAGCGTCAGCGAATCGGGTCGCGGCGATCTTCACGGGTCTCGCGGCGGTCTTCGCGCAGCTCGCGGCGGTCCTCGCGCTGCTCCACCTTCGTCTGCACCAGATCGCGCGTCGCCAGCGAGACCACCTCGGCGTAGAGCGCCCGCTTGCGCGCGGTGGCGGCGGCGTCGGCCAGCCCCTGCAGCGGCGCGAGCTCGCCGCGAATGACGAAGAGGCGGTTTCGGGCGGCGCGCTCGCGGGCGACGTCGCCCCGGTCGTCGGCGAGGTTGACCTTGTCGCGCGCCAGGTCTTTCGCGTCGTCGCCGACCACCCCCGGGCGCCGGCCGAGCGCCAGGTCTTGCCCCAGCTCGCGGCGGCCGCTGCGCACCTCACGTCGGTCTTCGCGCACCTCCTGCCTGGCCTGCTTCACCTCGACGGCCGCCTCGCGGGCCTCTTTGGCCAGGTAGCCCGCGAACGCGGCGTCGGTGCTGGCGATGCCGGCCGCGTCACCGTTCGCGACCGCGGCGTCGTAGCGGGCCAGCAGCGCGGTGACGTCGCTGAGGTCCTTTCGGTCGTCGACCAGCTGGCGGCGGTCCTGCCGCAGGTCCTGGCGATCCTTCGCCTTCTCGACCGCGTTTCTCACCGGCTGGGCGACCGAGACCGCCGAGACCGTCACCACCACGACTGCGAGCCATCGCTTCATGGGTGCCTCCTCCTGATGCTTCAACACGGCAGGTACCGAAAGGTTGCGCTCCCAGCACGCTACCGTCGCCCCCGGGCCATCGACGTCAGGCGCTCGAGCGCGCCGTGCACCTCGAGGCCGGCGACGTGGCCGACCTCCTCAAAGAGGGTGGCGCCCGAGCGCACCGAGGACAGGCGGACCTCGACCTTCGCGTCGAGCGACTCTTCGACGCGCTTGTGCATCTGGGTGCGCACCGGCGCGTGCAACAGCCCGCCGCCCACGCGCGCGGTGACGAGCTCGAGCCGGTGCGCCCCGTCGGCGAGCGTCATGCGCACGTGGGTGTCATCAACCTGGAGCTGCTCGAGGCGCGCGCCGGTGTAGGTCGCGAAGCGGTAGAGTCGGCCCCGCTGCCACAGCCCCGCGATGAAGCCGGGGAAGCTGCCCGAGAGCCAGGGGATGATGGCCGCCGAGGCCACCAGCGAGGTCTCGGGCGTGGCGAAGTGGTTCGACTGCATCCACACATAGCCAGCGGGGAAGGCCTGGCCCCAGTCTTTCTCGAGGTAGCCGACGCCGCCATCGAACGAGACGTCGCGGCCCTCGACCGAGAGCGTGCCGGTGAGCGTGTGCCAGAAGCTGACGACGCCGTGGTAGCACTCCATGAACGGCACGTACGCGTACCAGCCCATGATGCCCGGCGAGGCGAGCGTCACCGGCCAGGGGTTGAAGCCCGAGAAGGTGAGGCTGCCCTGCAGCGGCCCGTCGGCGAGCGACAGCGTCAGGCCCTTCGCCGAGAAGGTGCTGGGGCCGACGCGCACGTCGAACGACCCGGCCTGCGCCTCGAACTCGTGCAGCGCGTACCGGCAGAACCAGCTGCGTTTGGTGGCGCCGTCGAGCACCTGCACGAAGGCCTCACCGCCGCCGTCAGGCCCGAGGAAGAGGCCGGGGATCACCGCCCAGCGCTGCGCGCGATCGGCCGAGACGAGCTTGACGTACCAGCCCTCGAAGAAGCGCTTCTTCTTCCCGTGGCCGTGAAAGCCCTCGGGGTGCAGCGTCGCCGTCAGGAGGCCCATGTGCGCGGGAGCGTACGACACGCCCCGGCCAGGCGACGGAGCTTCGGTGCGTCGTCAGGGCGCGCAGGAGCGCACGCACGCGTTGTTCTCGCAGCGCAGCGGCGCCGGAGTGCCGTTCGGGCACGGCATGGGCGGCGGCGGCGTCAGCCCAGCGGGGCAATCGAGGTCGGCCACACACGCGCCGCTCTTCGTGCAGCGGCGGAGGTCGGCGTCGCACTCGGGGCACGCGTCGCGGCAATAGGTGCCCGCGGCGCAGCCGGGGCCCGTCGAGGTGCACGACAGCCCTTCGCCACGCACGCACGCGCCGGCGTGAATGACGGTGGCCCCGCCCGTGGTGGCGTAGCAGCGGTTCTGAAAGGTGCGCGCGTCGCCACGCCCGAGCTGCGCGCACACCGGGTCGATGACGGCGGGGCAGATGCCACACGGAATGCAGCGCACGTCGAGCAGACAGCCGCTGTTGGGGTGAGGCGCGGGCGGGCTCACGCAGGTGCCCATCTGACAGAACGGCGGCGACAGCACCGGGCAGCCCTCGCAGCAGCCCGAGGCGCCGCACGTCGTCGCGCCCAGGTTGCAGTCGAGCGCCGAGGTGCAGCGCGGCGCGGGCCCGCACAGGCGGGCGCACGCGGGATCAGCGGCGTCGATCAGCCCGTTGCAGTCGTCGTCTTTCCCGTTGGTGCACGACTCCGCCGCGCCCGGGTGCACCGTCGGGTCGAAGGGCGCGCAGTCTCCGCCGGGAATGCCCTGGCACTGGAGCGGCAGGTAGCCGTCGCCATCGACGTCGACGCAGGCGGGCGCCTCGCACCGCGACTGAGGACAGGGGCAGACCAGGCAGTTCTGCACCTGTTGAACGCACTGCGCGCCAGTCGGGCAGGGCTTGGTCGCCGAACACCCCACGTCGCAGCGAGAGAACGCGCCGCAGTCGTAGCAGAGCTGCCCTGCGCCACACTGCGCGTCGCGGGTGCAGGCCACCGCGGAGCCGCCCCCGCTGCTGCCCCCGCCCGTCGAACCTCCGCCGCTCGCGCCACCGGCCGTACCACCCGCCGCTGCGCCACCCGCCGCTGAGCCACCGGCGCTCGCGCCACCAGCCGCGCCACCAGCCGCGCCGCCGGCCGCGCTCCCACCGTCTCGGGTCTCGTCAACCGGCGCGAAGCACGCCGTCAGCACCAGGGTCGAAGCCACGAGCAGGGTACGCATGCTGCCGACACCAGCATTCCCCATGCCGTCGCTTCGCCTCGTGCCGGTGCGTGGTTGCAGGCCGCAGCCCCGGCCGTTCGACGAAATTCTGAGGGCGTGGGCGGCTCGGGTGCGCGTGCTATGCGCGCGCGCACCATGACTCTGCTTCGCGCCGCCGACGTCACCGTCACCTTCGGGAGCCGCACGCTCTTCGACGGCGTCGAGTTCGTCATCGAAGAGGGTGAGCGCGTCGGCCTGGTGGGGCTCAACGGGAGCGGCAAGTCGACCCTGATGAAGGTGCTGGCGGGCGCGATGAAGGCCGACTCGGCGACCATTCAGGTGCAGCGGGGCGCGCGCGTCGAGTGGCTGCCCCAGGAGCCCACCTTCCCCGAGGGCGCCACCGTGGCCAGTGAGCTCGAGGTCGCCCAGGCGAAGCTGAAGGCGGCCCTCGACGAGCACCGCGCGCTGTCGGCGCAGCTGGCGCTCCACCCGGGTGACGAGACCACCTTGGCGCGCCTGTCGACGCTGTCCGAGAACATCGAGCGCCTGGGCGGCTGGGACACCGGCTTTCACGCCAAGAAGCTGCTCGATCGCCTCGGGGTGAAGGAGTGGGAGCGGCCGGTGGCGGAGCTCTCGGGCGGCCTCAAGAAGCGCGTGGCCATCGCGCGGGCGCTGCTCTCGCAGCCCGACCTGCTGATGCTCGACGAGCCCACCAACCACCTCGACGCCGACACCGTGGCGTGGCTCGAAGACGAGCTCGACTCGTTCACCGGCGCGCTCCTGCTGGTCACCCACGACCGCTACTTCCTCGACGGCCTGGTGGACCGCATCGTCGAGGTGAACGCGCCCGGCACCGCCGACTCGGGGCTCGTCAGCTACCCGGGCAACTACGAGACGTACCTCGAGCAGAAGATGGTGCAGCTCGAGCGGTCGTCGCTCGCCGAGCACAAGCGCGAGCGGTGGATCGCGCAAGAGGTCGCGTGGCTGCGCAAGGGCGTCGAGGCGCGCCGCACCAAGAGCAAGGCCCGCATCGAGCGCGCCCAGAAGCTCCTCTCGGAGCGGGGCTTCGTGCGCCCGAAGGTGCCCGAGCTGCAGGTGGCCCAGGCGCCGCGCCTCTCGCAGACCGTCATCGAGGCGAAGGGCCTCACCAAGCGGTTCGGCGACCGCACCATCTTCAAGGACGTCAACCTCATCGTGCAGCCGGGCGAGCGCATCGGCCTGGTGGGCCCCAACGGCGTCGGCAAGACGACCCTGCTGCGCACCCTGCTCGGCCAGCTCCCGCCCGACGGCGGCAAGCTGACCATCGGCCCGCGCACGAAGGTCGCCTACTACGATCAACAGCGCACCCAGCTCGACGACGAGGCCACCGTCGCCGAGGCGGTCTGGAGCGAGGAGTTCGTGACGCTGGGCCAGAAGAAGGTGCGGCTGTCGGACTACCTCGACGACCTGGGCTTCCCGCTCCTGTCGCAGAAGCAGAAGGTCAAGGCGCTCTCGGGCGGCGAGCGCAACCGCCTGCTGCTGGCCCGGGTGTTCCTCGAAGGCGCCAACGTGCTGGTGCTCGACGAGCCGACCAACGATCTCGATCTGCAGACCCTCAACGTGCTCGAGGGGCTGTTGCGGCAGTTCGAGGGCGTGGTGCTGCTGGTCACCCACGACCGCTACTTCCTCGACAAGGCGGCCAGCTCCATCCTCGCCTTCGAGGGCGACGGGCGGGTGGTGCGCTACGAGGGAAACTGGTCGATGTACCAGCGGCTGCGCCCGCCGCCGGGGAGCAGCGCCGAGCCGAAGCCGAGGCCCCCGAAGGCCGACGACGCGCCCGCCCCTGTCGTGAAGAAGGGCGGCCGGCTCAGCTACAGAGATCAGCGCGAGCTCGACGGCATCGAGGCCGCGGTCGACGCCGCCGAGACGAAGAAGGCCGGGCTCGAGCGGCGCCTGCAAGAGCCGCAGGTCGCCTCGAACGCGAAGGAGCTGATGACGCTCTCGGCCGAGCTCGAGGTCGCCGCGCGCGAGGTCGATCGGCTCTACGCCCGGTGGCAGGAGCTCCAGTCGCTCGTCGAGCACGCCGGCGGGGAGTGCTAGCCGTGCCCACCCTCACCTCAGAGGCGATCGCGGCCCTGCTGTCGCTCACCGCGATGGAGGTGGTGCTGGGCGTCGACAACATCGTCTTCATCTCGATCATCGCCGCGAAGCTGCCGCCCTCGGAGCGCAAGCGCATCGTGCGGGTGGGCGTGCTGGTGGCGCTGGTGCTCCGCGTCGGCCTCTTGTCGATGCTGAGCTGGCTGATGCAGCTCACCACGCCGCTGCTCACCGTCTTCTCGAAAGAGCTCACCGGGCGCGACCTCATCTTGCTGGGCGGCGGGCTCTTCCTCATCTTCAAGGCGACCCGCGAGCTGTACACGAAGGTCGAGGGCCACGAAGAGGCCGACGCCGCGACCGCCAGCGCCGTGGGTGACGAGCGGAGCCGGCGCAAGGGGCTGTTCTCGGTGATCCTCCAGATCCTCGCGATCGACCTCGTCTTCTCGCTCGACTCCATCATCACGGCCGTGGGCATGGCGCAGGCGCTGTGGGTGATGGTCACCGCGATGGTCGTCGCCGTGCTGACGATGCTGGTGTTCGCCGACGTCGTCGGCGGCTTCGTCGAGAAGCACCCGTCGGTGAAGGTGCTGGCGCTCTCGTTCCTGCTGATGATCGGCACGCTGCTGGTGGCCGACGGGCTCGGCACCCACGTACCGAAGGGCTACGTCTATTTCTCGATGGCGTTCTCGCTGTCGGTCGAGCTGCTCAACCTGCGCCGCGCGACGAAAGCGGCGGCCCAACGCGCCGCCGAAAAGACCAGCCCCGCCCCGTAACAAGAGGTGGAAAGGCCACAGTCGTTCAGGTAGAGGCCGCGACACGGCGCGTTCGCGCCACGGAGCACGGAGGAAGTTTTGCGGGAAAAACTGCTGGCGCTCGCGGCACTGCAGAAGGTCGACGTCGAGGTCGCGGCGCTCAAGAAGAACGCTGACGCCTACCCGAAGGACATCGGCGAGCTCGAGCAACAACTGGCCACGGCGAAGGCCGCGGTCGACGCCGAGCGCGCCAAGCTCGATGAGCTCGAGAAGCAGCGGCTCAACCTCGAGCAGACGATCTCGGACGACAAAGACAAGGTGAAGAAGTGGGAAGGCCGCCTCACCGAGCAGCGCTCGACGCGTGAGTACTCGGCCCTCGCCCGCGAGATCGACATCGCGAAGAAGGGCCAGCAGACGATGGCCGAAGAGGTCGTCGAGCTCGGTCGCCAGGCCACCATTCAGCGCGAGGTCGTGCGCGCGAAGAACGTCGAGTTCAACGAGAAGTCGAAGGGCCTCACCGACAAGATCGCCGCCCTCAAAGAGAAGCTCACCGCCGCCGAGGCCGCGGTGACGGCGCTCGATGGCGCCCGCGCCCAGGCCGCGAACGCCGTCGATGCGGCGCTGCTCAAGCGCTACGACGTGGTTCGCAAGAAGCGCATGCCGGCCCTCTCGCCGCTGGTCGCGCCGGGCGTCTGCAAGGGCTGCGGCATGAAGCTGCGCGCCCAGATGTACAACACGCTCGTCGCCTCGAAGGGCTTCGACTCGTGCCCCTCGTGCTCCCGCATCGTCTACGCACAGGAAGTGCTCGACGAGCCTGCGACGAAGTAACCTCGACCCACGCATGACGCCGAAGTCGAAACTGCTGACCGGCAAGGCCCTGTCGAGCGCGGTGCTGCGCTTCCTCGCCAAAGAGGAGCCGCTCGTCGCCACGCTGGGCGCGTTCCCGCAGCTCGACCGCGCGCGGCTGTTGAGGATCCTCGAGAAGGCGGCGGTGATGGTCGAGGGTGGCCCGGCCAACGACGCGCCGGCCGAGCCCGCGTTCCTGCGCGTGCGGCTGTACTCCGATGGCGCGGCGCGCGGAAACCCCGGGCTGGCGGGCGCCGGCGCGGTGCTGGTGGAGCCCTCGGGGCAGGTCGTCGACCGCCTCGGCAAGTTCCTCGGCACGCAGACCAACAACTACGCCGAGTACATGGGCCTCTTGTTGGGCCTGCGGCGGGCGCGCGAGCTCGAGGTGCGCGAGGTCGAGGTCTTCGCCGACTCCGAGCTGATGCTGCGCCAGCTCGGCGGCCGCTACCAGGTCAAGAGCGCCTCGCTGCGGCCCCTCTACGAAGAGGCGCTGACGCTGCTCAACGACTTCGAGCGGGTGAAGTTCGTGCACGTGCCCCGCGAGATGAACCGCGCGGCCGATGAGATGTCGAACCGCGCGATCGACGAGCGGCTGTAGGTCTGACCCGAGCGCGTTTCGCGTGGCCGAACGCCGCGCCGGACCTTAGTTTGCGCTTCCATTTCCAACCCCTGTCTCTGGAGCGCGCCCCCATGGCGGTCAGACCCTTTCACTTCTTCCGCGCCGGCGGCTTCGACCAGGTGCACCTCGACTCGGGCGCCGATCTGCTCGCCATCGACCAGCTCGATCAGAAGCTGTGGGTCGCGCTGGCCTGCCCGACGAAGGGCCTCTTCTTCGACGCGCGTACGCTGGAGCTGATCGACCTCGACCACGACGGCCGCATTCGCGCGCCTGAGCTGATCGCGGCCGTGAAGTGGGCCGGGGAGCTGCTGAAGAACGCCGACGATCTGCTCCCGGGCGCTGACGCGCTTCAGCTGTCGGCCATCAACGACGCCACCGACGAGGGCAAGCGCCTGGCGGCCGCGACGAAGACCGTGCTGGCGAGCCTCGGAAAACCGACCGCCACCAGCATCTCGGTCGCTGACACCACCGAGGCCACCAGGGCCTTCGATCAGCTGCCCTTCAACGGCGACGGCGTGGTGCCACCCGAGTCGGCGAAGGACGACGCCACCAGACAGTTGATCTCCGACGTCATCGCCTGCCACGGCGCCGTGAAGGACCGCTCGGGGAAGGACGGCGTCAACCTCGAGAAGCTCGACGCCTTCTTCAAGGACGTCGCGGCCCACGTGGCGTGGCTGAAGAAGGCCGAGGGCAACGCGGCCCTGAAGGTGGTCGACGACACCGCGGCGGCCTTCGCGGCCCTCAAGGCCGTGCGGGGCAAGCTCGATGACTTCTTCGCCCGCTGTCGCCTGGCCGCGTTCGACGCGCGCGCGCTCCAGGCCCTCAACCGCGAAGAGAAGGAGTACCTGGCGGTCGTCGCGAAGGACCTCACCATCACCGCCGAAGAGGTGGCGTCCTTCCCCCTGGCGCGCATCGAGGCCAACCGGGCGCTCCCCCTCACCGCGAGCGTCAACCCCGCCTGGGCAGGCCCCATCACGACCTTCTCGGAGAAGGTGCTGGCGCCGCTCATCGGCGCGCAGCAGCAGCTCACCGAGGCCCAGTGGCGCGAGGTGCGCGGCCGGTTCGACGCCTACGAGGCCTGGGTGAGCGAGAAGGCTGGCGCCGCGGTCGAGAAGCTGGGCGCCGACCGGGTGAAGGCCCTCGCCGCGGCAGACGCGCGCAAACAAGTCGACGCGCTGTTCGAGGCCGAGAAGGCTGAAGAGGCCGTGGCCACCCGCCTGGCGTCGGTGGAGAAGCTGGTGCGGCTGAACCGCGATCTGTTTCAGCTCGCCAACAACTTCGTCTCGTTCAAGGACTTCTACGCCCGGCAGGACAAGGCCATCTTCCAGATCGGCACCCTCTACCTCGACCAGCGAGCCTGCGAGCTCTGCATTCGGGTCGAAGACGCCGCGAAGCACGCCATCATGGCGCCGCTGTCGCGCGCCTACCTCGCCTACGTCGACTGCGCGCGCCCCTCGACCGGCGAGAAGATGACCATCGCCGCGGCCTTCACCAACGGCGACAGCGACAACCTGATGGTGGGCCGCAACGGCCTCTTCTACGACCGCGACGGCAAAGACTGGGACGCGACCATCACCAGGATCGTCGAGAACCCCATCTCGGTGCGCCAGGCCTTCTGGTCGCCCTACAAGAAGCTGCTGCGCTTCGTCGAAGAACAGATCGCCAAGCGCGCCCAGGCCGCTGACGCCGACGCCAGTGAGAAGCTCGCCGGCGGCGCAACGGCCGTGGGAGGCGCCGCCGAGACCGGCGAGTTCAAGGCGCCGCCGAAGAAGCTCGACATCGGCGTGGTGGCCGCGATCGGCGTCGCCGTCGGCGGGCTCACCGCCGCCCTCGGGGCGCTCCTGCAGGCGTTCTTCGGGCTGGGCTACTTGATGCCGCTGGGGCTCGTAGGGCTGCTGCTCCTGATCTCCGGCCCCTCGATGCTGATCGCGTGGCTGAAGCTGCGCCAGCGCAACATCGGCCCCATCCTCGACGCCAACGGCTGGGCGGTGAACGCCAACGCGCGCATCAACATCCCCTTCGGGGCCTCGCTCACCACGCTCAGCGCGCTGCCCCAGGGGTCGCGCCTCGACACCATCGACCCCTACGCCGAGAAGCCCAGCCCGTGGAAGCTGTACCTCTTCCTCGCGGCGGCGCTGGCGCTGGCTGGGCTCTGGTACCTCGGCAAGCTCGACGCCCTGCTGCCGCCGAAGGCCCGGAGCACCGCGGTGCTCGGTAGCGCGGCGCCTTCGGCCCCGGGGCCCGAGGCCAAGGCAGCTGACGCGAAGACTGGTGACGCCAAGGCAGGCGACGGCAGGCCCAGCGACCCGAAGCCCGCTGACGCACCGGCCGCGCCGTAGCGGCTACGGAGACGACTCGAAGCGGGCGGCGCCCTTCGCGTTGCCCACGCAGATGAGCCGATAGCCCTGGGCCTTCTCGGCGTCAGAGAGGCACGCGTCGTCGGGGATCTGGATGTCTCCCTCGTGGAGCTTCACGCGGCAGGCGCCGCAGGCGCCCATCTCGCACCCCGACGGCAGATCGAACCCGGCGCGCCGGGCCGCGGCGAGCACGTGCTCTCCCGGCTTCACCTCGAACGGCTTCACCTTGCCGTCCTGCACCAGCTCCAGGGTGGTGCCCGGGCCCGCGCCCACCACGTCGGCGCTGGGGGTGAACTTCTCTTCGAGCACCGTGACACCCGAGAACCGCGCGCTCGTCACCTCACGGGCGTTCACCATCATCGGCTCGGGGCCGCAGAGGGCGATGAACGACGGCGCCTCGACCTTCTCGAGCAGCGCGCCCAGCAGCTCCTTCGTCAACGGCCCCTGCACGTCGTCGGTGACGTGCACGCAGGTCAACTTGCCCTTCGACTTCGCCTCGAGCGCGTCGAGCTCGGCCTTGAGGATCTGCTCCTGCGCCGAGCGGTTGCCGATGATGAAGGTGATGGCGAAGGGCCAGCCGCGCCCGTCGAGCGCGTGGAGCCAGGACAGGAACGGCGTCACCCCGCTGCCGCCGGCGATGAAGAGCCCCCGCGTCACGATGGCCGGCATCACGAAGTGGCCGTAGGGCCCTTTGACCTCGAGCGTGTCGCCCACCGCGAGCTGGCTCGTCAGGTGGGTCGACACGGTGCCGTTCTCGACGCGCCTGACGGTGAGGCGCAGCGGCTGGCCGGGCGCGCGGCTGAAGGAGTAGGCGCGCCAGTGCAGCTCGGCCTTCGGGCGCAGCAACACGAACTGCCCGGGCTGGAAGTCCATCGTCGCGTCGACGCCGAAGCTGACGGTGGTCGGCGTCTCTCTCACGACCTCGGTGACCGTCCACTTCATGGCCGCGCTGGGCCGCTCGGCCGTGCCCCCCGATGCGCGGCGAGAGGCGATGACCGCCACGACGATGATGACGACGACGACCAGGGCGATGATGACGACAGGCGACATGGGCGCGTCTTTGGCCCGTCGGCCCGGACTCGTAAAGGGCTTTGGGGACCTTTGGGGCGAGGTCTGACCCGGGCCACGGGGTGCCCGGCGACCCCGACAGGGGCCTGACGCGCGCGCTGATCCACCGCCAAGCCCCGAGATCTGCGCGCCGCCCTTCAGCGCTGGGCGTGGCGTGCCGATTGCTCAACTCGGGGGGGAACCCCTACCGGCGTGGAGACCTCCTCTTCGCCTCATCCCAGAAAAAGGAGCATCAACATGTCGATTACGCGGAAGTGGCAGGCGATCGTCGGAGCACTGGCGGCCGTCGCGATGGCGAGCTGTGGCACGACCGAAGCGCCGGTCGACTACGGAGACATTTCGGGCGTGGAGGAGATCGCCCAGCCGCTGGCGGCCCTGGCGACGCCCCCCGCCTTCGCGACGGGCACCCTGACCGTCACCATGGCCTCGAACGAGATCGCGATCATCTCGAAGCACGCGGTGAGCGGCAACATCCTCGTCAACGACGTCTTCGCCGCGGGCGCCACCTCGGCGGCGGTGAAGAACGTGGCCATCACCGGCGCGGGCGGGGCCGAGACCGTCATCCTCGACTTCGCCAACGGCATCTTCGCCCCTGGCACCGCCTCGGCGGCCGGCATCACCGCGGCCATGGGCGCGGGCGCCGACGTCTTCAAGATTCGCGGCATCAGCGCTACCGCCGACAAGATCACCGTGGGCGGCTCCGCCCTGGCGACCGACATCGCGTTCAACGCCGACGCCTTCAAGGACATCGCGGTCACCGGCTCGGGCACCATCGCCTACACCTTCAGCCTCGGCGGCGGTAACGACACCTTCGACGCGCTCTCGGGCGGCTTCGGCACGGGCGGCGCGGCCTACGCCGGCGCCACCACCGTCTATGGCGGCGTCGGCGACGACGTGCTGACCGGCGGCGCAGGCAACGACACGCTCTACGGAGACACCGGCAACGACACCCTCAACGGCGGCACCAGCGCGAGCGACGCCGACGTCTACAGCGGCGGCGCTGGCACCGACACGGTCACCTACGCGGCGCGGTCGGCGGCGGTCACCGTCACGGTCGGCGCGGGCACCAACGACGGCGAGTCGGGCGAGTCCGACAACGTGCAGGTCGACGTCGAGATCGTGCGCGGCGGCTCGGGCAACGACACCTTCACCGGCTACACGGGCGATCAGACGTTCTACGGCGGCGCGGGCGACGACACCTTCCTCATGGGCCTGCTGGCGTCGACCGGCGCGGGCGACGACGTGGTGTACGGCGAGGCCGGCACCGACACCGTCAGCTACGCCGCGCGCCTCGAGGCGGTCACGGCCACCATGCTGGGCAACGGCGCCAACGACGGCAACCCCGGCGGCGAGCTCGACAACATTCGGGACGACGTCGAGAACTTCATCTGCCCCACCGCGGCGGTGGTCTGCACGGTGACCGGCAACAACTCCGACAACGTCATCACCGGCGGCGCCGGCGCCGACGTGCTCTCGGGCGGCGCTGGCGACGACACCTTCGTCATGGGCGCCAACGGCACCATCGGCGCGGGCGCTGACACCATGGCGGGCGGCGCGGGCATCGACACGGTCACCTTCGCGAGCTTCGGCGCGGTGATCGACGTCACCATGGACGGCGTGGCCTCGACCACCATGTCGAAGGTCATCGGGCTCGACGTCGAGAACCTCACCTGCCCGTCGGCGAGCGCCTGCACCGTGGTCGCCAACGACCTGGCCAACCGCATCGTCGGCAGCTCGGCGCTCGACACCATCACCGCCGCGGGCGGTGACGACTTCATCGAGACCGTCGGCGGCAACGACGCGGTGGACTGCGGCGACGGCTCCGACATCGTCGTCGCTGCGGCCGGCACGCCCGTGAAGGTGGCTTGCGAGCTGTAACCAAACGCAGAACGTGCCGATGAACGAGGGGCGGGCTGGAGACGGCCCGCCCCTTTTTCTGTCTTCGCCCTCTGGAGAGCTCGCATGACGAGGAACGTGATGGTGCTGGGGCTGGTGCTGGGAGGCTGCACGGCGCTCCCGGGCGGCGCTGATGGAGGCGCCGGCGGCAACGCAGGCGGCGGCGCAGCGCCGACGGGCCGGGTGACGGCCGATGGCGGGGCCGTCTTCGCCCCGGAGCTGACGGAAGCCGAGGCGCGCGTGGCGGGGCGGACCGGGCGCGACCTGCGCGTGTCCATCAAGGGCAAAGATCGCAACCTCGACGCCGTGGCCGTCTGGGTGCGGCTGCTCGACGCCCAGGGCATGCCGGTGGCGGCGCTTGACACCAACCGCGACGGCGTGGGCGACTCGTCCGAGGGCTCGCTGACGCTCGAGGGGAAGAAGTGGGCGGGTGAGGTGGTGACGGGCTCGGCCACGGTGCGAGGGGTGTTCGCGAGCGGCCAGGGCCCCGCGCAGGTCGGGGTGGCGCTCATCGACGCGACGTCGGAGCGCTCCGCCGAGCAGGTGCTGATGGTCGTCGACCAGACGGTGCGCGCGCGCGGTGAGACGTGCGACCTGAACTTCGTGACGTCGCGCTGCCAACCCGGCCTCGGGTGCCGGGGAACGCCGGCGGTGTGCGACGAGGGCCTGGCCCCGCAGATCGCCCGCATGGCCTTCTACCGCATGGCCAGCGGCGGCCCGATGATCCTCATCGAGGGGACCGAGCCCGAAGACGATCTGTCGAACGTGCGCTTCGAGTTCCAGAACGCGCAGGGCCAGGCCATCTCGATCGACTCCGACGGCGACGGCACGCCTGACCTCTCGTCGTTCGAGTACGACGCGCTGGGCCTGGCGGTCGACGGCGCCTTCTTCCTTCGCATGCAGTCGGGCGAGGGCCTCGATCAGCAGGTGCCGAAGCTGGTGGCGATTCCGCGCGACGTGGCGGGCCACGCCGGCACGCCCAAGGTGGTGTCGCCGACCCCGATGCCCGTGCGGAGCACCGGGCAGGCCTGCGACGCGCGCGGGTTCGACGTCTGCGGCGCGAACCTCAGCTGCTCCCCCGGCATCATCGGCGCCACCAACCGCTGCGCGAACGCGTCGACGATGCGCACCAGCCAGTGCAGCGGCGCGCCCGTGCTGATCGCGACGGCCGACGGCGCGAAGGTCACCGGCGTTGCCGAGGGCGGGAGCCTGTGGGACGCGCCCGCCGGGTGCTCGACCGCCGACCCGACGGGCCGGCCCGAGGGCATCGTGAAGGTGCGGCTGCCCACGCGCGCGAACAAGCTCACCCTGAGCACCGTCGGCGCAGGCACCAACTTCGACACCACGATGTACGTGATGCCGGGCTGCCCCGCCGACTCGAAGGACGCGCTGGGCTGCTCCGACGACGTGCCGGGAGGCCTGGGCGCCTCGAGCCTGACGCTGACCGATCTGCCGGCGGGCGACTACCTGGTGGTGATCGACTCCTTCGACCCCAACGGGGGCACCTTCGAGCTCACCGCCCGGATGGAGTGAGGCCCGGCCCCGGTCGGGTGAGGCGGTGGAGCGACTGCTCGAGCGCGTCGCAGGCCTCGAGCAGCACCAGCACCTCGAGCCGGTTGGTCTGCCGAAGGGTCGTCTTCGAGACGGGCTGGGTGTGCACGTCTCGGCCGTGCCAGGGCCCCGCGAACGCCGCGTCGATGGCCAGAGCCATCAGCTCTTCGTGAGCCCGCCAGAGGGCATCGCGGGCTCGACGACACGCCGCCTCGTCCGACGCCAGCGGGTCGACGCCGGCCTCGACGGGGAGGACGTTGGAGAGGATCTCTTCGTCAGAGGGGAATCGATCGGGGTCGTCTGGCATCGAGGCGCACGAGCGGAGAGCTGGCGTCGTTCTGACCGAACTCCGTGACAGCGCAGGTCAGCCCACGCGCGCAGCGGCGATGTGACCTGACGTGTCAGCAGCGCAGTGTCTGATGGCGCCCAGCTCAACCCTGGGGGCCGTCTGGTGATCGCGACGTGGGTGATGTGTTCGATGGCGCTGGCGCAGTCGGCTGGCGGCTGCAGCAAAGACACCGACTGCAAGGGTGATCGCATCTGCGAGGCGGGGCGCTGCGTGAGCCCGACGCCGCCGGCGCCACCGCTCGAGGCAGTGGACGCGGGGGTGAGCAGCCCGCCGCTGCCGCCGCCCACGCCCGTCCCGCTGCGAAAGACGCCTGACGAGTACCCGAAGGTGGTGCGGCGTCGCGGAGCGGTCTGCGTGCAGAGCCTCACCGACGAGGGCGTGGTGCGCGAGGACTGCCGCGACGAGCGCGAGGTCCGACGGCCGGCGCGCTCGAGCAGCTCAGCCTCGGACGACGAGCCACCGCCGAGCCGGCGTCCGCGCCTGGAACGAGAGGCCGACGAGCCTCCCCGCTCGTCCTTCGTGGCCGACTTCGGGGTGACCGGGAGCCTCACCATCCTCCCGGTGGGCGTGACGGTGGTGTTCCCCGGGTTTGGGCTTCACCTCGCGCTGGGCGGGCGGGTGTCTGACGCCGTCGGAGTGGTGGGGCTGCTCGACTTCAACCTGGCGGCGGGCTTTGGGACGACGTTGATCAACGTGACGCTCGCGCCGGGGCTGCGCCTTGGCGACGGCGGGCACGCGACGATCGCGCTCGGCCCGACGCTGCTGGCGTTCAGCGGAGCCGGCACGGGCTTCACGGGCCTCGCCGCCACGCTGCTGGTGCGCGGGGTCTTCATCATCGCCGGCGGCTTCGGCGTGCACACCCAGGCCGCCCTCACCTTCGACGCCACGGCCGCCTTCTTCACGCTCGGCCTGGGCTTCGGCGGCTCGTCGTTCTGAACCCTTCACCACCCAAGGAGAACCCGATGCAAAGGCTGTCTCTCGTGTCGTTCCTCGTCGTCGTCGTGTCCGGCTGTGGCTCGCCCAACCTCTGCGATCCCACCTCGTGTGCGGGGTGCTGCCAGGGCTCCCTCTGTCTCTCGGGCAGCACCAACGACGCGTGCGGCGCGTATGGGGCGGCCTGCCAGGCCTGCGGCGGCGCCACCGTGTGCGGGAGCGGGCAGTGCCGGTCGAGCGGCGCAGGCGGCGGCGGCGCGGCGACCGGAGGCGGCTCGTCGCAGGGGTGCAGCGCGGCGACCTGCGTCGGGTGCTGCTTCAACGACCAGTGCCAACCGGGAAACACGGCCTCGGGCTGCGGCAAGAACGGCGTGGCGTGCACGGCGTGCCAGATGAACCAGACGTGCCGCGTCGATCAGACGTGCGGCGTCGACCCTGACGCCTCGTTCCGCATCACGCCGGTCTCGGCCCGGGTGAAGATGCTCGACCCCGCCGACGGCCAGCCGTGGGACGCGGCGGCCTCGCCGCCCGACACGCGCGTGTTCTTGTTCTGTCCCGCCTCTGCGTCTTCGTCGACCGCCAGCACCTCCGAGGCCACCGACACGTACACGCCGTCCTGGAGCACCACGAGCGGCGCCTGCGTGATGAAGGCCAGAGAGCTGCTCACCGGCGGCTTCGGGTTCTCGGCCATCGACGTCGATGCCATCAGCGACGACGTCATCGTCGGGAGGACGACCGTCACGCTCGGAGAGAACAACTTCGTGGTGGGCAGGGGGGGGCTGATGAACGTCGGCGGCTTCGACGAGATCACCTTCTCGGTCGTGCGCCAGTAGCTTCGCACCGGGCCGGCTGGAGCAGAAACTCCAGCCGGCCGTGTGTGGAGGCGGTGGGAATCGAACCCACGTCCGAAAGCCTTTGGCTCTGAAGCCCTACGTGCGTAGTCCGCGATTTGATGACGCCCTCTCGACTTCCACGGACGGCATTCGAAAAGGCCTGACTGGATTTGTCTCGCCTCTCTCAGTCCAGTCGCAAAGAGAAGCCAGCTCGCATTGGTTCGGTCGACCCTGGGCTCACGAGCAGAAGCTCAGGCGACCGTGCGTGACCGGTTTTTAGGCGGCCAGCGCAAGCTCAACGTTGTCGTTGGCTTTTATTGGTTTTGCTCACTTTTATTTACGAGTGTGGTGTGCCCACTCGGCACGCGTTTCAGGGCCTCCATGCCCCCGTCGAGACCAGGTCGCCCCCGGTTCGAAGTTGATGTCACCAGTGTCGTCACCCGGCGCCAGATGTCAACCCGGACGGGCGGAATCGGGTGATCTGACTCGCTATTTCCTCCGGCGAGAGATCGAATCGGGCCTCGCCACGTTCAAGGGGGCCTCATGCACGCACTCCGTCTCGCTGGTCTCGCAGGCCTGGTCGTGGTCTCGCTCGCTGGAGCCCCTCCGCCCTCGAAGGACCCAGCCACGCCCGAGCGGGTCGGCGGCGCGACGCGCTTCCTCACCAGCGTCTCCACCGACAAGTCCGTCTACAAGGCGGGCGAGACGGTCTTCGTGCGCGGCGTGGTGATGCAGGCGAACTCCCACGTGCCGGCGCCGAACGGCAGCTGGTCCCACGTCGTGGTCAAGGGCCCCCGCGGCGAGGTGATTTCCCAGGGCCAGTCGAACGTGGCCGACGGCGCCTTCGGCTTCTCGTACGCGCTGGGCCCCGACGCGCCGGGCGGCGAGTACCAGGTCGAAGCACGAGGGCAGCTGGGCCACGCGCCCGGGGTGCGGAGGTTCGAGGTGCGCGCCTACCGGCCACCGCGCCTCAACTCGCAGATCACCTTCCTGCGCGAAGGCTACGGCCCCGGTGACGCCGTCTCGGCCACGCTCGAGGTCAAGCGCGCCGAGGGGGGCCTCCCGGTGAACGCGAAGGTGACGGCCGTCGCGCGGGTCGACGAGGTCGAGGTGGCGCGCATCTCGGCCACCATCGACGCGTCGGGCCGCTGCTCCGTCACCTTCCCGCTCCCCAAAGTCATCGAGCGCGGCGAGGGCTCGCTGGCCTTCACCATTCAGGACGGCGGCGTGTTCGAGACCGCCACCAGGACGCTCCCGCTGCTCGTCAACTCGGTGGACGTCGCCATGTACCCAGAGGGTGGCGACCTCGTGGCCGGGCTCCCCAGCCGCCTCTACCTCGAGGCCCGCACGCCCTCGAAGAAGCCGGCCGACATCGCGGGCGTCATCGTCGACGCGCGCGGCGTCGAGGTCGCCCCGTTCCGCACCGAGCACGAGGGCCGCGGCCGCGCGCGCTTCACCCCGCTCAAAGGCGCGACCTACGCCCTGAAGATCACCGAGCCCGCGGGCATCACCAAACGGTTCCCGCTCCCCGCCATCACCACCGACGGCGCCGTCATCACCACCCTCGACGACGTCTTCCCCGCGAAGGCGCCGGTGAAGGCCCAGATCGCGTGGACGGGCGACCGCATGGTGACGGTGGTGCTGCGTCAGCGCGATCTGGTGCTCGACACCGTGAAGCTCGACGCCAGCCAGCAGCGCAGCGCCGACGTCTCGCTCAAGGCCGGCACCGCCGACGGGGTGCTCGTCATCACCGTCTCGTCGAAGGACGGGCTCCCGCTGGCCGAGCGCCTGGTGTTCCGCGAGCCCCAGCAGCAGCTCGGCATCGAGCTGCGGGCCGACCGCGAGCGCTACGTGCCGGGCGCGCCGGTGAAGCTCACCGTGAAGACGACCCTCGACGGCAAGCCCACCAGCGCCGTGGTCGGCGTCACCGTCAGCGACGAGAGCGTCTTCGAGCTGCTGGAGCGCCGCGAACAACCGCCCTCGCTGCCCGCCATGGTGCTCCTCGAGGCCGACGTGCAGGACCTCGCCGACGCCCACGTCTACCTCGACGCGAAGCACCCGAAGTCGAGGGTCGCGACCGATCTGCTGCTCGGCACCCAGGGCTGGCGGCGCTTCGGGCTGCTCAGCGTGACCGACTTCCTCGCCCGCTACGACGATCGCGCCGCGCGCGCGCTCGCGTTCGCCCAACCACCACGGCCGCGCGAGGCGGACTTCGAGCTGATGGCCGACGAAGCCCCCGGGGCGGCCCCGCCGCCGGTCGCGCGCGCCGCGCCGCGCCCCCTGAACAAGCCCATGGCGCAGCCGGTCCCGAAGGCCGCGGCGCCCGTCGCCGCCCAGCCGCCGCGCGACCTCCCTGCCGCCCTCCTCCCCAGGCCGAGGGCCGACCAGAAGCCGGTCGCGCGGCAGGCAGGCGCGCGCGCCATGGGCCTGGCCAGGGCCGAGCAGGCCCGCGCCGGCGACATGAACGAAGAGGCCGGCGAGCTGATCGGCGGGCTGATCGGCAACTTCGTCTCGGTGCGTGAGTTCGCGCACCACGTTCGGCCAGAGCGCAAACCCAACGACCGCTTCGACTTCGCCGAGACGCTCTACTGGACGGCCGCGGTGCGCACCAACGCTTCAGGTGAGGCCACCATCTCGTTCGGCACCTCAGACGCCGTCACCTCGTTCCGCGCGTCGGTCGGCGGCTACACCGACACCGGCGCGCTCGGGAGCGCCACCACGGCCCTCAAGTCGGTGCAGCCCTACTACGTCGAGCCCAAGCTCCCGCTCGAGGTGACCGCCGGCGACCTGGTGCGGCTGCCCATCGCCTTCGTCAACGGCACCCGGGAGCCCCTGACGAACGTCTCGCTCGCGCTCGAGGCGAAGGGCGACCTGCGCTTCAAGGCGCCCGAGGCCTTCACCCTCAAGGCCGACGCGCGGGAGCGCCGGGTGATCGACCTCCTCATCGGCCAGGGCACGAAGGCCACCAGCCTCACCTTGACCTCGGGCGCGGGCGGCTACTCCGACGTCGTCACCCGCGAGCTGAACGTCAAGCCGAAGGGCTTCCCCATCGAGCAGGCCAACGGGGGCCTGCTCTCGGCCAACGGCCGGGCCACCTGGAAGGTCACCATCGCGAAGGACACGGTGGCGGGCAGCCAGACGACCTCGATCGCCCTCTTCCCGTCACCGGCCGCCAACCTCACCCAGGCCCTCAAGCGCCTGGTGCAGGAGCCAAGCGGGTGCTTCGAGCAGACCAGCTCCACCACCTACCCGATGACGATGGCGATGCAGTACTTCCAGTCGCACAGCGGCGTGGACGCGGCGCTGGTGCGCGACGCCAGAGAGAAGCTCGATCGCGGGTACCAGCGCCTCACCGGCTTCGAGTGCAAGAAGCACGGCTACGAGTGGTTCGGCCAGGACCCCGGCCACGAGGCGCTCACCGCGTACGGGGTGCTGCAGTTCTCGGACATGAAGAAGGTGCGGCCGGTCGACGAGGCCATGCTGGCCCGCTCCCGCGCGTGGCTGCTGCAGCAGCGCGACGGCAAGGGGGGCTTCGAGCGCAAGCGCCGCGCGCTCCACACCTGGGTCGAAGACAAGGACGCCTCGGACGCCTACATCACCTGGGCGCTGCTCGAGGGCGGCGAGAAGAACCTCTCGGCCGAGGTGGCACGCGTCAAAGAGGCCGCGAAGGTCGCGAAGAACTCGTACGTCGTCGCGCTCGCCGCCAACGTGCTCTCGCTGGCCGGCGACGCCTCGGGGGCGAGCGAGGCGATGTCGAAGCTGGCGGCGCTCCAGCACGACTCGGGGCTCGTCAGCGGCGGCACCCAGAGCATCGTCGGCAGCACCGGCGCCTCGCTGGCGATCGAGACGACGGCCCTCTCGGCCCTGGCGTGGATGCGGGCGCCGGCCTTCGCGGTGAACGTGGAGAAGTCGATGAAGGCGCTCGCCGACAGCTGCAGGGACGGCCGCTACGGCGCGACCCAGTCGACGGTGCTGGCGCTGCGGGCCATTGTCGAGTTCGACAAGCTGAAGTCCGGCCAGCGCAAGCCCGGCGCGGCCACGCTGCTGGTTGACGGGAAGCCGGTGGGCGGGGCGCAGAAGTACGACGGCGCGACCGCCGGCGCCCTGCTCTTCCCCGACGTGGGCGAGCTGCTCGGCCCCGGCGAGCACACCCTCGAGCTCGTGCAAGCGGGCGGCTCCACCGTTCCCTTCTCGATGGCGGTGCGCTCGAGCCGCCTTCAGCCCGACTCGTCGAAGGACACCCGGGTGGCGCTCGAGGTGAAGCTGGGCGCGCAGGCCCTCAAGGAAGGTGACGTCATCGAAGCCACCGCGCGCGTCACCAACCTGTCCGACGCGCCGCTCTCGACGGTGGTGGCGATCGTCGGCGTGCCGGGCGGGCTCGAGCCGCGCGTCGATCAGCTCAAGGAGCTGGTGAAGGCCAACACCATCGACGCCTACGAGGTGATGGGGCGCGACGTGGTGCTCTACTGGCGGGGCATGACGCCGAGGCAGCAGGTGCGGGTGCCGGTGTCGCTGCTCGCCGCGGTGCCCGGCACGTACACCGGCCCGGCGAGCCGCGCGTACCTGTACTACGGCGACGAGCACAAGGCGTGGGTGCCCGGGTTCACCGCCGACATCGTGGCGGCGCGGTAGCGGTCACTCGCGCGTGTCGTCGACGTGGTTGTACGGCTGGCCGGCGGGCACCGTCACGCCGTTGATGACGCGGTCCTTCGTCGAGATCGTCCACACGTCGACGGTGTCGTCGTTGTCCACGTTGCCCGCGGCGACGACGGTGACCGAGCAGTCGGGGCAGGTGCCCTGCAGGCCCGAGTTGTCCCAGACGTCCTGGGGCACGCCCTTCTCGAGCGCCTCATTGTCGATGGTGGGGAACCTCGCCGCGTCCGCCAGGAAGCCCGTCTTCCCCTTGCCCGCTTCGCCCGGCTTCTGGAGCTCGCCGTCGGTCGAGAAGGAGTACAGGTACCGGTTGCCCGGGCCCGGCGAGAAGCCGACCTCGCCGACGTCGGTGGAGTAGGCGTTGGCTCCCGCGAAGTGCATCGTCTCCGAGGTGAACGCCGACTTCAGGTTGGCCCTCGCCTCGCTCTGCTTCGACTTCGCCTGGAACTTGATGAAGTTGGGGATCGCGATGGCCGCGAGGATGCCGACGCAGGGGCACGCGAGGGCCACCAGCACCGCGACGATCACCACGGCAGACACGCCACCCTTCTTCGGGGTCACCGGCGCGGGCATCGGGTTCGGAGGCATCGGGTTCGGGGTCATGGTGGCCGCACCGTAGGCGACGGCCACGGAGGACGTCTCGCTTGAAGCGTCTCGGCGCGCCCACTACGCCGGCGCGATGCGAATGGTGCTCCTGACGGTGTTCCTGGCGTTGCCGGTCGGCGCGGCGCCCCCCAACGCGTTCCCGTGGCCCATCACCACCTCGACGCTGAAGAACGGCCTGACCGTGATGCGGGTGCCGTTCAGCTCGCCCGGGCTGGTCGCGTACTACACGGTGGTGCGCGTGGGCTCCCGCAACGAGGTCGAGCCCGGCCACACCGGCTTCGCGCACTTCTTCGAGCACATGATGTTCCGTGGCACCCGCCGGTTCCCCGAGGGCGCCCGCTCGGCGCTGATCGGGAAGCTGGGCTTCACCGAGAACGCGTTCACCAGCGACGACGTCACCGTCTATACGGTCACCGGCCCGACGGCAGCGCTCGACACGTTGATCGACGTCGAGGCCGATCGCTTCCGCGACCTCGAGTACGCCGAGGAGCCCTTCAAGACCGAGGCCGCCGCGGTGCTGGGCGAGTACCACAAGAACGCCGCCAACCCGGCCCTGCGCATCGAAGAGGCCGTGCTCGGCGCCGCCTTCACCAGGCACCCATACCGCCACACCACCCTGGGCTTCGTGGAGGACATTCGCGCCATGCCCACGCGCTACGAGTACTCCAGGCAGTTCTTCAAGCGCTGGTACACGCCAGACAACTGCGTGGTGATCGTCGTCGGCGACTTCGACGACGCGAAGTTGATGAAGACGATCGAGGCGCAGTACGGGCCGTGGCAGGGCCGCGCGGCGAAGGTCACCATCCCCGTCGAGCCGCCGCTGAAGGGCCCGGCGGTCGCGAAGGTGCAGTGGACCTCGCCGACCCTGCCGCGAACCGGCCTCTACTTCCGCACCCCGGCCAGCACGCTCTCGTCGAGCGACGGCGCCGTCATGACGGTGCTGGCCCAGTACCTCGCGGGCCAGACGTCGCCCCTGTTCAAGTCGCTGGTGCTCGAGCAGCAGCTGGTCGAGCGGCTGGGCCCCTCGTTTCAAGATCACCGCGACCCCGCCCTCTTCGGGCTCGAGGCCCGCCTGAAGAACGAGGGGGCGCGCGCCGAGGTAGACCGCGCGATGAACGACGCGGTGACGGCCCTGGTGAAGGGCGCGGTCGACGAGCGGCGGCTCTCCGACATCCGCGACCACCTCCGCTTCGAGCTGCTGATGCAGTTCGAGTCACCGGCCGACGTGGCGCTGGCGCTCGCCTGGGCCACCGGCGTGCTCGGCAGCCCCGACGCGCTCGAGCGCCAGCAGCAGCAACTGGCGGCGGTCACCGGCAAGGCGCTGGTGGCCTTCGCGAAGAAGCACCTCATCGACGCCAACCGGGTGACGCTCGAGTTCACCGTCTCGAAGGAGGCCCCGTGATGCGCGCCCTGCTGCTCTCGACGTGCGGCCTCGCGGCGTGCGTGACGACGGCCCCAGCGGCCCGCACCGAGGCCCCGCCCGCAGCGCCTTTACCGGCCCAGGCGCCTCGCCCGGCTCCGCGCGCCCTGCCCGCCTTGCCGCCCATGAAGCTGGTGGTGCTGCCGACGCCCGGCACGCCGATCGTCAGCGTTCGGCTCGTCTTCCGGGCGGGCTCCGTCGACGACCCGCAGGGGAAAGAGGGGCTCACCGCGCTCACCACCCGGCTGCTCACCGAGGGCGGCACGAAGGCGTTGTCAGCGGCCGAGCTCAACGAGGCGCTCTTCCCCATGGCCGCGGAGCTCGAGCGCGACACCGACAAGGAGTTCACCGTCATCTCGGGGCGCGTGCACCGGGAGCGCTTCGACGCCTTCCTGTCGATCTTCGCCCAGACGCTGCTCTCGCCGCGCCTCGACCCGAACGAGTTCGAGCGCCTGAAGACCGAGCAGCTCAACGCCGTTCGCAACCGCCTGCGCAGCGAGAACGACGAGGAGCTCGGCAAGGTGATGCTCGACGCGCTCCTCTACGAGGGGCACCCCTACCGGCACGCGACGGTCGGCACCGAGTCGGGCCTGAACAGCCTCACGCTCGACGACGTGGCGGCCCAGTGGAGGCGCTGCTTCACCAGGGCGCGGGTGGTGGTGGGGGTCGCGGGCGCCGCCGATGACGCGCTCGGCGCCCGGGTCGTCGCGGCCCTCGACGGCCTGCCGCAGACGGGCGCGGCGCCCACGCCCATCCCCTCGCCGGGCAGGGTCGCCAACCAGACGTTGATCATCCGTCGCGACACCCAGTCCACCGCCGGCTCCTTCGGCGTCTCGTGGGCGCTGCGGCGTGACGACCCGGACTTCGCGCTGGTCTTCCTCGGCCTGTCGTACCTGGGTGAGCACCGGCAGGAGCACGGGGTGCTCTTTCGCGAGCTGCGCGACCGGCGCGGCCTCAACTACGGCACCTACGCCTACGCGGAGCACCATCGCCAGGCTGGGTGGAGCTCGATTCCCCGGCCCAACATCGCGCGCACCGTGCAGGACCTGACGGTGTGGCTGAGGCCCGTCGAGGCGGCCAACGGCGTCTTCGCCACCCGGGGAGTCCTCTACTTCCTCGAGCAGACGCTCCGGCAGCCGCTGCCCGCCGAGCGCTTCGCGACCGCGAAGGGGTTCCTCTCGGGCGCCACCCGCATCTGGACGCTGACCGATCAACGTCGCCTCGGCTGGGCCATCGACGAGCTGATCTACGGCACCCCCGGCTTCCTCGACGCCGTGCGCGCCACCATCGCCACCGCGACGGCCGACCAGGTGCAGCGCGCGCTCGCCCGGCACCTCGACCCCGCGACGCTCAACTTCGTCTTCGTCACCAAAGACGCCGAGGGCCTACGCAAGGGGCTCCTCACGCCCTCGGCGGGGCCCATCGCGTACCCGACCCCCAAGCCGCCCGAGGTGATGGAGCAGGACAAGGCCATCGACGCCTTCCCGCTGCCGATGGTCGGCGAGCGCGTGCGGCTGATGAACGCGGCCGAGGTGATGCGCTGAGCAGCCTGTAGCAGCCTGTGTTTTTGGGAGGACGGAGACAGCCGGGTATAAGCAGAGCCCAGATGGCGCGAATCGCAGCTGGGCTGATCGTGGCGTGCCTCTCCACCGCGGCGTGGGCCGATGAGCCGTTCGCGCGCGGCTTCGACGCGGTGCCGCTCAAGCTGACGACGACGGCGAACTCGGGCCTCCAGCTCGACGGCGCCGAGCTGCAGCCGAAGAGGTCGTGGCAGCTGCAGGCGTTGCTCGATCTCAACTTCGGCGTCATGGCGCTCAAGCTCGGCGACCAGCGCCTGGGCGATCTGCTGCCCTTCCGAACCGACCTGCGCATCGGCGGCAGCTACCAGCTGCTCGATCGGCTCGAGGTGGGCGGCGAGCTCCCCATCACCCTGGTCAACGTCAACGCCTTCTCGCTGCTGCGCGAGCAGGGCTTTCCTCAAGAGGCGCCGCGGGTGGTCGGGCTGGGAGCGCCGCGGGCCATCGGCCGCCTCCAGATCCTCCGGCAGAGCGAGTTCCCCATCGTGAGCCTCGCCGCGGTGCTCGAGGCGCGCATCCCCATCGGCGACGGCTTCAGCTTCATGTCGGACCGCGGGTTCGTGGTTTCGCCCCGCCTCGCGGCCGAGCGGCGCTTCGGGCCAGTGCGCGTGCTGGCCAACGCCGGGTGGCGGTTTCGCACGGCGCCGGGCCAGTACCTCAACCTCTACGTCGGTCACGAGTTCCTGATGGGCGGTGGGGCGATCGTCGAGCTGCCCAACTTCGGCAAGCTCACCGGCAACTCGCTGTTGGCCGAGGTGAACCTGGCGACGCCCGCCGAGGCGCCCTTCACCTTCCGTGACGCCGAGGCGCTCAAGACGCCGCTCGAGCTGATGCTGGGCGCGCGCTCCACGGTGGCGAAGAACTGGAGCGTGCTGCTCGCCCTCGGCCGTGGCCTCGGCCAGAGCGGGTACGGGCGTGAGGCGTTCCGCGTGGTCTTCGGCGTGCGCTTCGAGCACATCGCCCAGCCCGATCAAGACGGCGACGGCATTCCCGACACCGCCGACGGCTGCCCGAACGAGCCCGAAGACAAGGACGGCGTGGAGGACGAAGACGGCTGCCCCGAGTTCGAGCAGATCATCGACAGCGACCACGACGGAGTCCCCGACACCGCCGATGGCTGCCCCGAGGTGCCCGGCCCCGCCGGCCTCGACGGCTGCCCCGACAAGGACGGCGACCAGATCCCCGACATCGCCGACAAGTGCCCCGACCAGATGGGCCCGCCCGAGCTCGACGGCTGCCCGCCTCCCGAAGAAGACGAGCCGGTGGTGCTCGAGTCGGAGCGGCTGCGCATCAAGAACCAGATCCTCTTCGAGTTCGGCTCGAACAAGATCGACCCGAGCTCCTTCCCCATGCTCGACGGCGTGGCCAAGGTGCTGACGCTGAACCCGAAGGTGGGCCCCGTGCTGATCGAGGGCCACACCGACAACGTCGGGCCGCGCGACTTCAACATCGACCTCTCGCGGCGCCGCGCCAAGGCCGTCGAGGACTACTTGATCGCCAAGGGCATCGACAAGAAGCGCCTGCGCTCCGACGGCTTCGGCTTCGACCGGCCCATCGTGCCGAACGACACGCCGATCAACCGCGCGAAGAACCGCCGCACCGAGTTCAGGCTGATGGAGAACGACGACGCCGACCAGGGTGGCGCGAAGGTGGCGCCGAAGGCTGCTCCCGCGCCGACTCCGACGCCTGCGCCCAGGCCGAAGCCGTAGTCACGGCGACGCGAGCGCGTCGTCGAGCCACTTCTTCACCCGCCACCCGGCGACCTGCCCCCGGGCGATCTGCACCACCTCGCCCTTGGCGTTGATGACGAAGGTGGTGGGGAGCGCCTGCACGAGGAACGCCGCGCTGGCCTCCGGGTCGGTGAGCACGACGTAGGGCCGCACCTCGGGGTGTCTCGAGAGCCAGGGGCCGACGGTCGCGCGCGCGTCATCGGCGTCCTCCTGGTTGGCGGCCACGAAGACCACGCCCTTTCCTTCGTACGCTCTGGCGATCGCCACCAGCTCGGGCATCTCGTCGTTGCACGGCGGGCACCAGGTCGCCCAGAAGTTGAGCAGCACCACCTGGCCCTCGAGCGCCGAGAGCGTCGCGGTGCTGCCGTCGAGGCGCGTCATGGTGAGCGGCGGCGCGGGGTGCCCTGGCTCGAGCCCGTCGCCGCCGATGAACTCCTGCACCGCCAGCGCCGCCGCGATGGCGAAGAGGCCCGCGATGATCACGGTGTTGCTGAGCTGGACCCCGCGCGAGGGCGGCGGCGCGGGCGCCTGCTCGTCACCCATGGTCGCGCTCCGACAACCGCCGCACCACCAGCGACAACGCGCGCCGGGTCTGGCGGCGCAGCCACGGCCGCTCGTTCACCACCCGGGCGAGCGCGGGCCCGTGCGTGTAGTACCCCGCGACGAGCCGGCGCCCCAGCCGCGAGGGGAGCAACCCCTGGTCGCGAAAGCGGCGCAGCACCTCGAGCTCGGGCGCGCCTGGGCCGAACGCCACGGTGGCGACGAAGCAGGGCCCGGCGCCGGTGATCCACAACACCCGGCTGGAGCTGAGGTTGAGCACCCCGCGCAGCACCGAGCGCGGGTGGTAGAGGAAGGCGAGCAGATCGTTCTGCGCCACCTGCAGCTCGCCCGAGCTGGCGTCCTCCACCTCGACGCGCGTCTGCGGCCCGGCGAGCTCGGTGAGGCGGAACGAGTAGGTGCGCTTGTTGCCGCGGCGGCTGACCTCGACGGAGCGCACCTCGCCGAAGTACCCCCACCAGGTCGCCGCGCAGTGCGTGCAGCCGAACTGGTGCAAGGCGACCGACGACGAGAACGACAGCTCCGAGACCTTGCGGCACGCGGGGCACGGCACCTTCATGCGCATGCTGCGCTCGGGCCTGGGGTCGAAGCGGCTCTGGCCGGTCCTCGGGTCGAACACCGGCGCGCGCGCCTCGTCGCTCACCGCGTAGAGCCGCCGCCGCCCCGTCGCCCGCAGCTCGGCCCGCTGCGCCTCGACCCAGGCCGCCTCGGCGAGCTCCACCTTGCCGTCTGCGATGTGGTGCAGCGTCAAGAGCCACGCCTCGAGCGCGGTGACCCAGGCCGAGTCGTTGGACTGGTAGGCGCGGGCGAGCAACGCCTCGCCCTCACCAATCAACGCCCGCGCGGCCGCCCTCGAGGGGTCGTCGCGTCGCCGATAGACGGGCGGCTCAGGCGCCTTCGCGCAGAACGTCACCGCGTCGGCGCGCAACAGCTCCGACACGTCGCCGGGCACGAAGGGCAACCGCGCCGCCGCCGCTTTCGCCCGTGCCAGTGACGCCTCGACAGACATGCCGCCTTTCTACGCAACAACGCGCGCTTCGGGCACCGACCGAAAAGTCGACCGCCGTGTGCGCGCATGTAGGCTCGGGAGCATGCGACTCCTGGTGACCCTGGTGTGGACCCTCACGTGTATCGGCGTGGGCATCGCGGCCTCGACCGTCGAGGTCAGCGGCAAGACGCCCTGGCAGCACGCCCAGAAGCTGTGGAAGACCGACGGCGAGAAGCGCCTGGGCGACGCGCGCGAACAGGCGACCGAGCTCGCCGGCCAGGTGTCGAAGAAGGTGGGCGCGACGGTGAAGGACCTGAACGAGCGCCCGCTCGATCGCCACTCCCCGGCCGAGCGCGACGCCCTCGAGAAGCTGATCGCGAACCGCCAGCGTGAGCCGAAATGAGGGCCGCCCCGCCCGTGAGCCCAGCTGATGGGCGCCACCGCCAGATGGCCGGGGGCAGGCTGGTGTTTGGCTGGTCATGGGTCGGCCCGAACGGTAAGGTCGAAACGCCTTGAACCGCCTCGTCCTGATCAGCGCTGCCCTCGTCGTCCTGTCGGCCTGTGGTGTCGGTCCCCTCCCTGCGCGCGCCGTCAGCTCGACGCAGGCCCTGTCGGGGACGGCCGAGTGGCTCGAGTTCGAGTCGCCCGCGGTGCGCCAGGAGCTGTTTCGGGAGCTGGTGCGCGGCTCGGTCGCCCAGCAGGGCCAGATCGGCACCGTCCTCTTCCCCTTCATGCAGGACGGCGAGCTGCAGGGCGCGCGCGCGCTCGATCTCCGCGCCGACCTCCTCCAGGCGCCTGACGCGGGCGTGCTGCAGCTCACCTTCGACACCCGTGGTGACCGCTTCGCCGAAGATCGCCGCGAGGCGTTTCAGGGCCTGTCGGAGCGCGAGGCCACCGAGCTGATCGCGCGCTCGCTGCTGCACCGCTGGAACGTGAAGTCCTCGGGCCCGGTGTTGGTCATTCGCGCCGCCGGCGCCCCCTACGCCGCCGCGTGGATCGACGGGGCGCTGCGCATCAACCCGGCCTTCGTCTACATGGCCGCCGCGCCGAACAGCGCCTCCGCGCCCACGGCCTCGTCGAACTGAATCACCTCGAGCGCTGGAGCGGTGTAGAAGCCGCGCATGCCTGTCTCTGATCAGGTCCTGGCCCAGCAGCTCCCCCACACGCTCGACCGCACCGACTTCCCTGCCCTCGGCGAGAAGTACCAGGGCAAGGTGCGCGACACCTACCGGCAGGGCGATCGCCTGGTGCTCATCACCACCGACCGCCTCTCGGCCTTCGACCACGTGCTCACCACGCTGCCCTTCAAGGGCGACCTGCTGAACACCCTGGCGTCGTTCTGGTTCAAGAAGACGGCCCACGTGGTGAAGAACCACGTCATCGACGTGCCCGACCCCTGCGTCACGGTCGCGCGGCGGGCCGAGCCGTTCGCGATCGAGTTCGTGGTGCGCGCGTACCTCACCGGCAGCTTGTGGCGCGACTACGAGGCCGGCCGCGATCCGTACGGGCTGAACCTGCCCCGCGGCCTCGCGCGCGACTCGAAGTTCCCCGAGCCCATCCTCACGCCGTCCACGAAGGCCCCCATCGGGCAGCACGACGAGCCGCTCTCCGAGGCGCAGGTGCTGGAGCGCGGCCTGGTGAGCGCGAGGGACTGGCAGCGCGCGCGAGAGGCGGCGCTGGGGCTGTTCGCCGTCGGCACCGAGCAGGCGGCCGCGCAGGGGCTGCTCTTCGTCGACACCAAGTACGAGTTCGGCCGCATCGGCGACGAGCTGGTGGTGATCGACGAGCTGCACACCCCCGACTCCTCCCGCTTCTGGCGGGCCGAGGGCTACGCGGCGCGCCTGGCGAAGGGCGAGGCCCAGGTGATGCTCGACAAAGAGAACCTGCGCCAGTGGTTGATCAGCGAGCGCGGCTTCTCGGGGCACGGCACGCCGCCTTCGATTCCCGACGAGGTGCGCGTCAGCCTCACCCAGAAGTACGTCGCCGCGTGGGAGACGCTCACCGGCGCGACGTTCTCGCCCCAGGTCGGCAGCGTCGCCGCGCGCATTCGCAAGAACCTCGAGGCCGCCGGGCTGCGCTGATCAGCGCTTGGTGGGCACCCACATCAGGCCCGAGTCGGTGCTGTGAATGACGGGCACCGGCTCGTGCGTCGCGGCCACCACCACGTCCTCGTTGGCGGGGGGCCTGCGGCTCCAGGGCATCGGCGACCAGCTGTCGTCAGCGGGCAGGTCGAGCTGCGGCTCGGCGGCGCGCCTGGCGCCATCGTGATCACCAGCGAAGTCCAACACGGCGGCGTTCAGGCTCATGCCCCTCTGCAGTGCAACCACCACGCCGGCCCCCAGGCCTTCAGAATCTCAGCGCTCGCCGAGGGTTCGCCGGGCCCCCGGGGTCGCTGACGACTCTGCCGCGTTCAGCTGGTCGCCGACCCGAAGACGCGCTGGAAGATTCCGTCGACGTTGCGCAGGTGGTGGTCGGCGGTGAAGCAGGCCTCGATGTCGGGCGGCCCCATCACCTTCAGCAGCTCGGCGTCGGCCAGCAGCGACTCCTTGAAGGCCACGCCCTGCTCGAAGAAGCGCATCGCGTTGCGCTGAACGATCACGTACGCCGCCTGCCGATCGACGCCCCGGCGCGCGAGCTCGAGCAGCAGCCGCTGCGAGTTCACCACCCCGCCGAGCAGGTCGAGGTTCTTCTGCATCTGCGCCGGGTACACCGTGAGGTTGTCCATCAGCCCCGTGAAGCGGTGGAGCATGAAGTCGGCGATCACCGTCGCGTCGGGGCCGATGATGCGCTCGACCGACGAGTGCGAGATGTCGCGCTCGTGCCAGAGCGGCACGTTCTCCCACGCCGTCACCGCGTACCCGCGCAAGAGCCGCGCCAGCCCGCTCAGGTTCTCGGACAGAATGGGGTTGCGCTTGTGGGGCATGGCCGAGCTGCCCTTCTGGCCCGCGGTGAAGGCCTCTTCGACCTCGCGCACCTCGGTGCGCTGCAGGTGGCGGATCTCGACGGCGAACTTCTCGAGGCTCGAGCCCAGCAGGGCCAGCGCCGAGAAGTACTCGGCGTGGCGATCGCGCTGCACGATCTGGCTCGACGCGGGCGCCGGCGAGAGGCCCAGCACCTTCATCGCGTGCTCTTCGACCGACATCGGCAGGTGCGCGAAGGTGCCGACGGCGCCGCTCACCTTGCCGACCGAGATGGTCGTCTTCGCCGCCTCGAGGCGCTGCTTCGCGCGGCCCAGCTCGTCGTACCAGATGGCCAGCTTGTGCCCGAAGCTGATGGGCTCGGCGTGAATGCCGTGGCTGCGGCCTACCATCGGGGTGCGCTTGTGCTCGAAGGCCCTGCGCCGCACGGCGGCCCGCGCCAGGTCGACCCCGGCGATGAGGCGCGTCATCGCGTCTCGCAACAGCAGCCCCAGCGAGGTGTCGAGCACGTCGCTCGAGGTCATGCCCCAGTGCAGCCACCGCGCCTCGGGCCCGATGCGCTCCTCCATGAAGGTGAGGAAGGCGATCACGTCGTGCTTGGTCGTCTTCTCGATGGCGTCGATGCGCTCGACGTCGGCCGCGGTGAAGTCACCGGCCTTCGCGCGACAGGTGGTGTACGCCAGCTCGGGCGCGAGCTGCGCCTTCACCAGGCCCTCGAGGGCCGCGAGCTCCACGTCACGCCAGCGGCGCAGGCGCTCCTCGGGAGTCCACAGGGCGGTCATCTCGGCGCGGGCGTAGCGAGGGATCATGCCCGCGCCTTACACCCTGCGCCCCGCGCTACTCCACCGCCTTGACCGCCAGCCCCTGGCGGGCGGCGAACAGGAGGAGTTCGTTGGTGAACGACTCAGGCAGGCCCAGGCGCCGCGCGACCTGCAGGTTCACGTGCAGCTCGACCCCTTCGGGCGTGGCGACGGCCAGGGCGCCGGGGTCGACCTTCTCGACGACGATGCGGTTGGCGACCCGGCCGGCCTGGAGCCCGATGGAGAGCGGCGCGGGGGCCAGGGCGAAGAGGGCCCCCTGCTTCACCTGCGCCGGCGCCAGGCCCACCACCGGCAGGCCCTCCTCCTTCGCGAAGCTCAACAGGCGCTCCACCACCACGGCGTTGCCCACCGTCTTGTCCGACGCCACCACCAGGCCGTCGATGCGGCCCTTCGCGCCCGAGAGCGCCTTGTCGAGCTTGGTGGGGTTGTCGATCTCGATCGGCACCAGCGCGAGCCCGCGTGACTGCGCCAATTGGCTCGCCTCGTCCACGAAGCTCCTGGAGTACCGCGGGTCGATCACCACCCCGACTCGCCTGGCCTTCGGGAGGAGCGCGCGCATTGCCGTCAGCTCGAGCGTGAGGTCGCTGGTGAGGGCGATGCCCGTCGTGTTCGAGCTCTCGAGGTCGTACTTCTGGAAGTACGGCACCATCACGAAGAGCACCGGCACGTCCGAGAACTGGCGGCGCGCGTTCACCGCGGCCGCGGGCCCGATGGCCAGCACCAGCGCGGGGGGCTCCTGGGCCAGCTTCTTCATCGCCTTCTGCGCGGCCTCGGGGCCCTCTTCGAGGAGCACCTCGGTGACGTCGGCCTTCACCTCGGCGCTGAAGCCGGCGTTCACCTGGGCGTAGGGCTGGAGGTCGGCCGACTTCACCACCACCACGCGCGGCCGCGCCTGCGAGGTCGCCGCGACGAGGAGCGCCACCACGACGAGGGCCGGTCTCATTTCAGGTCGGCGCAGCAGCGGAAGCCCACCTCGGACGACTTGTTGAACGAGGCGCCGTTCTTCCGCGCCGAGCAGCGCACCGCGTAGTCGCCGCTGGCGAAGGAGCCGCCCTTGATGATGCGGTCGCTCGTCCACTCGGCGACGTTGCCGGCCATGTCGGCCGCGCCGTACCCGCTGCGGCACTTGCCGAAGCGGCCCGCCGGGGCCAGCGACCGCGCCTCACCGGTGTCGTCTTCGGTGTTGCAGGCGTTGGCGTCGAAGGTGTTGCCGAAGGGCCAGCGCGCCCCGCCGGGGCCCTTGCACGCCTTCTCCCACTCGGCCTCGGTGCACAGGCGCTTGCTCTGCGACTCGCACAGGCGGCGCGCGTCGGCGAAGGCGACGCCCACGGTGGGGCCCACGCCCTTCTTGTTGGGGTACTCGAAGGCGTCGACGCAGAAGCCCCCCACCTCGACCGCCGACAGCACGCGCTCGTCGAAGCCCATCATCGGGTCGTCGCGCGGCGTGCCCATTCGGAAGACGCCCGCAGCGACCGGCCGCATGCCGTCGGGGACACGAAGT
>JACSRE010000003.1 GCA_014879945.1 Myxococcus sp.
ATCATGCCTTCTCCACCCTCGTCGATCCCCTTGACCTCAGGAGCGTTCCTCAATCTGGGCGTGCACCCAACTGTTCAGCTTCGAGCTGACCATGTCAGCCCCACCTGATAGGGCCGCGCCGCACGCGACGGCGCGGAGTCCGCGTCGCGCTCAGCTCGCCGTGGCGACCACCGTCGACGCGCGCACGATCTTCGAGGACGCCGCGCCGACGCGAGAGCCGACAGCTATCGGAACAGCTCCTCGAACAACTCGGCGTTGTGCTGGCGCAGCCGGTCAGCGAACTCGTTCACGTAGAACATGTCCGGCAGGAAGCGCTGTGCGCGGACGCGAATCTCAAAGTTCGGCGCTGTCACCTCGGGCTCGAAGACGACGAGGCCGACGCCGAAGAGCATCGACATGGACTCAAGCCTGCTGAAGTCCTCCTCGGACATGGTGCGCGGCATGACGACGTAAGATTTCGCCGAGAACAGGCGGTACGCGATGGCCTGCCCGAAGGCGACGACTGGCTGCGCCGGGTTGGTCTTGATCTCTGCGGTCACGATCTCCAGTGGGAACTTCACAAGGTTCGACGCTTGGGGCTTGTACACGCCGATCACATCGGGCGTGCCCCACTTGCCCCTGATGCCAGAGCCGCCGAGCGCGACCGCGACGGTCACTTCGTCGAGGTCGTTCTTCAGCCAGTCTGCGAAGGGCTTGTAGAAGTCGGCCTCCTTCGCGGTTCCGGCGTCTTCGGGTTCGGGCTCTTCTCCGGGCACCGTCACCCTGCCGTCGAATGGCATGAACAGCCCCCGACTCGGCTTCGTTACCTCGGTCGGGAAGACCTCCGCGAGATTCCAGATCGACCCTTGAACGGTGTTCGAGGGGGTCTCGGGGTTCGCGCCCACGATTTGCTTCAGGAGTTGGCCGTACCGGATTCCACCCGGGTTCTTCGCGACGATCTCCTTCGCGAGCTTCCGAATCTGCTGAACGCCGAGCTTTGCCATCGTCCCTCCTCAGCCCCCGAGGTTACATCGCGGCAGCAGTACCGATGCGCGAGAACGTTCGTCTTCGGCGTGGCGCTTGAGCGATCATCTCAACATGGCAAGCACCGCCCAGATTGAAGCGAACCGAGCGAACGCCCTTCGATCAACCGGACCACGGACCTCCGAAGGTCGCTCGGTCTCAGCGTTGAACGCGAGGAAGCACGGGTTGCGTTCCGAAGTGATGCCCCTGCTGCCTTCGGAATCGAGGGAGGACTGGGAGTCGTTGCTTGAGGAGCTTCGGAACGATCTGAGGCCGGAGGGCGCAGTGGAAGAACTGCTGGTCGCTCGCGTCGCCGCCGCCGAGTGGAAGAGGCGGAGGGCCGAGCACTACGAGACTGGCGCACTGGTCATGGAGGGCGCAGCCGAAGACGGTGCCGGAACCGCAGCGTGGCGCGACAACATGAAGGGCCAGAGCCTCGGCTTGGTGGTGCGCTACCGGAGGGCGAGCGACGCGGCTTACTACGCAGCGCTCCACGAACTCGAGCGAAGGCAGACGAAGCGAACGCTTCCGCCCGGGCAGTCGCTGCCGGTGCCAACCGTGGTCGACGTGAATCTGACCGGGGCGGTGGGCGGTCTCGGGCAGGCTGACGACGACTGAAGAGCAATCGGGAAATCGGTCCGCGGTGGGCGTGGCGGATCAGCCACGCCGGGCACGGTCGC
>JACSRE010000159.1 GCA_014879945.1 Myxococcus sp.
GCGCCGACCGCGCCCAGCCCCCCTGCGAGCGCTCCGGGCCGTGGGTACACGCCGATGCCGGCGCGCACGCTCGTCGAGCTCGGCGCGAGCACCAGCGACATCGAAGAGCCACAAGCCGGCCCGTTCCACCTCGGGCCACACGGCCTCGCGGTGACCGTTCACGGCGAGATGCTCACCCGCATGACCAACCTGGTGGCCATCGTCGGAACGGTGTCAGCGACGCCGGAGAACCGACGGGCCCGCGGCAAGGCCACCGATCAACCCTTCGGCGAGGGGCAACGCCAGATGCAGCGCCTGAGCGGGCACGGGGTGGTGCACCTCGAGCTGGGCGGCGCCCGCTTCCACGCGCTCGATCTCAACGACGACAGCGCCTACCTCCGCGAGGAGCACGTCTTCGGCTTCGAAGAGACCATCGGCTTCGAGCACGGCCGGTTGAGCGACGAGGGCCTGAAGCTGGGGCTCGACCTGGTGCACCTCTCGGGCGACGGCCGCGTGCTGCTGCAGCTCTCGGGCGCCATGAAGTCTCTGGCGGTGCCGCCGGGCGCGCCGATGATGGTCCCGCTCCAGCGCCTCGTCGGCTGGTTCGGCCGCGTCTCTCCCCGCCTCACGGGCTTCGCTGGCCAGGGCGCGGTCGAGCTGACGGGCGATGGCTACGCGCTGTTGGTGACGCCAGGGTGACGTGATGGATCGAGAGACGGCCCGCCAGCTCAAGCAGGACGCGCGCCTCAAGAAGCGCGAGGAGAAGTCGCGCAAGAAGG
This sequence comes from Myxococcus sp., assembly GCA_014879945.1. GTDB lineage: Bacteria > Myxococcota > Myxococcia > Myxococcales > Myxococcaceae > Xiheimicrobium. The sequence continues at coordinate 759 of JACSRE010000159.1, forward strand.
CCGAGAAGGCCGCCCGGCGCGCCGCCAGCAGGAGCCGGCCGCCCTCGGCGCTGCTGAAGGAGTTCTGGAACCTCCCCAACATGCTGACGATGGGGCGCATCGCGATCATCCCCCTCTTCGTCTGGTTCACCTACGACGCCGACCCGCTCTACTCGTACCTCGCGGCGGCGCTCTTCACGCTCGCCGCCGTCACCGACGTGATCGACGGCTTCCTCGCCCGCCGATGGAACATGATCACCGTCGTCGGGAAGCTGCTCGACCCGCTCGCCGACAAGCTGATCGTGCTCGCCGCGCTGGTGATGATGGTGCGCCTGGGCCGCATTCACGCGTGGATCGTGATCGTCCTGCTCTCACGCGAGTTCATCGTCACCGGCCTGCGGCAGATCGCCGCGAGCGAAGGCATGGTGATCGCCGCCGGGCAGGAGGGAAAGTGGAAGACGTCGCTGCAGCTGGTCGGCATCGTCGCGCTCTGCATTCACTACACCCACCCCATGTTCTTCCTCGTCGGCTGGCACGACGTGAACTTCAACCTGGTGGGCAAGTTCATGGTGTACCTGTCGACGGCGTTCTCGGTGTGGAGCGCGGGCGTCTACTTCCAGGCGTTCCTCAAGATGCTCTCGAAGCGCGGCCAGCCCTCGCCTTCCTGAGAGTTCTCTCATCGTCGCTTCAGGGAGCCCCCCCGCCCCGGCCGGTAGAAGCGGGACATGATCGCGTGGCTCCTCATGGTGACGGTGGCGGCCCAGCCGCTCTCGTTCGAGCAGGCGCAGGCGCTGGCCGAGGCCTCGCCCTCGCTCAGCGCCGCCGCCACCGCCATCGATCGCCGCCGCGCGCTCGCCGAGGTGGTGCCCTGGTTGACCTCGAACCCCGCGGTGCTGGTGCAGCCTGGCGGCCGACGCATGGCCCAGGGCGCGCTGGGGCCTGAGCTGTACCTCGGCGTCACCCAGGACGTGAGCCTCGCCGGCGCGGGCGTCGCCCGGCGGGCCGCGGCGCTGGCCGAGGTGAACGCCGAGCAAGAGGAGCGCGCCGTCCTCCGCCGGGGCCTGCGCCTCGCCGCGGCCCAGGCGTGGCTGTCGCTGTGGGCCGCCCAGAGCGCGCTCGAGGCCGCGCACGAGGAGCTCACCCTGACGACGAGCTGGCAGGCGAAGGTCGCCCGGGGCGCCGAGGCCGGGGGCTTCACCCGCGTCGACGTCGCCGTGGCCAGCGCCTACCACGCCGAGGCCCACCTCACGGCCCTGTCCCTCGAGGGCGAGGCCTTCGTGCGCGGCGTCGCCCTCAACCGCGTGCTGGGCCGCGACGCCGAGCGCCCGGCCCTCACCGAAGGCGCACCTCCACCGCTCGGCGAGGCGGCCATCGAGAGCGCCAGGGTGCTCCGCCAGGCCGACACCGCCCCGCCGGTGCGCGCGGCGGCGGCGCAGGTCGAGGTGGAGCGGCTCCGCGCCGACGAGCTCGGGGCCGCGCGGGGCAGCGCGCTCCAGGTGGGCGCCCTGGCCTGGCGAGAAGGCGGAGGCGATCTCGCCGCCGTCGCCTCGCTGCAGCTCACCATGCCCCTGTTCGAGCGGGCCCAGCGCGAGCGGTCGGCGGCGGCGGCCGCGCTCAGCCGCGCAGAGGGGCGCGCCCAGCTCGTCCTGGCCGAGGAGCGCGCCGAGCGGGTCGACGCCCTCCACGAGGTCGAGCACAGCGCCGAGGTGCTCCGGGTGATCGAGGGGCAGCTGCTCCCCGCCTCACGCGAGGCCCTCGACGGCATGCAGAAGCGCTTCGACGCCGGAGAGACCACCGCCCAGGAGCTCGTCTTGACCCGCCGCGCGCTGCTCACCACCAGGGCTCGCCACGCCCGCGCCCGCGCCGACGTGGCGTTCGCGCGCTTCCACCTCGCCACCTTGATGGAGGCCCCATGAGACGCCTGCTGGTGCTCGCCCTGCTGGGCTCGGCGTGCGACGCCCCCGCGCCGAAGAAGCCAGCTCCGCTCGAGGCCCCGCTCGAGGCGCCCAGCGCCACCACCCGGTGGGTGCTCGCCCGGAGCGCCGACGACACCGCGCTCCTCGAGGCGCCCGCGCGGGTGCTGGCCAGCCCTGAGGGTGTCGCCGCGATCGCGCCCCCCCTTCAGGCCCGGGTGGTGCTGGTGCGCGTCCGCGCCGGCCAACGGGTCACCGCCGGCGAGGCCCTCATCGACGTGTTGATGCCCGAGCTGCTCCACGCGGCGGGCGATCTCGCGGGCGAGCAGCTGAAGGTCGACGCCTACACCCGACGACGGGCGCAGCTCGAGGTGCTCAAGGCCGAGGGGCTGGTGCGGCTGTCGGAGCTGGCCGAGGTCGAGGCCCAGCTCGCGACCGCCAGGGCCGACGCGCAGGCGGCGCGCGCCACGCTCCGGGCGTCGGGGGTCTCGGACAAGCAGGCCGAGGCGCTCCTGGCCGGCGACGGGGTGCTCTCGCTGCGCGCGCCGATCGCGGGGCTGGTCGCGGCCGTCGACGCCACCGCGGGCGAGGTGCGCGACCCCGCCGGCGCCCCGCTCGCCCAGCTCGTCGGGGCCGGTGAGGGGCGCGTCGAGGCGCGCCTCCCCTCGACCCCCGCCGAGGGCGCCCGCTTCTCGTTCGTCTCGGGCCCCTCGACGGTGCCGGTCGAGCTCATCTCGATCTCTCCGCGGTTCGAGCCGTCCGACGGCGCGCGGCTGGCGTGGTTCTCGGGCGGGCCCGACGCGGGCGTGCTCCCCGTGGGGGCGACCGGCCGGGTGCGCGTCTCGGCCGACCCCGCCTGGCGGGTGGTGCCGGCGCGCGCGTTGCTCGAGCGCGCCAACGTCACCCGGGTCCGCCGCCGCACGCCCGACGGCAGCGCGCTGGTCGAGGTGCGCGTCATCGCCAGGAGCGGCGCCGAGGCCGTGGTGGTGGGGCTGGAGGCCGGCAGTCAGGTGGCCGCCGACGGCTCGGAGTCGCCGTGATTCGCCGGCTGGTCGAGGGCTCGGTCGACGCGCGGGGGTGGGTCACCGTCATCACCCTGCTCCTGGCCGGGGCAGCGCTGGTGGTGGGGCTGCGCCTGCGCCTCGACGCCCTGCCCGATCTCACCAACAACCAGGTGATCGTGCTGACCCCCACGCCGGGGCTGAACCCCGAAGAGGTGGAGCGCCTCGTCACCCGGCCCATCGAGGTCGCCCTCGGCGGCGTGCCGCACCTCGTCGAGCAGCGGAGCCTCTCGTTGTCGGGCATCTCGTCGGTGACGGTGGTGTTCGAGCAGGGCGTCTCGCCGTGGCTGGCGCGGCAGATGACGACCGAGCGGCTCAGCGGCCTCGAGCTGCCCACCCTCGCCCGGCCCCAGCTCGCGCCCCTCACCGGCGGGCTGGGAGAGATCTTTCACCTCACGCTCTCGTCGCCCTCCCGCACCCCGGCCGAGCTGCTGGAGCTGGCCACCTACCGCGTCGCGCCGCTGCTCAAGTCGGTCTCGGGGGTCGTCGAGGTGAACTCCTGGGGCGGGGCCGTGCGCACGTGGGACGTGATCGCCGATGACGCGCGGCTCTCGGCGCGCGGGTTGACGCTCGCGCACCTCAAGCAGGCGCTCGAGGGCGCGACGGGCGTGGCGGCCGGCGGCGCGCTGCCATCGGGCCCGTCTCAGGTGCTGCTGCGCGGCCAGGCCAGGCCCGAGCGCCCCGGCGAGCTCGGCGCGGCCGTCGTGTTCGGGAACTCGGTGCGGGTGGGCGACGTGGCCGAGGTGCGAGAGGGCCAGCGGCTCCGCCTGGGCGCCGCGACCGCGAACGGCCAGGGCGAGACGGTCTACCTGATGGCCCAGATGCTGCGCGACGCCAACGCGCTCGAGGTGATGGACCGCCTGCACGGCCGCATGCCGCAGGTGCGCGCGGTGCTGCCGGCCGACGTTCGCGTGGACGTCGTCTACGATCGCTCGACGCTGGTGCGCGCCACCCTGAAGACGGTCGCGACCAACCTGCTCGAGGGCGGCCTGCTGGTGGTCGCGGTGCTGCTGCTGTTCCTCGGCAGCATGCGCGCGGGCCTGTTGGTGGCCAGCGTGATCCCCCTCTCGATGGCCTTCGCGACCGCGGCGATGGCGCTGCTCGACATCCCCGGCAACCTGATGAGCCTGGGCGCGCTCGACTTCGGCTTGCTGGTGGACGGCGCGGTGGTGTTGGTCGAGGGGCTCTTTCATGGGTTGTCGCGCGACGAGCCGCTCGGCCCCGAGGGCATGCGCGCGCGCGTGCGGAGCATCGCGGGCAAGAGCGCGCGGCCGGTCTTCTTCTCGGTGCTGGTGATCCTCCTGGTGTACGTGCCGGTGCTGTCGCTCACCGGGGTCGACGGCACCCTCTTTCGCCCCATGGCGCTGACCGTCGTCTTCGCCCTCAGCGCGGCGCTCGTGCTGTCGCTGACGTGGGTGCCCGCGGTCGCCTCGCTGGCGCTGCGCCCCAAAGACGTGCCGCGCCGCCCGCCGCCGCTGGTGCGCTTCGTCGACTGGCTCTACCCGAAGGTGTTGGCGCCGGGCCTGGCGCGCCGCCCCGCCGTCGCCGCGGGCGCGCTGGGGCTGCTGTTCGTCGGCGGCGTGCTCGCGGCCCGGCTGGGGGTGGAGTTCACCCCGCAGCTCGACGAGGGCGATCTGATCATCCAGACCGTGCGCGCCCCCGACATCTCGCTCGAAGAGGCGGTGCGCGCCGGCACCCGCACCGAGGCCACCGTGCGCGCGGCCTTCCCCGAGGTCGCGCAGATCGTCTCGCGCATCGGCAGCCCGGCGGTGGCGACCGATCTGATGGGCGTCGATCAGGCCGACGTCTTCGTGCAGCTGAGGCCGCGCGAGGCCTGGCGCGCCGGGTACACCAGGGAGCGGTTGGTGAGCGAGCTCGAGGCGACGCTCCAGGCCGCGGAGCCCGACGTGGAGTTCTCGTTCACCCAGCCCATTCAGATGCGCTTCAACGAGCTGCTCGGCGGCGCGGTCACCGACGTGGCGGTGTCGATCTACGGGGAAGATCTGGCGCAGCTCCGCGCCCTCGCCGACCAGGTCGCCGCGCGCGTCGCGCAGGTGCCCGGGGCCGCCGACGTGCGGGTGCTGGCGCCCCCCTCGGTGCCGCTCATCACCGTGCGCCCGCGCGCGCTCGACGCGGCCACCGCGGGCTTCTCGGCGCGAGACGTGCTCGACGCGGTGCAGGCGGTGAGGGTCGGGCTCGACGTGGGGCTCACCTTCGACGGGCCGGTGCCGATCCCGCTCCGCCTCAAGACCGCCGGCGCCGCCAACGCGTGGAGCCTCGACAGCCTGCCGCTGCCGGTCGCGGCCGGGGGCGTGGTGCCGCTCTCGAGGGTGGCCGACGTCACCCGCAGCGAGGGGCCGGCGCTCATCTCTCGACGAAACGGCGAGCGGCGGCTGGTGGTGGGCTTCAACGTGCGGGGCGCCGATCTCGGCACCGCCGTCGCGGGCGCGCAGGCGGCGGTCGAGGGGCTCTCGCTCCCGTCTGGCTTCAGGCTCGAGTGGGGCGGGCAGTACGAGAACCTCAAAGAGGCCACGGGCCGGCTGGCGGTGGTGGTGCCGGTGGTGCTGATCGGCATCCTCGCGCTGCTCGCCTTCACCTTCTCGCAGCTACGCCCTGCGCTCTTCGTCTTCTCGCTGGTGCCCTTCGCCGGCATCGGTGGGGCGCTGGCGCTGTGGGTGCGCGACATGCCGGTGTCGCTGCCGGCGGCCATCGGCTTCATCGCGCTCTCGGGCATCGCGGTGATGAACGGCGTGGTGTGGGTCTCGCGCGCGCTCGAGCTGGTCGACGCGGGGGTGGCGCCGCTCCTCGCGGCCGAGCAGGCGGCGCTCGAGCGGGCGCGGCCGGTGCTGATGACGGCGCTGGTGGCCGCCTTTGGCTTCCTGCCGATGATGGTGGCGACGGGCGTCGGGGCCGAGGTGCAGCGGCCGCTGGCGACGGTGGTGGTGGGCGGGCTGGCCTCGTCCACCCTGCTGACGCTCCTGGTGCTGCCGGCCCTCTTCCCGCTGGTGGTCGGCGCTCGCAGGCTGCGGCCAGAGGCGTAAGGTGGGCCCGGTGAAGCTGCTGCTCGTCGAAGACGAGGCCCAGATGGCCAGCCTGCTCCAGCGCGGCCTCTCGGAAGAGGGGCACCAGGTGGACGTCTGCGCGCGCGGCCACGACGCCCTCACCCAGGCCGCGAACGTCTCGTACGACGCGATCCTCCTCGACTGGTCGCTGCCCGATCTCGACGGGGTGTCGGTGCTGCGGCGGTGGCGAGAGAGCGGCCTGTCCACGCCGGTGCTGATGCTGACGGCGCGGGGCTCGACGGGCGAGAAGGTGACGGGGCTGCGGGCTGGCGCCGACGACTACCTGGTCAAGCCCTTCGACTTCGACGAGCTGCTCGCGCGCCTCGAGGCGCTGGCCCGGCGCGGCGCGAGGGCGACCCAGACCGCCCAGGTGGGCTCGGTGACGCTCGACGTGAGGCGGCGCGCGCTGGTGCGCGAGGGCGCCGAGGTGTCGCTGACGGCGCGGGAGTTCGCCCTCGCCAGCGAGCTGTTCGCCCACAGCGGCGACGTGCTCTCGCGCTCCCGTCTGCTCTCGGCCGTCTGGGGCACCGACTTCGACGGCCTGCCCAACGTGGTGGACGTCTACGTCGGGTACCTGCGCGCCAAGCTGGCCGAGCTGCGCGTCGCCGACGTCGAGATCGCCGCCGTGCGCGGCATCGGCTACCGGCTGCGCAAGGTGCCGGCGTGACGCTCTCGACGCGCCTGTGGCTCTGGGGCGCGGTGCTGCCGTCGTGCGTGCTGGCGGCGGTGCTCTTCGGCGCCGACCGCATGTTCCACGCGGAGCTCGAGCGCACGCTCGATCAGGCCCTGCTCGCCCAGGCGGCCATCGAGAGCGTCAGCCTCTTCGACGGCCCCAACAACCAGCCGCACCTGCACATGGCGTCCTCCCCCCTGGTCGAGAGCGTGCGGCCCTTCGCGCCCGAGGGTGTGCTGTTCGGCCCCGACGGCGACGAGGTGATGCGCTACCCGCCGCCCCTCGAGGGCGCGCCCGTGGAGCGGCTCGCGCCCGGCGAGGTGGGCGCCACCCCCGGGCTCTCGACGGTGGAGCACGCCGGCCACCGGCACCGCGAGCTGGTGGTGGCGGTGAAGAGCCCGGGCGGCGCGCCCTACGTGCTCAAGCTCTCGGCGTCGCTGGCGCAGGCCGACGCGTCCGCCCGCGCCTTCCACCTGATCGCCCTGCTGTCGACGCTCGCGACCGCCGCCGTGCTGGTGCTGGTGCAGGCGCTCCAGGGGCGCGGGCTGCGGGCGCGGCTCTCGGCGCTGCGCAGCCACCTCGAGGCCGTGCGCGCGGGAGAGCTCGAGAAGCGGCTCGAGCCCGATCGCGAAGGTGACGAGGTGTCGGCGGTGCACGCGGTGCTCGGCCAGGCGACCGAGCGGCTCCAGGCGGCGCGCACCTCGCGCGAGCGGCTGCTGGCCGACGCCGCCCACGAGCTCCGCACGCCCCTGTCGCTGATGCGCACGCGCCTCGATCTCGCCTTGCGCCGGGAGCGCGCGCCCGAGGAGCTCAAGGCGGCGCTGTTCGAGACGAGGGAAGAGGTGGTGCGCCTGGCGACGCTGGCTGGCCGGCTGCTCGACACCACGGCGCTCGGCGGCGGCCCCCTGGTGCGGGCGCCGCTCGAGCTCACCTCGCTCGCGCGCGAGGCCGTCGCCGCCGTACACGACGCCGCGGCCCAGCGTCGCGTCACGGTGCAGGTCGAGGCGCCCGGCCCAGTGGTGGCCTCGGCGCACGCCGAGTCGCTGCGCCAGGCGCTCGACAACCTGCTCGCCAACGCGCTGAAGTTCGCCCCCGACGCGTCCACCATCGTGCTCGAGGTCGCCGCGACCGCAGGCCACGCGACCCTCTCGGTCGCGGACGAGGGCCCGGGCATTCCCGAGGGCGAGCGCGAGGCGGTCTTCGAGCCGTTTCATCGGGTGCGCGGAGGGCCGCCGGGCACCGGCCTGGGGCTCACCATCGTGCGCGAGATCGCCAGCCGGCACGGGGGCCGCGCGACCATCGCCCCCACGACGTCGGGCGCGAAGGTGGTGCTCGAGCTGCCGCTGCGCTGAGTCAGGGCGCGGGCGAAGGCCGCTTGTCCACGTTCGCGAGCTGCCCGCACGCGGCGGCGATGTCTCGCCCTCGGTTGGCGCGGATGAAGGCCGCGACCTCCTGGCTCTCGAGGATCTTCCGGAAGCGCTCGGCCCGGTTGTCTTCGGTGCTGTCGAAGCCCAGGCCCGGGTTCACGTTGTACTGAATCAGGTTCACCTTCGCCGGCACGTCTTTGAGCAGCGCCGCCAGGCGGTGCGCGTCGTCGTCGGTGTCGTTGACCCCGTTCATCAGCACGTACTCGAACGTCACCCGGCGGCCCTGCTTGACGGGGAAGCGCTTCACCGCGTCCATCAGGTCGGCGATCTTCCACTTCTTGTTCACCGGCATGATCTCGCTGCGCGTCTCGTCGTTCGAGGCGTTGAGCGAGATCGCCAGCTTCACGTCGGTCTCGAGGGCGAAGCGCTCGATCATCGGCACCAGGCCCACGGTCGAGACGGTGATGTGCCGCGCGCTGAAGTTGGGCCCCTCTTCGCTCTCGAGCAGCGCCAGCGCCGCCTTCACGTTCTCGAAGTTGTGCAGCGGCTCGCCCATGCCCATGAAGACCAGGTTGGTGATCGGCCGCAGCGTCTCGAGGCCCTCGTTGCGCCGCACCTCTTTGTTCACGGCGTGGACCTGCGCGACGATCTCTGACGGCGCGAGGTGCCGCACCAGCCCCAGCGTGGCGGTCGCGCAGAAGCGGCAGCCCATGGCGCAGCCGACCTGCGTCGACACACACAGCGTCTTGCGATCGGGCGACGGCATGTAGACCGACTCGATCATGCGGCCGTCGTGCGTCTGAAACCGGTACTTGATGGTGCCGTCGACGCTGCGCTGCTCGAGATCCTTGGTGACGGTGCGCACCACCGCGGTGCTCGAGAGGCGCTCGCGGAGGGCCTTCGACAGATCGGTCATCTCGTCGAACGAGGTGGCCCCTCGCTGGTGCAGCCACTTGTAGACCTGCCTGGCGCGAAAGGGCTTCTCCCCCAGCGAGGTGAAGAAGGTGGTGAGGGCTTCGAGGGAGAGGCTGGCGAGGTCGACTGCGGGTTGCTGCACAGGGCCGCAATACGTGACTGATGGCTTTACTTTCAAGGTGCCCATCGTTTGATTGGCGCCCTCATGACCCGGACCCGACGAACGGTGGAGATCTCGGACGCCCTGTGGGACGCGCTCGAGCTGATGAGCCGCGAGATGAGCGTCGATCGCGACGCGCTGGTGAACCAGGCGCTGTTCACCTTCGCCCGGTTCAACGGCTACGTGACGCCCGGCGCGGTGGCCCCGCACGTCAGGCCCCCGCCGGGGCCGACCGCGACCGCGGTGCCGCCCGTCGCGCAGCCGCTGGCCTCGCCGCCGAGCGCGGTTCGACGGTCGGCCGAGCCCCCGCCCGCGCCGGCGATCGCGGCGCCGCCCGACGAGCAGCTCGACGCGCCGCGCCTGGCCACCGGGGGGGTCGCCGCCGTCACCGGCCCCCACGAGG
>JACSRE010000002.1 GCA_014879945.1 Myxococcus sp.
GCCGGCGGCCGCGCGGGCGAGGCCGCCTGCACCCAGGCCGGCGAGACGGGCGCCATCGTCGGCGGCGGAGGCGGCGGCGACGAGGTGCGCGGGGGCAATACGCCCCCGGGGAAGCTCAGGCCAGGGTTCGAGCTCTCGGCCGAGAGCTTCGCGAAGTTGGCGTAGCCGCGCAGGTCGAGCACCCGCGTCGAGTCGTGCTCGTCGAGCGGCACCGGCAGCGCCCCCGACTCTTCGCCGCCGCGCGCGAAGCGGGAGTAGGCGGTGGCGTCGATGACGGCGGTGTGGTGATCCTCGTCGTCGCCGAGGGCTACCGCGTCTTTCGCCACCACCACGCTGGGCTCGTCCACGACCTCGATGCGCTTCTTCTTCTTCTTCGGCGCCGTCAGCAGCACGGGCTCTTCGTCGAGGCCGGCGAGGCTGCGCTCCACCACCTCGGAGGAGATGGAGTCGGTGTTCGCGCCGATGAGCGGGTTCTCGTCGTCTTCGGCGGTCGCGGTCGGCGGCGGCGAGGGGCTCGGCCTGGGCGCGGGCCGCGAGGGGTCGAGCTGCGCGAGCACCTTCGCCACGGTGGGGTCGAGCGGCTGGCCATAGATGACCGACTGCCAGTCACGCACCCGCGCCTCGAGGGCGACCCACAGCTCGAGCTTCCGGCCCAGCAGGAAGCCGACGTCTTTGAGCTGCGAGATGGGCACCGGGTACGCGCAGGCCACGTGCAGCGTCTGGCCGTCGAGCGAGAGCGGCACCACGCCCAGCTGCTTCGACATCTTGTACGGCATCATCGGGCCGGCTTCGGTGTTGGGCTCGAAGTCGGCGAGGTTGACGAGGCGAATGTTGCTGACGTCGCTGATGGCCTGCAGCACGCCCGTCTCAGAGATGGCGTTGAGCGACAGCAGGGCCGTGTCGAGGCCGACCTTCGCCTTCTCGGCGCGTTTGAGCGCGTCGTCGACGAGGCGGGCGGAGACGAGGCCGCGAGCCATCAGGTGCTGGGCCAGCCGCTGGGCCATGAGAGGTCGAGGTTCTAGCCTGAGTTCGCGTCAAACCACCGGCTTCAATCGCACCACGAAGGTGGACGTCAGCTTGTCGTGCAGCGTCTGGCCGCGGCGGTCGAAGAGCGCCAGCCAGAACCCCGAGAGGAACAGGCCAAAGCTGGCCAGCGAGAGCACCGCGCGCACCAGGGCGCGGCCGGCGCGCGGCGCGTGCCCCGAGGCGTCCACCAGGTGAATGCCCAGCACCCGGCGGCCAGGCGTGCGGCCCCGCCAGAGGAAGGCGAAGAGCGTGGTGTAGACGAAGGCCACGAAGCCGACGACGCCGAGCGCTGGCCCGGCGACCGCCAGCAGCAGTGACGGGCTGGGGCGGCCGATGACGGCGAGCGCGCTCCCGAAGAAGCCCGCCACGACGACGGCGATGACGGTGAGGTCGAACATCCACGCGAAGGTGCGGCGCCACAGCGAGGCCGGGGCCGCGATGACGTCGCCTTCCCGGGCCTCATCGACCGACTCCGCGGGCTCGGTCGCGGGCGCGGCGCGCTCGAAGGCGGGCAGCTCGCCGAAGCTGGGTGAGGCGCCTGCGGCGGCCGGCTGCGGGTGGGCGTCGAGCACGCGGGTGGGGCCGGCGGGCGGCGGCGGCGCGTCGACGCTCGCCCTCGTCGCGGCGACCGGCGCCTCACG
>JACSRE010000130.1 GCA_014879945.1 Myxococcus sp.
TCGCCCGTCAGCAGCGCGAGGGGCGACAGCTTCGCGCGGCGTGACCTAACCTGTTCGGCGCTCTAGGGCCGCGAGCCCCCGACCTTCTTCGCCAGCGCCTTCGCCGAGTCGGGGACGTTGGTCGAGTAGTGCACCACGCCATCGCCGTCCGTCCACCGGTAGATGTCGTTGCCGGGTGTTCGCGGCTCGTCGGGGCGGGGCGCGACTGGCGCAGGTGGTGGCGTTGGGAGCACGGCTGCGCGCGCCACCGCCTCACGCTCGAGGCGGAGCCGCTCCTGGGCGAGGGCCTCGCGCTCCGCGGCCAGGCGGCGCTCGTTCTCGAGCTGCTGCTGCAGGAGCGCCTCGCGCTCGGACGCCAGGCGGCGCTCGGCGTCGAACTGGGCCTGCTGGGCCAGGCGCGCCTGCTCGGCGTCCCAGGCGCGGCGCCGCTCGACGTCGAGCTCGGCGGCCGAGGGCTGCGCGTCTTGCCGAACCGCGAACCCCGTCGAGACTGCATACGGCACGACCACGGCCTGGGGCCGCTGGCGGAGCAGCGGCGAGAGGGGGCGACCCAGGGGCTGCGCGTACGGCACCGGGTCGGGCTTCCACCCGCCGACGTACCCGGTCCACACGCCACCGCTCTGCGCGAGCGCGACGCCGCTGATCGAGAGAGAGATGACGAGGAGGAGTCTCATGGGGTGCTCCAGCGCAAGCGACGATCGACAGTGTGACGACGTGCCGCGTCCAAAGCAACGCGGCCTCGAAAACGCTGTCAGCCCGGCCGCCGGTTGCCGGTATGGTCCGCGCGGTGGACGCCCTGATCGAAAAGCCCGAGATCGAGGTCAGGCCTCGACTGCACCACGAGTTCGGCCCGGCGGGGCGCTGGCTCGCACGGCGGTACTTCGAGGCCGTGCGCTTCCCTCAGGGAGCGGTCGACGAGCTCAAGGCCCTTCACCAGAAGGGGCTCGTCGTTCACGTCATGCGCACCACCGCGTGGGTGAACTTCTTGTACCTCCACTGGGCGATGGTGCGTCGGGGCCTGCCTCCGGTGCGCGCCGTCGTCAACCTGCGCCCGTGGTTCACCAGGCCCTTCACGCTGGCCGCCCAGCGCGGCGACTTCGACGTGCGCTTCACCTACGCGCGGCGGCAGGGCGGCTCGGGGCTCATCTTCCTGCGCGAGAGCGCTTTCAACTCGGCGCGAGGAAAAGACGGCGAAGACCCCTTCCCTGCCCTGGTCGAGATGGCGCGCAAGTCGGACACCCCGGTGTTCCTGGTGCCCGAGCTCTTCGTCTGGGAGAAGTGGCTCCAGAAGATCACCCCCAGCGTCTTCGACCGCGTCTTCGGCAGCCCCGAGGCGCCCGGCTTTTTGCACTCGGTGGGCGCCTTCTTCCGCAACTACAAGCGCGCGCAGTTCCGGGTGGGCGACGCGATCGATCTGAACGCCTTCGTGGCGGACCACGCCGGCCAGCCCACCGAGGTCATCGCCCGCAAGGTGCGCAGCACGCTCCACCACCACCTGGCGCGCGAGACCCGGGCGGTGTTCGGCCCGCCGCGCAAGTCCACCGACCGGCTCATCGACGAGGCCATGCGCGATCGGGTGTTTCAGCAGTCGGTCGCCGAGATCTCGAAGGAGCAGAGTAAGAGCGTCGAGGCGCTCAACCGCGCCGCCAAGCGGAGCTTCGCGGCGATCGCGGCGCGCTACAGCCCGACGGTGGTGGGCTTCACGGCGCCCATCCTCCACTGGGTCTTCAACCGCATCTACGACGGGGTCGAGGTCGACGAGGCGGGGCTCGAGCGCGCGATGAAGGCCGCGTCCGACGCGCCGGTGGTGTTGACGCCCTCGCACAAGAGCCACGTCGACTACCTGATCATGAGCTACGTGCTCTTTCAGCGCGGCTACACGGTGCCGCTGGTGGCCGCGGGCGCGAACCTCTCGTTCTTCCCCCTCGGCCCGTTCCTGCGGCGCGGCGGGGCCTTCTTCCTGCGGCGCAGCTTCAAGGGCGACAAGCTCTACACGGCGGTCTTCAAGGCCTACCTGAAGAAGCTGGTGCACGACGGCATTCACCACGAGTTCTTCCCCGAGGGCGGCCGCTCGAGGACGGGCAAGCTGCTCCCGCCCAAGCTCGGGCTGTTCACCTGGCTGGTCGACGCGGTGATCGAGGGCGCGCGGAACGAGCTGCTCTTCGTGCCGGTGGCCATCGACTACGAGAAGGTCGTCGAGGGCGCGAGCTACCGGGCCGAGCTGGCCGGCGGCGAGAAGAAGCCAGAGGATCTCAAGGCCCTGCTCTCGGCGCCGAGCGTGTTGACCGAGAACTACGGCCGCATTCACCTCACCTTCGACGAGCCGGTGTCGGTGGCGAAGCTGATGAAGGAGCGCGGCATCGACCCGCGCACGGCGACCGACGATCAGAAGAAGGCGCTCGTTCGCGCGCTGGGCCACCGGGTGATGCACGGCATCTCGCGGGTCTCGACGGTGACGCCGCACGCGCTGCTCGCCTCGGCCCTGCTCGCCCACCGCCGGCGCGGCATCTCGGTGCGGGAGATCACCGATCGCGTGATGCTGCTGCGCCGCATGGCGGCCGATCTGAACGCGCCCCTGTCGATTCAGCTGAAGGACTCGCCCTCGTCGCCCACGGTGTTGGGCCCCATCGCCGACGCCATGCGCATGTTCGCCGGCGAGGGCTTCGTGCGAATCGTCGAGGCCCGCGGCGAGCCGATCTACCAGGTCGAGGAAGATCGGCGCACCGAGCTGACCTTCTACAAGAACACGCTGATGAACCTGATCGCCGGGCGCACCATCGTGTGCGCGGCGATCCTGTCGAGCGAGCCGGAGCGCTCCATCGTCGCCATTCGGGAGCGCGCGCTGGTGCTCTCGCGGCTGCTGAAGATGGAGTTCATCTACCCGGTGGGCCAGACCTTCGAGCACATCTTCGACGCGACGGTGGTGCACCTGACGGGGCTGGGGTTGGTGGTTCGCGGCGAGCACTCGCTCGAGGTGGCGCCCGAGGCCCACGTGCGGCCGTCGGTGCAGTTCCTCTCGGACCTGCTGCTCGACGTGCTCGAGTCGTACCACCTGGCGGCCCGGCAGATCGCCGACGCCCCCAAAGAGGGCCAGGACAAGAAGGACTTCATCAAGAAGGCGCTCGAGAACGGCCGCGCCGACTTCCTGGGCGGCACCATCATCTCGGCCGAGGCGGTGTCGAAGTCGAGCCTCGAGAACGCGCTGACGTACCTGGTGGAGCAGGGCTTCCTCACCGAGCAGAGCAAGCGCCTGGTGCCCGGCAAGCCGGTGGACGATCTGGTGGCCCAGCTGAAGCTGTTCCTGCCCGAGGTGCGGTGACGTGAGCGCGTTGATCTTGATGGTGCTGCTGCAGACCCCTGACGCTGGCGTGTCGTCGCACCCCCTCGAGGGCGTGTGGCAACTCGATCTCGAGAAGTCGACCGACACCGCCCCCATCCTCGAGAAGCTGGGCGTCGGCTGGTTCGTGCGCTCGGCGGCGAAGTCGGTGCGGCCCATTCACCGCATTCGGCTCAACAACGGCACGCTCTTCGTCGAGATCGACGCGACCGTCTCGAAGAAGCGCTTCCAGCTGGTGCTCGACGGCGCCACCCCAACGAAGGACGACTTCTTCGGCGACGAGTTCAGCTACACCACGGTGCTCGAGAACGGCGTCTTCCGCTCGGCCGGGCGCATGACCGACCCCACGAAGAAGATGGGCATCTCGCTGCGGCGCGAGCTGACCGCCGACGGCCTGATGCTCTACTGCATCACCCTGCTGCCCGACGGCCAGGAGCCGCTGGTGATCAACCGGGTGTTCCGCCGGAAGACGTGAAGGTGGCGCCGCGCCCTGCCCGCCAGGCCTCGCGCGCGGCGAGGAAGGCCGCCGTCCAGTCGCGCCCCCGGAGGACGAACGGGCGCCCCTCGAAGCAGCCCTGCGCCCACGCCTGCTCGACCAGCGTCGCCTGCTGCTCGCAGTTGAGCTCGGCCCACGCGCGCCCCTGCAAGAGCCCCTTCTCGAGCTGATAGCCGTCACCCAGCGTCTGCGCGTGCAGGGAGTCGGTGATGTACGCGTGCCCCCCGTGCTGGAACTGCCAGACGTGGGTGGCCTCGTGAACGAGCAGGTGCATGGGCGCGGCGCCGACGGGCAGCGGCAAGTGCATGGTGTTCTCGATCACGAACGCGCGGCGGCTGAGGTTGATGAGCCCGGAGAGGGCCTCGCGCACGACGATCACCTCGAGGTCGAGCGAGGCGCCGAAGACGCCACCGAGCACCGCGCGCTCCCGGGCGCTCAGGCCCCGGCGCGGCGCGTGGCTCTGCGCGCCCACCTGCGAGACCAGCCGCGCGACCGCCCAGCCGACGCGGGCCTTCCAGCTCATCGGCAGATCGACTGGTACAGGGGCGGAGCGTCGGTGATGGTCTCACTCGCGGTGAAGTACGAGCGCCCGTCGGCCGAGAACGCCACCGCCTCACCCTGCACCTCCTGCGCGACGGGCACGTTGACGGGCGCGGCGCCGAACGCCGACTCGAGCGCCCCGCCGTCGGTGCGCATCAGCACCAGGCGGTTGTACATGCGCAGCAGCACCGCGTCGCCGCACGGGCTGGCGTCGGCGCCGGTCAACTGGCTGTCGGTCGGGCCTGGCACCGGCAACGTCACCACCTCTTCGAGCGTCACCTGGGTGCCCGGCGTCAGCGGCATCGGGAAGCGGAACACGGTGCTGGGCTGGAACCCGCCGGGGGCCTTGGTGATCACGTAGGGCCTGCCCGACTGGGGGTCGACGATCAGCGCCTCAGCGTTGTTCCGCGCGCCGGCCGGGTACTGAAACGGCAAGCGCTCGCCGGTCACCGTCACGACGGCGCCGCCGGGCACCACCGAAGGCTCGGGCACGACGTAGAGCGCGTAGTCGCTGCGCACCCGGCTGTTGTCGCCAAAGTCGGCGATGAAGACGCAGGAGCCGGTCGCGCAGGGCCCCACGGCCACGTCTTCCCAGTCGCGGTTGGTGGCGCCCTGCACCGAGAACTCCTGCAGCACCGCCGCGTTCTGCGCCGAGAGCGCGAAGAAGTGCGCCGCGTCGCCCGAGTCGTTGTGGGCGTACAGCACCCCTGCCTGGGTTCGGCTCGCAGCCAGCCCCGAGAGCTCGACGACGGGCGCCACCACGTCTCCGAGCGCGCGGGGGGTCGTCCACGCGGCGCACGTCTGGCGGCACCCCTGGCCACCGTCGGCGCCACCGTCGATCGACGCCACCCCGCCGTCATCGGCGGTGGCGGGCACGAAGACCTGCGCTGGCTTCGGCGCACAACCCAGGAGCGCGACGATCGGCCCGACCACCCAGAGACGCATCGAGGCATCGTGCACGATGGCGCTGCCGCGGGGAACGCCGATTACATCGACGCGTCGTGAACGATGCGCCACCCCGCGGCGAGGCGGAGCAGGACGATCACGGTGTTGCCGCTGAGCGCCGGCTTGTCGGGGAACCGCAAAGTCCACTTCGCGGAGATGGACACCGCGTCCTTCGTCTCGCGAACGTCCCACGGGTCGATCGACAGCTGCCCCATCGCCTTCCCGTTCGGGTAGCGCTTGAGGTACCGGGCCAGCACCTCGGCGCGCCCGCGGGTGACGCCGTCGGAGGCCGGCACGCCCGCGTCGGGGTCGGCCGCGCGCGGCGGCGAGACGAAGACGGCGTCGTCAGCGTAGAGGGCACAGAAGGCCACCAGGTCGCCACGGTTCCACGCCGCCACCTGACGTTGAACGACGGCCAGCACCTCGGCGCCGGGCCCGGTGCCGCCGTCGGCCGCCAGGGCGAGCGTCAGGGCGAGGCCGAGCATGTCGCGATCGCCACCTTCTGCATCTCGGTGAGGAAGCGCGCCGAGTCCATGAAGCCGGTGACGCGCGGGCTCTCGAGCACGTCGCCGGTGGGGCTGACGAAGGCCACCGTGGGCAGGCCCTTCACGCCGAACTTCTCGTAGAGCTTGTCGGTGATCTCGTGATCGTTCGTCCCGTCGACCTTGATGGTGACGAAGCGCTGCGACTCGCTGACGACCTCGCTGGCCACGTAGGTGTGCTGGTCGAGCTCCTTACAGGCGGCGCACCAGTCGGCGAAGAAGTCGATCATCACCGGCTTGCAGTCGGCCTTCGCCTTCGCGAGCGTCGCCTCGAAGCGGTCAGCCGACTTCGACCGATCGGCCTGGAAGACGAGCCCCCAGACGAACTCGGCTCGCTTCCCGGTGAGCTTCGAGAGCGCCTCGCGAGCCTGCGCCAGCTGCGCCGCGACGGCGTTCTTCTTCTCCTGATCGGCCTCGACGCCGAGCCGCTGATCGAGCGCGGCGATCTGCTGCTCGAGCACCGCGCGCTGGTCGGCCAGCGCGGGGTCCACCCGGAGCTGCTCGGGCGCGCCCGCGGCCGCCACGCGCACCAGGAAGGCCGCGACGAGGGCCGCGGTGCCGAGGGCCTTGAGCGCCCACTCCCCCTCCTCTTTGAACGAGAGGTGAATCGCACCGATCGCCACGCCGATGAAGGCCAGGAGCGCCGCGACCCCGATGCCGAGGCCTCGACCGAGGGCCACGCCGAGCCCCTCGAGCGCGAGCCGCACCGCCGGAAAGGCGTCGCGCAGGTACGAGGCGGCCAGCGCCAGGAGCGCCACGCCGAAGACGCTCTTGACCCACTCCATCCACACCCCGCCCTTGGGCAACCGCACGGTGAAGACGCCGATGAGGAAGAAGGGCACGCCGATGCCGAGCGCGTAGATGAAGAGCAGCCCGCCGCCGAGCAGCGGGTCCTGGGTCTTCGAGACCCACGCCAGCACGCCCGTCAGCACCGGGCCGGTACACGGGGCAGCGAGGAACCCGGCGACCGAGCCCATCAAGAGCGCGCCGATCAGCCCGCCTCCACCGACGTTGTTGAGCTTCACCGCCAGGCCCGACGGGAGCGCGAGCTCGAACGCGCCGAACATCGAGCTGGCCAGCACCACCATGAAGATCGCCAGCCCCGTCACCACCCACGGGTTCCCCAGCGCCGACCCGAAGGCCTTGCCCGAGAGCGCGGCGACCACCCCGAGGACGCTGAAGACCGCGCCCATGCCGAAGACGTACGCGGTGGTCAGCACGAAGGCCCGGCCGCGACTGTCGGCCTGCCTGGCGCCGAAGACGCCGACGGTGATCGGAATGAGCGGGTACACGCACGGCGTGAGCGAGGTGAGGAGCCCGCCGAGGAAGATGGTGCCCGCCGCGAACAACCACTGGCCCGAGTCGAGCAGGCCCGAGGCGTCGAGCGCGCTGGTCGGCCCCGTCGGGAGGATCGCCGGGACGATCGCCAGGCCCAACGCCGCCACCACCGCCAACCCCATCACGCTCGTTCGTCCCATGCGGTGCCCTATGTAACCAGAGCCCGCCGGGTTTCAGAGGGATTCAGGCGGGCTCGTGGGGTTTCTTCGGCAGCTCGAGCCCTGCGCTCCGGGCCAGCCCCATCACCCCTTCGACCGCCGCCGCGATGTAGCCGAAGGGGTTGGCCCCATCGACGGCCGTCACGTGCACCTCGCCCATCTTCTGCTGGAAGGCCTGGGCCAGCTCGGGCAGGCGGGTGGCGACGGCGAGCTGAATGGCCTCGGGCGACAGGGTGTTCTCGATCTCCTTCAGGCGAGCCGCGCGCTCGAGCTCGACCTTCGACAGCAGGGTCTGCTTCTGCACCTCGAGCTCGGCCGTCCTGGCCTCGATCTCAGCCAGCTGGCGCCTGGCCTCGGCGGCGTCGGCGCGCGCCCGCAACACCTCGGTCTGCTGGAGCTCCTCGGCGACCCTGGCGGCGTGCCGAGCCTGGCCGGCCTCGGCCTCGAGCCTGGCGACCTCGACCTCGTTGCGCAGCCGCTCCTGCGCGAGCCGCTCCTGGGCCTGCTGCTGCTCGAGGGCCATCGCCTCGTCGGCGGCCTGCTTGCGCTGCCGCACCTCGCGCTCGGCGGCGATCTTCGCGAGCTGAAACTCCCGCTCGGTGGCGACCTGGTTGGCGCGGGTGAGGCGCTCCTGCGTCAGGCGCTGCTCCTCGACCCGCGCGTCGCCGGCGATCTTCTCGAGCCGCGCCTCCTCCTCCGCGGCCGAGCGCTTGCGGCGAATCTCGGTCTGGGCCGCCACCCGCGACAGCTCGACCTCCTGCTCGGTGGTGGCCTCGTTGAGCTTGATGGCGCGCTGCTTCTCGAGCTCGGCCTCTCGCGCGACGCGCTCCTGCTCCTGCCGGAAGCGCGCCTGCATGTTGGCGAAGACCTGCGCCGAGGTGACCCGCACGTCCTGGATCTCGATGGTGTCGACCACCACGCCCCAGCCGCGGTTGGTCGCGTCCTCGAGGCGGCCGTCGCCCGACACCACCGGCGCGACCTCTCGCACCAGCTCCGACGCCAGCGCGTCTTTGCGGCGCGTCAGGCACTCCTCGATGGTGAGGTTGGCGACCAGTCGCCGCGTCGCGCCGATGCACATCTCCTCCATCATCGTCGCCAGCTTCTCTTGCGCGCGCTCGGGGAAGCTGAAGTTGAGCATGCGAAAGGCGATCAGCGGCTCGGCGATTCGGTACACCACGATGCCGGTGACCTTCACGCCCACCTTCTCCTGGGTGATCTGATCGGCGGTGAACTGCAGCCGCTGCACCGTGGTGGGCACGATGGCCACCGAGTCCCACGGCCACTTGAAGACGGTCGCTCCCTGCCCGCTGGTGACCACGCTCCCGCCGCGCATGCGAATGAGGAACTCGCTGGGGCGGGCCGAGATCACCCCCCACGGCTTCACCTTGTCGGGGTCTTCTTCAGGCTTTCCGCGGCGCCAGCCCTGGGCGTAGCGGGTGGGCTCGACTTCACTCGAGACGGCGAGGTGGACGTCCTTCGGGGGTGGGCGGGACATGGGCGCTCCAGAGCGAGGTGGGAAGGCTCGCGGCTCCAGAGCGACGGCCGTGCCCGGGGCAAACCGCGCGCGCTTCCTCACCTCGAGCTGCGACGCGCCTCATTCCGGCGAGGCCGAGCGCGCCAATTCGGGGCGCGGCGCCACCACGCCCTCCACCCGGCCTCCTGGAGCCGGAGCTCCGCCCCTCAGCTCCCTGGGCCCCGCCCGCACCGACATCGTGGACTTGACGAGTCCACATCGCAGAGGTTACTGACAAATCACTGATTCTGGACCTGATTGGTCCACATTGAGCAACGAGGCCGAAATGAAGCTGCCGATCTTCATGGATTACCACTCGACGACGCCCATGGACCCGCGGGTCCTCGAGGCGATGAAGCCCTACTTCGTCGAGGACTTCGGCAACGCCGCGTCGCGCAACCACGCCTTCGGGTGGAAGGCCGAAGCGGCGGTCGAGAAGGCCCGCAAGCAGGTCGGCAAGCTGATCGGCGCCTCGGACAAAGAGATCGTCTTCACCTCGGGCGCGACCGAGTCGAACAACCTCGCCATCAAGGGCGCGGCCGAGTTCTACAAGGACAAGGGCGACCACATCATCACCCTCTCGACCGAGCACAAGGCGGTGCTCGACACCTGCAAGCGGCTCGAGCGCCAGCGCATGGACCGCATCGAGGAGCTCAAGCTCCAGCGGTTGATGGAGCTGACCGGCCGCGACGTGACGCTCGACGAGCTCGCGACGCTCGAGATCAAGCACGACCTCGAGAACGACGCGCTCCTCAAGCGGTGGATCGACAAGGTGCGGGTCGGCGCGCGGGTGACCTACCTGTCGCCGAAGAAGGACGGCCTGATCGATCTCGACGAGCTGCGCTCGGCCATCACCGACCAGACCATCCTCGTGAGCGTGATGTTCGCCAACAACGAGATCGGCGTGGTGCAGCCCCTCGCCGAGATCGGCGCCATCTGTCGTGAGAAGGGCGTGCTCTTTCACACCGACGCGGTGCAGGGCGTCGGCAAGCTGCCCTTCGACGTGGAGCAGGTGAAGGCCGACCTGGTGTCGCTCACCGCGCACAAGATGTACGGCCCCAAGGGCGTCGGCGCCCTCTACGTGCGCCGCAAGCCCCGCGTGCGCATCGCCCCCATCATCGACGGCGGCGGGCACGAGCGCGGCATGCGCTCGGGCACCCTCAACGTCGCGGGCATCGTCGGCTTCGGCGCTGCGGCCGAGATCGCGAAGGACGAGCTGGCCGCCGAGGCCCAGCGTGTCGGCGCGCTCCGCGATCGCCTGTGGGCGGGCCTGCAGAAGAAGCTCGACCTGCTCACCGTGAACGGCTCCTGGGAGCACCGCCTGCCCGGCAACCTCAACGTCTCGTTCGCCTACGTCGAGGGCGAGGCCATGATGATGGCCATCAAAGACGTGGCGGTCAGCTCCGGCTCGGCCTGCACCTCGGCGTCGCTCGAGCCCAGCTACGTGCTGCGCGCCCTCGGCGTGGACGAGGACATGGCGCACTCCTCGATCCGCTTCGGGCTCGGCCGCTTCTCGACCCAGGAAGAGGTCGACTACGTCATCGAGATCGTGATCGCCGCCGTCAAGAAGCTGAGGGACATGTCGCCGCTCTACGAGATGGCCAAAGAGGGCATCGACCTGAAGTCGATCGAGTGGACGGCGCACTGAGTCTTCGCAGCACCTCAAGTCTTTCAAGGAGGCACCCATGGCCTACAGCGACAAAGTCATCGAGCACTACGAGAACCCGCACAACGTCGGCACCCTCGACAAAGAAGACCCCAACGTGGGCACCGGCCTGGTCGGCGCTCCGGCCTGCGGCGACGTGATGCGCCTGCAGCTGAAGATCTCGGACGACGGCATGATCCAGGACGCGAAGTTCAAGACCTTCGGCTGCGGCTCGGCCATCGCGTCGTCGTCGCTCGTCACCGAGTGGGTGAAGGGCAAGTCGATCGAAGACGCGGTGACCATCACCAACAAGGACATCGCCCAGGAGCTGTCCCTGCCGCCGGTGAAGATCCACTGCTCCGTGCTGGCCGAAGACGCCATCAAGGCCGCCATCAAGGACTTCCAGGAGAAGCGCGCGCGCCGGCAGTCGGGCGACGCCTCTGCCGTGAAGCAGCCGACCACCCAGCCGTAACCGGGGCCCTCATGACCGCCGAAGCCAGCGCCACCTTCATCGCGCCCAACCCCAACGCGCTGCCCACCGGCAAGCCGACGGGCAAAGGCATCGGCATCGACGACAGCGCCGTGGGGCGGCTGAAGAAGCTGCTCGCCGAGCGAAACACCCCCAACGCCGGCCTGCGCATCGCGGTGAAGGGCGGCGGCTGCTCGGGCCTCGCGTACCACATGGAGTGGGCCGAAGAGGCCAGGCCCCGCGACAAGACCTTCGAGCGCGACGGCGTTCGCGTCTTCATCGACCCCAAGAGCTACCTCTACCTGATGGGCACCGAGCTCATCTTCGAAGAGACGATCATGGCCTCGGGCTTCAAGCTGCGAAACCCGAACGAGAAGTCGGCCTGCGGGTGCGGCGACTCGTTCTCGGTGTGACGCCATGACCCACTTCGACGTGTTCGGCCTCACGCCCGCCCTCGAGCTGGACGTCAAGGCGCTGGAGCAGCAGCTGCGAGCGCTCTCGCTCGAGTTCCACCCAGACCGGTTCGCCCAGGCCGACGCGCGCACCCGCCTGGCGGCGCTCGAGAAGACGACCGCGCTCAACGACGCCTTCAAGGTGCTGCGCGACCCGGTGAAGCGCGCCTTCTACGTGCTCAAGCTCAAGGGCGTCGATCTCGACAGCGAGGCGAGCGCCGCGCAGGTGAAGATGCCGCTGAGCTTCCTCGAAGAGGTGATGGAGCGACGCGAGCGGCTCGAGGGCCTCAAGCACGCGCGCGACGTCGAGCAGGCCCGCGCCATGGCCGACGAGATCGAGCGCGAGAAGTCGGCGGCGCTGGAGCGCGCGAAGGTGGCGCTCGAGCGCGACGACGTGCCCGAGGCGACCCACCAGCTGGGCCGCGTGCGGTACCTGAGCCGGTTCATCGAAGAGGTCGAGGCGCTCGAAGAGGAGGCGTTGTCGTGAAGGGCTTCTTGCAGATCCACGATCCCCTCAAGCCGAAGGGGCACGCCGTCGGCATCGATCTGGGCACCACCAACTCGCTCGTCGCGGCCGTCATCAACGGCAAGCCCACCTCGCTGGCCGCGGACGAAGGCGACGAGCGGCTCCTGCCGTCGGTGGTGCACTACGCCCAGAACGGCGGCGTGCTGGTGGGCAAGCGCGCGGTCGAGCTGCTCGCCACCGCGCCGACCGACACCATCAAGTCGGTCAAGCGCTTCATGGGCAAGTCCCTGGGCGATCTCGAGACGAAGAAGCTGGGCGCGTACCAGTTCGTCGAGGGCCAGGGCGTGGTGCGCTTCCAGGTCGCCGGCGGGCAGCCCGTCACCCCCATCGAGGTCAGCGGAGAGATCCTCCGCACCCTCAAGCGGCGCGCCGAGTCGGCCTTCGCCGGCAAGGTGGAGCAGGCCGTCATCACCGTGCCGGCGTACTTCGACGATGGGCAGCGCCAGGCGACCAAGGACGCGGGGCGGCTGGCGGGGCTCGAGGTGCTCCGGCTGCTCAACGAGCCCACCGCGGCGGCGCTGGCCTACGGGCTCGACAAGAACGCCCAGGGCACCTTCGCCGTGTACGATCTCGGCGGCGGCACCTTCGACATCTCGATCCTCGAGCTGGTGGACGGCGTGTTCCAGGTGAAGTCGGTGGGCGGCGACTCGGCGCTCGGCGGCGACGACTTCGACCGCGCCATCGTGCAGCGCGCCCTCGAGGCCTTCGGCATCACCGAGCCCTCGAACACGCAGATCGCCCAGCTCCTGCAGGCCGGCCGCGCCGCCAAGGAGCGCCTCACCGAGCTCCCTGAGAGCTCCCTCACGCTCGACGGGCGCGTCTTCTCGTTCACCCGCGCCGACTTCGACGGGTGGATCGCCCCGCTCCTCCAGAAGACGGGCGTGGCCGTGCGCCGGGCCCTCAAGGACGCCGGGCTCACCCCCGCCGACATCAAGGGCGTGGTGCTGGTGGGCGGTTCGACCCGCGTGCCCGCCGTGCGCAGCTACGTCGAGGCGCTCTTCGGCAAGCCGCCCCTCGCCGACATCGACCCCGATCAGGTGGTGGCCCTGGGCGCGGCGATTCAGGCCGATCTGCTGACCAACGCCGACCGCCAGGACGAGGTGCTGCTGCTCGACGTCATTCCCCTCTCGCTGGGCCTCGAGACCATGGGCGGCGTCGTCGAGAAGCTGATCCACCGCAACAGCGCCATTCCCACCGCGCAGGGCCAGGTCTTCACCACCTTCCAGGACGGCCAGACCGGCATGGACATCCACGTGGTGCAGGGCGAGCGCGAGCTGGTGCAGGACAGCCGCTCGCTGGCCCGCTTCCGCCTCTCGGGTATTCCGTCGATGCCCGCCGGCATGGGCCGGGTGCAGGTGACGTTCTCGATCGACGCCGACGGCATCCTCTCGGTGAAGGCGAAGGAGCAGACTACCGGCGTCGAGCAGGCCATCACCGTCAAGCCGACCCACGGCCTCACCGACGAAGAGGTGGAGCAGATGCTGCTCGACTCCATCGAGCACGGCGAAGACGACATGCAGCGCCGCCAGCTCGCCGAGCAGCAGGTCGAGGCGACCCGGGTGCTGGCCGACGCCCGCAAGCAGCTGCGCGAGAACGGCGACCTGCTCGACCCCGAGGAGCGCAAGCGCTTCGAGCTGGGCGTCGAGGCCCTCGAGGCGCTCGCGCAGTCCACCACCGATCACGCCTCCCTCAAGAACGCCATTCACGAGCTCGACGAGCAGGCCAGGCCCTTCGTCGAGCGAATCATGAACCGCGCCATCTCGAAGGCCGCGGTCGGCCACACCATCGAATCGTTCTAGCGGCCATGCCCAAAGTCCACTTCCTCAGCCCCCTGCAGGATCTGACCGTCGAGGCCCCCGAGGGCACCTCGCTCCTCGAGGCCGCCGAGCTCGGGCACGCGCAGGTCGGCCACTCGTGCGGCGGCGTCTGCGCCTGCTCCACCTGCCACCTCTTCGTTCGCAAGGGCCTCGACTCGCTCTCGGAGCAGGACGACCTCGAGATGGACCGCCTCGACCTCGCCTTCGACGTCCGCGCCATCTCCCGCCTGGGCTGTCAGGCCAGGCTGGGCGCCGAAGACGTCGAGGTGTGGATCACCGAGGAGTCCCTCAAGGCCTGGATGGACGAGAACCCCGACGCCCGCAAGGCGCTCGAGGCCGAGGGCAAGTGGCCTCCCGCCAGGTTCACCTGAGCCGTCAGGGCGCACAGAAGGTAGCCGTCAGCATCGTGGTCGTTGACACACCGGGGCTGTGACCGTAGAAGCCCCGCGCCTCGCCCAGGTGGCGGAATTGGTAGACGCGCTAGATTCAGGGTCTAGTGCCGGCAACGGCGTGGAGGTTCGAGTCCTCTCCTGGGCACTGAAGGGAACCGGTCGAAAGATCGGTTCCCTTCAAACTTTTCAGGGGTTCGACACGTGAACGCACGCTGGTCAGCGCTGGTGGTGGTCGCGCTGGTCGCCTGCGAGGCCCCCATCTCGGAAGACGCCGCCGGCCAGCTGGGGCCCATGCGCTTCGAGACGACCGACGACGACTGCCGCCCTGCCCGCTTCGTCGGGCCCACCGGCGCCCTCTTCGTGGGCGCGCAGGCCAACGGCCGCCTCGTGGTGACGTCCTCGCTGGCGGCCTTCTGGGGGCCTCCCCGGGAGGACGCGGGCACCCTCATCGCCGGCTCGCGGACCGACTTCGTGCAGGGCACCGACGTCGAGCTGGTGCTGGGGGGCGAACCGACCCGCCGGTGCGGCCGGCTGCGCTACCGGTGGACCGAGCTCGGCGCCGACGGTGGCGTGCGCTTCCTCGAGCTCAAGCAGGTCTGGCAGGCGATCGACGTGGGCTGCCCGGAGCAGTACGCCCACCTGCCCGAGCGCGACTGCTCGTCGACCCGCCGGGTCACCTTCACGCCGACGCAGGCCTGCCGCCTGCAGTGCCTCACGCCGACCGACGACGATCTCACCTGCGGCTGCTGAAAAAGACGCTCACCTTCGCCCCGCCGCCGAGCGTAGAACCGCGGGCATGTCGATGAGCCACGGCGCGGCCGTCTTCATCTGTGGAACTGGCGTGGCGCGCGAGGTCGTCGCGAGCGCCGTCTCGGAGCGGCTCTCGGTCAGGGCGCCCGTCGAGGTGGTGCAGTTCGAGAGCGCGGTCGGGCTGACCGCCCTGGTGGTGCAGCCCCGCGCGGCGGCCATCGGGTTGCTCGATGGGGTCGCCGCCGCCCTGGCCCGCGCCCTCGGGCAGCCCACCTGGTCGATGTCGTCGATGGCAGGGCTCGACCGGTGGATGGCGGTGACGGCCTACTCCTCCACGGGCCAGGAGCGCTGGCGCGACGAGTCGCGGGAGTCGCTCACCGCGAGGCAGCGCGCGACGCTCGGCAAGCGGCTCGGCCAGCAGACCGCGGCGCTCGAGCCCTTCGACTGGCCGTACTGGCGCCTGATGGCAGAGCTGCCCCTTCGGCCCGCGCGCGACCTGATCGGCCTGGGCGGGGGGCCGACGCTCGCGCTGGCCGCGCCGACGTGGCGCGAGGTCGGCAGGTCGGCCGTCGAGCCCGCCCCGCGGCTCAGGCCCCACCGCCTCCGGCTGGTCGAAGGCGCCCACCGCGAGCAGCCGCTGTTGATCGAGCGGCGCCGACCGCTCGTCCCTTCCCGTCGGGCGAACGAAGACGCGGTGATGAACCGCGCGCTCGAGCTCGGCGAGCCCCGCGAGGTGCAGCTCCCCTCGGTCCTGCTGACGAAGGCCGCGCGGCTGGCCACGCGGTACGGCGTCGAGGCCGCGTGGGTGCTCCAGGCCGCCGTCGGGCGCGCCACGCCCTGGAGCTTCCCCGTGACGGCGCTCCCGGCCTGCGCCATCAGGAACCTGCGCCCGGCGGTGTTGGTGGTGTCGCGCTCGCTGGCGCGCGCGCTGGCGCAGAGCAGCCTCCCGGCGTTCGATGGTCGCCCGGCGTCCTTCGACGAGCTGGTGCGGGTGGCGCTCACCATCGGCCTCGACGATCTCGCCGACGATCTGCGAGACGACGAGAAGACACGCAAGCGCCTGGCCCGGGCCAAGCCGGTGCAGCCGTGAGGGGTCGCCTCGCGTGGCTGGCGGCGGGCCTGGTGACGGCGTGCCCACCCCAGCCAGCGACCGAGGCGCTCGACGCCGCCGTGCTCGAGCTCGACGCCGGCCTCGACGGTGGCGCCGACGCCGGGGCCCCGCTGGGGGCGCCGCAGCTGACCATCGCGTGCGAGCCGGCCGACGGGGGGGCCTTCACCGGGCTCGACGCCGGCGCCACGGTCGACCCGCTGCGCGCGATGACGTTCACCTTCCCCGCCGCGCTCGACGACGTGCGCTTTCGCGTCATGGACTGGAACGACGCGGTGGTGCCCAGCGACGACGAGGCCTTCACCGAAGACGGCGGCTACACCTACCGCATGGTCTTCGTGCAGCCGCTGAAGCCGGGGCGCCGCTACGCGCTGCTGGTGGACTCCGAGACGAAAGACACCTTCTCCGACGCGCTCGGGCGCCAGTACGACGAGCTGCGGGTGCCGTTCCGCGTCTCAGGCGACGTGCAGCCCGAGCCGGGCGCCCCGAAGAAGAAGAAGCGGCGCAAGTAGTCAGCCCGCGCTCATCACCAACCGAGTGACGTCGTAGAGCACGTCGCCGCGCCCGAAGATGGGCTGCCGCTCGAGCTGCCACGCGAACTGCTCCGCCATGCGCCACTGGCACCACTCGAGCACCGAGCGCAGGTTGACCGCGTCGTAGAGGTTGTACTCGATGAGAATTCGCAGGGCCGTCAGATCGCCCCGCTCGCTCCACTCCCGCCACAGGCGAATCGCGTCGAAGCCGTTGACGCCCTTGAGGTGCGGCGGCCGGTGCAGGCTGAGCGCCTCTTCGATGCCCTTGAGCCCGCCCTTGAGGCCGGTGCGCCGCACCAGGAAGCGCAGATCGATGTGCACCAGCGGCCGGGGGAAGCCGGTCGCCTCGAAGGCCTTCTCGAGCACCGGCACGTCGAACACCGCGCCGTTGAAGGTCACCCAGATGGGGCTCTGCGCCAGGCGCGCCGGCAGGGCCTCCATCGAGCGCCCGCGGCGGAAGGTCGCCACGCCCTGCCGATCCATCACGCCCACGACGGTGGGCACGTTGTCGCCGTCGGCCTCGATGTCGAAGAAGGCGGCCTGCTCGACGAAGTGCGGGTACAGCCGCCAGTGCTCGCGCGGTGACACCAGCGCCGCGAGCGCCGCCAGATCGCGCCTGGCCAGGGCGTCGCGCGCCTCGGCGATCTTCGCCAGCGTGCCCTCGTCGATGGCCTTCGACATCACCACGCCCCGCGCGGCGGCGGCCTCGAGCTGCGCCCAGGTCTCGTACCCGCGCGCCCAGAGATCGCGCTCCCGGTAGGGGCCGACGCCCTTCGAGAGCTGAAAGGTGCGCTCGAGGAACCCGCTCATCGCGTCGGCACGTCACCCGTCGCCAGGGCGTCGAGCAGCGGCAGGTCGGCCTCACAGAACGGCAGCTGCTTCATCTCGGCGACGTCGGCGAAGCGCAGCGCCTGGGCCCCCAGCGGCCTCGGCTGCCCCTGGGTGATCTCGGCGGCGAAGAGCTCGAGCTCGACGGTGAGATCGGCGTAGGCGTGCACCGTGCTCCACAGCTTGCGCCCCACCGCGAGGCCGACGTCGAGCTCTTCGCGGCACTCCCGCGCCAGCGCCTGCGCCTCGGACTCACCGGGCTCGATCTTCCCGCCGGGGAACTCCCAGAGGTTGGCGCGGCTGGCCCCGGGCAAGCGCTGCTGAACGAGGAAGCGGCGCGGATCGGTCGGGTCGGCGATGAGGCCGGCGACCACCCGAACGCGCTTCATCCACCGCTCCCGATCATCTGCAGGGCGAACAGCGTGCCCAGGTTGGTCAACACGTACAGGCGGTTGCCGTCACGCGCCGAGACGAAGCGGGTGGGCGTGGCGGTGACGCCGCGGCCCGGGTTCCACGCCGCGCGCACCTTCCCCACCGTCGGGTCGACGAAGGCCAGCGCCGTCGAGGTGGGCACCACGAGGTAGCCGCGCGTCATCACCGGCGGGCGGCCGGCGTTGTTCAGCTTGCCCTTCGAGGTGCGATCCGAGAGGTCGAGGCTCCACAGCGCCTTGCCGCCGCGGCTGTCGAGGGCCGTCAGGGTGCCGTCGCCGGTGGCGAACAGCACCGCGCCGCGCAGCAGCAGCGAGGTCACGCCGGCGCGCGCCGACGCCCAGAGGATGTCGCCCGTCTTGGCGTCGAGGCCGTACACCCCGTCCTTGTAGCTGGCGGCGTAGAGGTGGCCGTCTTCGTCGAGCACCGGCGTGGAGTCGACGTCCTTGAACTGCTGGCCACCCGAGATCGTCAGCTTGCGCTCCCAGCGGGCCACGCCGTCGTCGAGGCCCACCGCCGCGAGGAAGCCGTCGGCGAAGCCCGCGTAGGCGAGGCCCTCGTGGACGACCGGCGCCGACGCGCCCCGCACCGAGAACCCCTGCGGCATGTCGCGCTTGTACTGCCACACCCACTTGCCCTCGGTCGCGTCCACGGCGAACAGGGTGTCTTGCGACGACATCACCAGCACGCGCCCGTCGGCCAGCACTGGCGTGGTGATGAGCTCCTCGTTCGACTTGAACTCCCACACCAGCTCGCCCGAGAGCACGCGAATCGCGTACAGCGAGCCGTCGCCGCCCGGCACGTACGCGACGCCCTGAAAGACGCCGGCGCCCGAGAAGAAGCGGCCCAGGGTCTTCTTCTCCCACAGCAGGCTGCCGTCCACCGGCGAGAGGCACCTGATGGCGCCGTCGCGGGTGGTGACGATGATGCGCTCGGTGTCGGGGTCGATGGCGGGCTTCGCCGTCTCGCGCGGCTGGTACTCGAGCAGCTCGCCCTTCACCAACGGGCGATGCCACTCCACCTGCCAGAGGGCGGGTGGGCTGACCTGCGCCACCTGCACCGGCATGGTGGGATCGTTCGAGAGCGGTATCGCCTTGCAGCCGGCGGCGCCGACCACCAGCGCCAGCACCCCGAGCGCGCGCAGCGGCATCGTCACTTGCCCGCGTCAACGGCCGCGGCGGGCGCAGCAGCGGCAGCCGGCACGGCGACCCCCTTGGCGGCGAGCAGCGCGATGCGCTCCTTCGCCAGCCGGGCCGCCGACGAGTCAGCCGCCGAGGCGGTGACCTCGCTGTAGCGCTTCATGGCGCCGTTCAGATCGCTCTTCTTCTCGAGCATGCGCGCCGAGTGGTACAGGCCCATGCCCTTCATGAAGTCGGACTTGTTCTCTTGCGAGAGCTTCTCGAAGGCGGCGGCGGCCTCGTCGGTCTTGCCCAGCGCCTCGAGCGCGTAGCCGCGGGTCTCGAACGCGATGGGCCGCAGCACGTCGTTCTGGTCGGCCTCCTTGAGGAACTCCTCCGAGAGCTTGAGCGCATCGTCGGCCTTGCCCTGCCGCAGCAGCGCCTGGGCGAGGGGCAGCGCGGCGGCGGTCGCCGTCTGGTTGCTCTTGTAGTCCGCGCGGAAGGCGGTGAGCTTCGCGATGATCGCCTCGTCCTTCTCCTTCTCGGACTTGAAGGGCGCCTCTTCGTCGGGCTTGGTGGGCGCGGCGGCGTTGGCGTTCACCTCGCGGTCGAGCACCTTCAGCGCGGCGCCGTACTGGTACATCGACGCCTCGTTGCTGCGCTTGCGCACGTGGCCGACCAGCGCGATGCCGCCGCCGATGCCGACGAAGGCGATCACGCCCAGCACGATGTTGCGCCCGTGCTGCTCGAGGAAGGGCACGGCCTGCTGCCCGAGCTTCTGCAACTCGTCAGGCGCCCGCAGTTCTTTGAGCTCTTTCTTGGTCGTCATGTCGGCCGGGCTTCTCGCGCCCCTCGCCCGGCGTGTCAACCTCTGACAATGACTCCAAAAAGCCTCAGCTGCGGTGCAGGTGGCCGCCGGGGCCCTCGAGGCGGCTGAGCTGGCGGTGCAAGGTGACCAGCTCGAGCTCGCGCTCGGTGAGGAGCTCGAAGGCCTGCTGCCCGTAGCGCCGAATGAAGCCCGAGAAGTCGCCCAGGCGGGCCAGCTCGCCAGAGGCGCGGGCCAGGAGCGCGCGCTCCTTCTCGGGCTCGGGCTGCTGGTGGGCCCGGGCCTGGTGCAGCGCGGCCTCGGCGTCGGCCACCCGCTGCTTCACGGTGAGCCAGGCCGAGCGCTTGCCGCAGAACTCCGAGACCGGCACCTTGATGCGCTGCTGCGTCAACGGGTCGAGCCCGCTCTCGGCGAGCCCCTTCGCGTGCGCGAAGGCGAAGCGCCCGGCCCAGCTCGTCTCTGGCGGCTCCCACGTGCTGGCGAGGGCGCCGATCACGGTGCGCTCGTAGACCAGGAACGCGTCGAGCGTGGGCTGGGTCAGCTGGGCAGAGACGAGGCGGAGGGTCTTCACGTCTGACATGGCGGCCCAAAGCCTAGCGCGGAACATCGGTGGTAGCCGTGGTGCCTTCATGGTTGAAGGAGGGCCTCCAGCGAGCCCGGTCGCTGGCCTGTTCTCGCGAGCGCGTGTGGCCGACTCACACCCCAAGGACGACCCGCTCTTCGGCGACACGCTGCCGCCGGCGCGCGGCCCGGCGACCGACCCGGCGCTCGAGGCGACCCACCACTCTGGCGAGCACTCGAACCCGGCGCCGGCGGCCGCCCCGCAGCTCGAAAAGGGTGAGCCCATCGACCGGTACGTGGTGCTCAATCGTCTCGGCCAGGGCGGCATGGGCGACGTCTACGCCGCGTGGGATCCGGTGCTCGACCGCAAGGTGGCGCTCAAGCTGCTCAAGGCCGAGCACCAGGCCAGCGGCATCGCCGACGAGCTGCGGCTGCGGCTGATGCGTGAGGCCCAGGCGCTCGCGCGCATGAGCCACCCCAACGTCGTGACCGTGCATGACGTCGGCATGGTGGACGGGCAGGTCTACGTCGCGATGGAGTTCGTCGAGGGGCAGACCCTGACGAAGTGGCTGGCCGAGAAGCCGCGGAGCTGGCGTGAGATCCTCGGCGTGTTCCTCGAGGCCGGAGAAGGGCTGGCGGCGGCCCACGACTCGGGCGTCACCCACCGCGACTTCAAGCCCGACAACGTGGTGATCAGCAAGACCGGCCGGGCGCGCGTGATGGACTTCGGGCTCGCGCACGCCCACGAGAACCAACCCGAGAAGGCGACGGCGCCGCTCACCGACACGCCCACCGGCTCGATGCGGCGGCGCATCACCCTGCCCGGCATCATGCTCGGCACGCCCGCCTACATGTCGCCCGAGGCGATGTACGGGCAGCAGACCGACCCGCGCAGCGACGAGTTCAGCTTCGCGATCGCGCTCTACGAGGCGCTCTACGGGTACCGCCCCTTCGAGGGAGAGACCGCGCCCGCCGTGGCCGCCGAGATCCAGCTCGGCCGGGTCCGCGCGCCGCCCCGCAAGACGGCGGTGCCCCGGCGCATCTTCCAGCTGCTGCAGAAGGCCCTGCGCACCAACCCCGACGAGCGCTTCCAGACGCTGCGCGCGCTGCTGCTCCAGCTGGGCCGGCGGCGCTCGTCGCGCACCAGACGGCTGGCGACGATCGGCGTGGCGAGCCTGGCCACCTTCGCCCTGGTGCTGGTGGTGGTGCTCTCACGGCGCGAGGCGCAGCGGTGCGCCGGGGTGTCGACGCGGCTGACCGGCGTGTGGGACGAGAAGGCGAAACACGAGGCGCGCGCGGCCTTCAAGCGCTCGAGCCAACCCTGGGCGATGGCGGGCTGGGCCGAGACCGAGCGCCTGATGGACGCGTGGGGCCGGCGGTGGGTCGAGCGGCGCAAGGCGGCCTGCGAGGCCTCTGACGGGCGCGCCGACGAGCGCCTGGGGCAGTCGATCGTCTGCCTGAGCAGGCGGCTGGCCGACTTCGACGCGACCGCCCAGCTCCTGCGCAGGGCCGATGACGAGATCGTCGAGCGCGCCGTGTCGCTCACCGCCGCGCTCCCGACCTTGACCGCGTGCGATCACGCCGCGCCCGTGGTGGCGACCGACGAGGGCGACGAGCTCCGCAAGGGCCTGGCCGGCGTGCGCGCGCTCATCGACGCGGGCAAGCTGCGCGAGGCGCGCGAGCGGATCGCCCAGGTGACGCGGCAGGCCTCGAAGCAGGACGCCGCCGACGCGCTGGCCGAGGCGACGTGGCTGAGCGCGCGGCTCTCTGCGGCCGAGCTCGACTTCACGCGGGCCGACCAGCTCGCCGAAGACGCGATCCTCCTGGCGCAGCAGCACCAGTCCGACGAGCTCGCCGCGCGCGCCTGGGTCGACCGCGTGGGCTTCGCCGGCGCCAGCGACCTCGATCTCCAGGACGCCGAGCGCTGGGCCCGGTACGCGCGGGTGGCCGTCAACCGCTTCGGCGCGCCGCGGGAGCTCGAGGCCTCGCTGGCGAACAACGAGGCGGTGCTGCGCGCGCGCCAGGGGCGACACGACGAGGCGCTGGCGCTCCACCAGCGGGCCCTCTCACTGCGCGAAGCCGTCTTCGGGCCCGAGTCGCCGCTCGCCGCCCGCAGCCACGGCAACCTCGGCATCACCCTGCGCAGCATGGGGCGCTCCGCCGAGGCGATCGGCGAGTTCAAGCGCGCGCTCGCGATCGAGGAGCAGGTGCTCGCCCCGCTCCACCCGGCCGTCGCCGACACGCTGAACAACCTCGCCAACGCCCTGCACGCAGAGGGCACGCAGAGCGCCGCGGCCATCGAGGCGCTCGAGCGCTCCTTGCGCATTCGTGAACAGGCCTACGGCGCCGAGAGCCCGAAGGTCGCGCAGTCTCTCTCGAACCTGGGCGCGGTGTTGCTCGACGCGGACAAGCCGCAGCAGGCCCTCGAGGCGCTGCGGAAGGCGCTGGCGATCAAGGAGCGCGCCGCTGGGCCTCGCGCGCTGACGGTCGCGGTGACGCTCACCAACCTCGCGACGGCGCAGCGCAGAACCGGCGCGCTCGACGCAGCCATCGCGTCCGACACCCGCGCCCTCGAGATCCGCAAGGCCGCCCTGGGCCCCGCCAGCCCCGAGCTGACGCGCAACCTCACCGGCCTTGGAGCGACCCGCCTGCTCGAGGGCAACCTCAGCGCGGCGCGCGGGCACCTCGAGCAGGCGCTCGCGCTGGCTGCCGCGAGCTCGATCGAGCGCGGCGACGCGGCGCTCCTCCTGGCGAAGGCGTTGGGCGCCACGCAGCGCGCGCGCGCCGTCGAGCTGATCGATGACGCGCTGGCGAGCTGGCCGCCGACGTACGACTCCCGCGCCGAGGCCCAGGCGCTGCGGGAGCGCCTGCTGCGGTGAGCCGCCGGGATCGTGAAGGCGCCCGGCGGTGATCGATGACGCGCTGGCGGGCTGGCCTCGGCGTGTGACTCCCGCGCCGGGGCCCTGGCGCTGCGGCAACGCCTGCCGAGGTGAGCGGGGTGTTCGACATGGTTGGCGAGGTGCCCTCGACGCTCGACCCCCGCGGCGAGGCGCAGGTGCTGCGGCCGCGCCCGCTGAGGTGAGCAGCCAGGGCGGTGAATGAACCCGGCGGGTGACCGTCGAGGGCGCGCCATGAACTCGAGGGTGCTCTGTTGTGTCGTCGCCCTGGCCGTCGCGGGCTGTCACGCCGTGCGCGCCAGCAGCCCCGTCGCCGGCACCCGCGCACAGCTGGCCGACGCGACCCGTGCGGTGGCGACCCGTCTGGGGTGGGAGGCCCACCTCGCAGACTCGGGCCAGCTCGTGCTCATCACGACGCCCAACGGAGTGATGACGGTCGAGCCCCGGGACAACGCCCTGAACGCGACCAGCCTTCACTCGGAGCTCAACGAGCTCGATCTCCTCGCGGCCGCGGTCGAGAACGAGCTGACGGGCCGACGCGGCGAGGCGCTGACGACGCGCTCGGGGCCGCTGGCGGTGGGCCTCGGGGCCGTCATCCCCTTCGTGTCGACGCTCTACCTGGGCTCGAACGACCCCGTCGCTGCGTCGATGGGCCTCTCCTTCGGCAGCTCCATGGCGCTGCACGTCGCGATGGACCTGGTGGCCGTGCAGATGGCGTGGCTCGCGCTCTCCGACGCCAGGGGCCCGCTCGAGCGGTGGGTGTTCGTGAGCTACGCCATCACCGCAGCCGTCGCCAACCGCGTCATCGCGATCGTCAACGGGGTTCGGGTCGTCGACCAGCGAAACGCCTGGGCCGCCTCGGGCGTCGAGGTGCCCACGGCCGCGCAGCTCGATCGCGCGACCGAGCTCCGACGCGTGCTGTGGTGACGCGTCAGCCGCGCGAGAAGACGCGCTTGAGCTTGCTCCAGAACCCGCCCGCGCGTTCACCCAGCTCGTCTGACCGCTTCTGATCGGTCGCCGCGCGCTTGTCGGCGCTGATGTTGAGCCGCCTGGCCACCTCGTCGCTCGTGTAGCGGGTCGCCAGCGTCGCCTGCACCACCTTGCGGGTGCGGAACTCGCGCGCCTCGGCCTT
Source organism: Myxococcus sp. (assembly GCA_014879945.1). Classification (GTDB taxonomy): domain Bacteria; phylum Myxococcota; class Myxococcia; order Myxococcales; family Myxococcaceae; genus Xiheimicrobium. The sequence continues at coordinate 24,353 of JACSRE010000130.1, forward strand.
GAGCACGCACTCCGCGTCGAGGCTGATGGTGATGGCGATCTGCACCGAGCCCTTCGGCCCCTTCGGCAGCCCCTCGATGCGCATGGCCCCGAGGAACTCGTTGCCCGCCACGTTCGAGTCTTCGCCCTGGAAGATCATCACCTCGAGCTCGGTCTGGTTGTCCTCGTGGGTCGACAGCCCGAACGACTTCGTCGCCGGCAGCGGCGTGTTGCGCTCGATGAGGCGATGAAAGCCGCCGCCAGGCTTGCCGACGCCGACCGTCATCGGCACCACGTCGATCAGCACCAGGCTCGACACCTTGTCCACCGAGCCCGAGTACAGGGCCGCGCCGATCGCGACCGCCTCGTCGGCGTTCACCGAGGCCTGCGGCGGCTTCTTGAAGATGGCCTTGAGCTTCTCGCGCACCAGCGGCATGCGGCTCATGCCACCCACGAGGATGATGTCGTCGACCTGCGAGGCCTTCAGCTTCGCGTCGAGGAGCACGTCTTGGACCGCCTGGATGGTGCGATCGACCAGCGCCATCGAGACGCCCTCGACCTCTGCGCGCGTGACGGTGCACTTGAGATCTTTCGGCGTACCCGACGCGTCGAGTTCGAGCATCGGCAGGTGGACGTCGAAGGACTGCTGCTCCGAGAGCGCCACCTTCGCCTTCTCGGCGACCTCGGCGATGCGTGACAGCGCCACCTGATCGCCAGCGAAGGGGCGGCCGTGCTGGGCCTGGAAGCGCTGGAGGAGCAGATCGACCAACTGGTTGTCGAAGTCGACGCCGCCCAGGAAGACGTCGCCGCCGGTGGCCATCACCTCGAACACGTTCTTGTCGATCTTCAGCAGCGTCGCGTCGAAGGTGCCGCCGCCGAGATCGTAGACGAGCACGGTCTTGGCGAGCTCGCGGTTCATGCCGAAGGCCAGCGCCGCGGCGGTGGGCTCGTTCAAGACGCGCTCGACCTTGAGGCCAGCCAGCCTGCCAGCGCGTCGCACCGCCTCGCGCTGCGGCTCCGAGTAGTACGCCGGGCAGGTCACCACCGCGCGCGACACCTTCGTGCCGAGCGCCTGCTCTGCCATCTCCCGGCACTCCTTGAGCACGAGGCCCTGCACCTCTTCGAGGGTCAAGGTGTTCTCGCCCAGGCGCACCGCCGCGCGGTTGTCGTCGTCGGCGACGATCTCGAAGTGGGAGCGCTCACGAACGTGCCGCACCGTGGGGCTCTCGAAGTCGCGGCCCACCAGGCGCTTGGCCCCGAAGATCGACTGCCTCGGGTTGAGCACCATCTGGCCCTTCGCGCGGTGCCCGACCTCGAGCCGCCCGCTCTTCCCCAGCGCGACGATGGAGGGGATGGTGTTGTAGCCGTCCTTCGATCGGAGGATCTGCGGGCGCCCCTTCACGACGATGGCGCAGGCGCTGTTGGTGGTGCCCAGATCGATGCCGATCACCGGGCCGTCGTCCGCGATGGGCTCGGTCGAGGTGAGGTAGACGGGGCCCTTGCGCTGAGGCGCGACGGGGGCCGGCGCGGCGGCCGGCGCGGTGAGCGTCTGGGGAGCCGCGGCGGGCGCCGGGGCACGAGGCCCTTCACGACGAAGCGCCGGGAGCGCAGCGAGCGCGGCGTCGAGGGCCTCTGCGCTCGGTGGCGCGGCCGCGGCGGGCGGGGGCGCCGGAGGCGAAGGCGGCGGCCCCAGCTCGAGATCGATGTCGAAGCCGATCGAGGCCGACGACTGCATCGCGAGCGCCTCGTCTGGCGGAGGGGCCGGGGGCGTCGACGCCAGGAGCACGTCGAGGTCGAGATCGATCTCGTTGTCCGACGGGGCTGGCGGCTCGACCTCGAGCTCAAGCACCGGCTGGCCGTCGAGCGGCACCTCGGAGTCGAACGAGAACGGCGGAGGCTCAGGCGACGTGTCAGGGAGCTCGAGCTCGAAGGACGGAGGCGGCGGCGCGCCCTTCGGCGCTGCCATGGCGACGGGCGGCGCGACCGGCGAGGGCCTTGACGCGGCGGGCGCGACGCTCGGCACGACCGGCGAGGGCTTTGACGCGGCCGGCGCGATGGGCGGCGCGACCGGCGAGGGCTTTGACGCGGCCGGCGCGACGCTCGGCACGACCGGTGCGACGTTCGGCGCTGCCGGCCCGACGCCGGGCGCCACCGGGGCGACGCTGGGCGCTGGAGCGACGCGTGACGCGATCGGTGAGCGCCTGGACGCGACCGCCGCGGCGCTCGGCGCTGCGACGGGCGAGGGCTTTGACGCGGCGGCCTGGCCTGGGGCGACGGACTTCGACGGCGCGGGGGCCACGGCTGGGGGGCGAGAGGCCGCGCCGGCGGCCAGCATGCGCTCGACGAGCACGCGGCTGGCCTCGTCGAGCTCACTGAACTGCACCCCCATGCCCGGCGCGCCTGCCGGGTCGTCGGGCCCGCGCACCCACCGCACCACCGCGGCGCCCTGGAGCACCCGCTGGCCGTTGGCGATCTCGACGCGGAACTTCACCTCGGTGCCGATGGGCTTGGGCTCGCGCGACCTGATGAACATGCCGCCGTCGCTCAGGTTGGTCGCGTAGCGCTCGGCGAACTCGTCGACCCCCGAGTACTTCAGCTTCACCAACAGCCCTACGGCCTTGCGCGCGTTCGATCGATTGTCAGACACCCCGCGAGTGTAGGCCGCTTCGGGCGCGCGCTCGAACAATCACGTCGGGATGAGCTGCTGGGCGATGCGCTCGAGGTCCGACAAGGTCTGCACCGTCACCACCTGGGACACGGCGCGCTCGTACGTCAGCATCTCGGAGTCGCCGAACCCCCAGTTCTGCTTCGGCTCGGTGCAGATCCACACCACCCGCTTCGCCTTGCGCTTGAGGTCCTCGAGGGCCCAGGCGTTGGCGGCGTTGTGGTTGTTGCGCCCGTCTCCGATGATCAGCACCGTCGTGCGTCGGGTGACCGACCCCAGGTAGCCCCGGGTGAACTCGGCGAAGGCGTTGCCGTAGTTCGAGTTCGAGGCCAGGGAGATCACCCCCGACTGGGTGGCGACGTCCATCGCGTCTTCGGGCCTTGCGTCCTTGAGGTACTTCGTCACCTCGCCCAGCTCCGACACGAAGATGAAGCTGCGCACGCGCGCGAACAGCGACTGCAGCGTGAAGGTGAAGAGGATCATCATGCGCGAGGTGACACGCACCGAGTCCGAGACGTCGCAGAGCACCACGACGTCGGGGCGCGCCGGCCGGCGGGTCCGGAACTGGGGCACCATGGGCACGCCGCCCGCCGAGAGGTTCTTTCGCAGGGTGCGGCGCGGGTTGAGCTGCCCGCGTTTGCGGGAGCGCTGCCGCCGAATGAGCCGCGACTTGAGCTTCTCGGCCAGCGCGCGCACGGCCCGCTGGGCGATCTCGAGCTCCTGCCGCGACAACAGGTGCAGCGGCTTGTCGGCCACCGAGCCCTGGGCCTTGCGCAGCCGGGCGCCGATCTGCCGCCCCGCCTCGGCGCGCGCGGCCTCTTCGATCTGCCGCATGGCCGCCGAGAGCTGCCGGGCGACGATCTCGACCCCGCGGGCCGACACCCCGCGCGCCTCGAGCTCGGCGTTGATGCCCTGCACCTCGCTGCGCATGGTGTCGAAGCCGGCGCCCGACAGGAGCCGGCGACTGTAGAAGCCCGTCTGCAGCGCGTTCTGCACCCGCGCGAAGTCCAGCTGCAGCGTCGCCTGCCGGAAGAGGCTCGCCAGCTGCCCGCGGTTGCCGTTCATCGCGGCCTGCGTCAGCGGCGACATCTGCCCGGCCAGCTGCTCCAGCATCCACACGATCATCTTCAGCTCGTCGCCCTCGAGCAGCCCCTCTTCACGAATGCGATCGGCCAGCGACTGATCGAGGTCCTGCAGCATCTTCACCGCGCCGGTGAAGAAGAGCGTGAAGGCGCGGTTGAAGGTCTCGACGTCGCCCACCCGCTTGCACAGCGAGGCCTCGAGCGCCGACCGGAACAGCTCGGGGTCTTCCAGGCCGAGCTCGGCGATGGCTTCGACGGCGTCGCGCGTCTCCGAGACGGCGACGCGCATGCCGTTCTGGCGGAGCACCTCGACGAACTCGACGACGCGGCCCTCCATCATCGGCGCCCTCCCTGCCTCAGGAACCGCGAGAGAAGGCCATCACGACCTCGATGTGCCGGGTCTGCGGAAAGAGATCGAAGAGCCGAACGGTGGTGGGCGTGAAGCCGTTGGCCACCAACTCGGCGGCGTCGCGCGCCAGCGCCGCGGGGTCGCACGCCACGTAGACGACCCTCGACACCAGCAGGCGCGAGGCCCACGCGCCGACGCCCGGCGCGCCCGTGCGTGGGGGGTCGAGCAGGAGCCGCTGAAACCGCTTCGACTCCTTCACCAGGCCGTTGGCGAACTTCTCGCAGTCGCCCTGCACGAAGCGGATGTTGGTGAAGCCGAGCTTCCGCGCGCCCTGCTGCGCCAGGCCGAGCGAGACGGTCGAAGACTCCACCGCCAGCACCGACGCAGCGCTCGCGGCGAGCGGGAAGGTGAAGTTGCCGTTGCCCGAGTAGAGCTCGAGCACCGCGTCGTCGGGGCCCGCCTGGAGCTGCGCCACGGCGTGCTCCACCAGCGGCCGGTTCACGTCGGCGTTGGCCTGCGCGAAGGCGTCGGGGCGGTAGAGCACCCCGTCTTCCTCCAGCACCGCGGCGCCGTGGAGCTCGGGCGAGCCCTTCCCTGCCCCGGGCACCAGCACCACGCCGGCGACCACCTCGTCGCGGATCAACGCCTGGGCCGCCTCGCGGTGCTTCGGGCGGAGCGCGCCCTTGGCGAGCACCGCGAACGAGATCTGCCCGCCCACCTCGAGCAGGTGCACCTCGTCGACGTCCTTGAGGGCGGTGCCGAGGGCGTCGGCCAGCTCGCCGGGCAGAGACTCGAGCGGCGGGGTCAGCGCGGGGCAGAGATCGACCTCGACGTGGGTGTGGCTGCGCTTGCCGAAGAAGCCCAGGCGGCCCTTCACCGGGTGCAGCACCGCGCGCCGCCGCGAGTTGTACGGCATGGGCGAGAAGACGAAGGGCAACAGCTCGTAGGCGTCGGGGGCGACGCCGCCGAGGTGCTCGAGCGCCGAGATCACGATCTGCTGCTTGTGCTCGTGCTGCACGTCCTCCGTCAGGTGCATCCAGTCGCAGCCGCCGCAGCGATCGGCGAGGGGGCAGATGGGCGAGCGCCGCCCCGGCCCCGGGTTCAACACCTCGAGCACCTCGCCCCGCATGGCCTTGCCCTGCTCGAAGACCTCGGCGAGCACGCGATCGCCCGGCACCGTGCCTGGAACGAAGACGGCGCGGCCCGCGACCTCGGCCACGCCGTCACCCGACTTCGACAACCGCTCGATGGAGAGCTCGAGGCGCCGCAACGTCACTTCTTCGCGGGCACGTCTTCGGGCAGTTCGGCGCGGAGCCGATCGACGAAGCGCTCGAGGCGCGCGCGCTTCTCGTCGTCGACGTCCATGAACTCGATGCCCATGCCCGAGGTCTGCTCGCCCTGGGGATCGTGCGGCTGCGCGCGAATGACGCGGCCCGTGAGATCGAAGGGGAACGCCGCGTCGGGCAGCGAGATGATCAGCCTCACCACGCTCCCCGCGGGCAACGGGTTGCGGGTGTTGATGAAGATGCCGCCCCGGCTGATGTTGACGGCCCAGTCGGTGATGAAGCCGTCCACCGTTCGATAGGCGACCAGCAGCTCGTGCTGAAGGCGCTCGGCCTTGCGGGTGGACTTGTCAGCAGCCGGTTTGGAGGCCTTGTCGGGCATGGTGTGGGGGACCTTACACGAGCAGCGCGTCGAGGTGATTGGCGGCGTGCATGACGTGCACGGCTTCGTAGGCGGCCTTCGAGACCGGCCCGTAGGCGAAGTGGGGGGCCAGCGCGCCCTGGTGGGCCTTGAAGCGGGCGATGGCGGCCTCGAGCTTCGCGACGCCCTCGGCCGCCGAGAGCGCCGTTGCCGGCGGGGGCACGCCTGGCACGGGGGCGTTGGTGTCGTGCCGCATGAAGCCCTGCTTGAGGAACTTCTTGAGCACCATTGGCCCGATGAGCGCGCGCACCGGCCAGGCCGCGGGCTTCGGGTAGCCGTCGAGGGAGCACTCGATCGACTGCGCGCAGTGCGCCATGGCCGCGCCGAAGCCAGCGGGCGCCTCGTTCGCCACCTCGCGCACCTCGAGCAGCAGGGCGTCGAAGGTCGACAGCTGCCGGGGCGCGCCCAATCGTCAGAGCTCCATCGTCTTGCAGTCCTTCGAGACCTTGAGCGTCGGGCCGGTCAGCTTCTGCACCGACTCCACCGTCTCGCCGGGCGCCAGCTCCTTGAGCACGAGGCCCTCGGGCGTCACGTCGATCCACGCGAGATCGGTGCAGATGGCGTTGACGCAGCGCTTGCTGGTCAGCGGCAGCGCGCACTCCTTGAGGATCTTGTGGGCGCCCTCTTTGGTGGCGTGCTCCATCGCGACGATCACGCGCTTGGCGCCGACCGCGAGATCCATGGCCCCGCCCATGCCCTTGACCATCTTGCCGGGGATCATCCAGTTCGCGAGATCGCCGAACTCCGAGACCTCCATGGCCCCGAGCACCGCCAGGTCGATGTGCCCGCCGCGGATCATCGCGAAGCTGGCGGCCGAGTCGAAGTAGGCCGCGCCCTTCACCGCCGTGACGGTCTCTTTGCCCGCGTTGATGAGATCGGGGTCTTCGTCGCCCGCGAGCGGGTACGGGCCGGTGCCGAGCATGCCGTTCTCGCTCTGGAGCACGACCTCGACGCCAGCGGGGATGTAGTTGGGGATCAGCGTCGGCAGACCGATGCCGAGGTTGACGTAGAAGCCGTCACGGAGTTCGCGCGCGACACGGCTGGCGATCTGTTCACGAGTCAGAGGCATTGGTGGCTCTTTCAGGCGCGGGAGCGAACGGTGCGCCGCTCGATCCACTTGTTGAGGCCCTGCGACAGCACGACGCGGTTGACGTAGATCGACGGCACGTGCACCTGATCGGGCTCGATGTCTCCGACGGGCACGATGTGCTCGGCCTCGACGATGGTGACCTTCGCGGCCATGCACATCAGCGGCGAGAAGTTGCGGGCCGTCTTGCGGAAGACCAGGTTGCCCCAGGCGTCGGCCTTCCACGCGCGCACGATGGCGAAGTCGGCCTTCAGCGGCTTCTCGAGCACGTACTCGTGGCCGTCGATGACGCGCACCTCTTTGCCCTTCGCGACCTCGGTGCCGACGCCGGTGCGCACGAAGAAGCCGCCGATGCCGGCGCCGCCGGCCCGAATGCGCTCGGCCAGGGTGCCCTGCGGGTTGAGCTCGACCTCGAGCTCTCCCGAGAGGAACTGCCGCTCGAACTCCTTGTTCTCGCCCACGTAGGACGAGACCATCTTCTTGACCTGCTTGTTCTTGAGGAGCACGCCGAGCCCGAGATCGGTGGTGCCGCAGTTGTTGGCGATGATCGTCAGCCCCTTCACGCCCTTCTTGTTGATGGCGGTGATGAGGTTCTCGGGGTTGCCACAGAGGCCGAAGCCTCCGGACATGAGGGTGACGTTGTCGGGGATGTCTTTGACGGCCTCGTCGGCCGAGGCGACGACCTTGTTCATGGTGCGCGTTCTTCCGCAGGCGCCGGGCGATCACAACAGCGGAAAGCGTCGGCCTGTCAGATCGCGTGGTGCTCGACGGTGCCCGTCAGACCGGAGGGTGCCCCACGCAGCGGCGCCAGCTCGAGGGTGAAGCTCTGGGTGTTGCGGTTGAGCGCCACGTCGGCCTCGACCGCGGCGGGCGCGCCAGGCGTCAGCGTCGACGTCCACACCACGCCCTCGCCGCCCCTCAGGCTGGCCTGCACCTCGCCGGCCGCCAGCGTCAGCGAGAGCTTCACGTGCACCTTGAAGTTGCGCGACTCGGTGCGCAGCGCGGCCAGCGCGGGCTTGTCAGCGAACCGCTCGACCGCCACCGTGCAGGACCGGGCGTCGTTGGCCGCGAAGAAGACGGTCTCGCAGCGGGTGACGAGGGCGTCGGGCGGAGGCTTGCAGCCCGTCACCAGCGCCAGCACGAGACCCACAAAGAGCGCACGCATGAGCCGTGTCTGCCCGAGCAGCGCCGAGGTGTCGAGGCGCCACACACGACGAAGCCGCCTCTCCCGCGGCGGGGAAAGGCGGCCTCGAGACGACGTTCGACCTCAGCGCTCGACCATCAGCGCGATGCCTTCACCGCCGCCGATGCAGAGCGAGGCCACGCCGCGCTTGAAGTTGTGGTCCTTCATGGTGTGCAGCAGCGTCACCAGCACGCGCGCACCCGAGGCCCCGATGGGGTGGCCGAGCGCCACCGCGCCGCCGCGGATGTTGACCTTCGAGGGGTCGAGCTTGAGCAGCTGGTTGTTGGCCAGCGACACCACCGCGAAGGCCTCGTTGATCTCCCAGGTGTCGACGTCGCTCGTCGTCTTGCCGGTGCGCTGGAGCAGCTTGTTGATGGCGTCGGCCGGGGCGATGGTGAACTCCACCGGCTTGCGGGCCGCGGCCGCGTGGCCGGTGATGCGGGCCAGCACGGGCAGGTTCAGCGCCTTCGCCTTCTCGGCGCTCATCAGCACCAGCGCCGCCGCGCCGTCGTTGAGCGACGAAGCGTTCGCCGCGGTGACCGTGCCGTCCTTCTTGAACACCGGCTTGAGCGTGGGAATCTTCTCGGGCTTCGCGCCCTTCGGGCCCTCGTCCTCGAGGAACATGATCGGGTCGCCCTTCTTCTGAGGCACCGGCACCCCGACGATCTCGGCCTTGAACAGCCCTTCTTTCTGCGAGCGGACGGCGCGGTTGGTCGACTCGACCGCGAACTCGTCTTGCGCCGAGCGCGAGATCTTCATCGAGTCGGCGCAGGCCTCGGCGCACACGCCCATGTGCACGTTGTCGTACGCGTCGGTGAGGCCGTCAGACACCATCGAGTCCTTGAACTCGACCGTGCCCATGCGGGCGCCGCCGCGCAGGTGCTGCGAGAGGTACGGGGCGTTGGTCATCGACTCCATGCCACCGGCCACCACCACGTCGGCCTCGCCCAGCGCGATCGTCTGGTACGCGTTGACGACCGCCTGCAGGCCCGAGCCGCACACCTTGTTGATCGTCACCGCGGGGGTGCCATCGGGCAGCCCGGCCAGCCGACCCGCCTGGCGGGCAGGCGCCTGCCCGACGCCGGCCTGGAGCACGTTGCCCATAAAGATCTGCTCGACGAGCTCCGGCTTCACGCCAGCGCGCTCGAGGGCCGCCTTGATGGCCACCGCGCCGAGCTCCGGCGCCTTCATCGTCGACAGCGCTCCCTGAAACGCCGCCACTGCCGTCCGCGCCGCGCCCACAATCACCACGTCTCGAGCCATGTTCGTCTCCGCGAAAGAAGAAGTCAGACCTGGGCTGTATGTCGCCGGGCCCCTCGGGGGTCAAGCCCCCGAAGCGACCTTCACTTCGCACACGCACAACGAGCAAGCCACGGTTTCTACGGGGGTTCAGCCAACCTCAAACGCACCCGCAACAACCCCTCGAAAACTCAAGGCGCGGCGGCGAGGGGGCCTGTCGGAACGGCCTGGTACCGGGGCACGGGGTTTCTGCGCTCGGCGCAGCCCACGACGCGCTTGCTGCACTTGCCCTTCGCCGAGGAGCCCTCGTCGGGCACGCGCCACTCGAGCGCGACGGCCAGCGATCGCTCCCGCACCTCGGGGGGCGCCCCCAGCTGCGCCAACGAGAGGGCCTGCACGCGCAGACAGTCGGCGTCTCGGGGGACGAGGCGAATGCCCGCCTGGGCGGCCTCGAGGGCCTCGGCGTAGCGGCCCACGCTCGCCTCGGCCATCGCGAGCGCCTGCCAGAGCGTGACGTCCTGGGGGGCCAGCTGCGTCGCGCGGCGGTAGGCCTCGGCGGCCAGGGCCCAGCGCCACACCTGGGCGAAGGTGTCTCCGCGCGCGCGCCAGACCGAGGGGTGATCGCCGAGCACCCGCTGCGCAGCGCTCAGGAGCTTCAGGGCCTCGTCTGTCTGGCCCCGCTTGCCAGCGATCGAGGCCCGGCCCCACAGCGCCCTCCCCTTCGCCTCAGCGGTGGTGGCGGCCGCCGCGGCGAACCCGAACGCCTGCTCGGCCTCTCCGAGGTACTCCTGCAACGCGACGCTCAACGCCAGCCCGCGACGCCACGCGGTGTCGAACGACGCGCGCCCGGCGCCGGTGAGCGCGACCTGCGTTTCGCCGATGGTGGTGGCGGGGGCGTCTGCGCAGGCGTCGAGGCGGTGGCCGAGCAGCGCCCGGGTGGCGGCGGAGAACGCCTCGCCCCGCGGCGTGCTGGCCTCGGCGCAGGCGCGGGCATGGAGCTCGGGCAAGCGGGTCCGGTGGGTGATCCGCGCGCGCACCGCGAGGGGAAGGTCGCGCGGCCCCAGCCCGGCGGGCACCTCGAAGCCCACCCGCACCGCGCGCGCATCGCGGGCCGGCACCGTGTGGTTCCAGACGGCGCTGACGAAGTGGTGCGTCTGGCGCTCGTGCAGGGGCTCGCCTTCGAGCGACACCACCTCGGCGCGCAGCTCGTGCTCGTCTGACGCCGCGAGCCGTCGCCCCTCCTTCGTGAGCAGCTCGACCTCGAGGCGCGTGCCCTGGTTGTCGAGCACGCTGCCCGGGAAGCGGTGCCCGACGCGCTCGTTGAAGACGACCACGTCGACCTCGAAGGCCTCACCGGCCTTCGGCGAGGCGAGCGAGGCCGCAGGGAGCCAGGGGCCGCCGCCGACCCGCGCCGAGGCCACCTCGACGGTGACGGAGCCCTCGAGGAACTCGCGCACCCGGCGCAGCGTCTCGGCGTCGCCGCGCATGGCGGCCAGCGCGGTGTGCGAGCCCAGGAAGCGGTGCGAGGTGATCTGGCCCTTCTTCGCGGCCACGTCCCCCAGCACCGCGGGCGCCTTCGTCATGTGGCACCCGCGACAGTCCTGCGGCTTCACGGCGTCGGGGCGCTCACCTCGCGAGCCGTTCCACGCCGACTTCTGCCAGGCGCCGAAGTCATCCATGCCGAAGAAGGCGGCCTGGTTTCCGGTCGCGGCGCTGAGGAACGCGCGGTGGCAGCTGCCGCACAGCTCAGCGGTGCGCAGGGCCGGGCTGGCGACGCGGCGCTTGTGGTTGTCCACGGTGGCGTCTTCGAGCTCCTCGGGCAGCGCCTGATCGGAGCGCAAGGTGAGGCTGCCGTTCCCGTCGACGGTGGCGTGGGTCGCGCTGTGACAGGTGGTGCAGCTGACGCCGGCGTGGGCGCGCGGGTCGTCGGGCGCGATCGGCTGGTCCATCGCGCCGGCGGTGAGCAACGCCAGATCGTGACACCCGGCGCACATGCGGCTGGCCGCGAAGCCCACCTCGCTGCGCAGGCGCTCGACCGAGACGCGGTACAGCGGGTTGCTGAACGAGGCGAGCGAGTGCGCGCTCGTTCTCCACTGCGCCGCGATGTCGGTGTGGCAGCTGCCACACACCTTCGCGTCATCGAGGTTGGCTGACGGGGCGTGCCCCTGCCGATCCTGCACCAGCTGACCCGGCGCCCAGATCGACCGATCGGCCGGGAGCACCGGCTCGGCGGCGACGAACATGGCGACGAGGAGGCTCAGCATGGCGTCACCGCTTCACGAGGTTGAGGGGTTGCCCGGCCCGCTCCTTCTTTCCGCGCACGCCCAATTCGGGCACCGGGCTCTCGGCGAAGGCGCCCAGGTCTTTCCCGCGAGGCGCGAAGGCCGTGTCTTGCGCTGCCAGCGGCGGCGCCGAGCCCCCATTCGGAGGGCCGCCCCAGCGCCCCCGGATCGGGTTCTTGCAGGCGATCGGGCCCGTCCACGGGTAGCGAATCGCGTAGCGGCCCTGAAACTGGTTTCGGCCCGACGGCACCGAGCCCTGCTCGAGCGCGGTGCCGTTGGTGAGGAACTCCCGGCCTCCGGCGATGGGCGGCGCGGCCCTGAAGACCAGATCCTCCCCCAGCGACGTCTTGTCGTAGCGCGCGTGGAGGCGCGTCAACACGAAGCCCCAGCCCCCCTGAGCGACTCGGTGGCGTTGACGAACCCGCTGCTGAATCACGTCGAGGTGCTGCGTCACCAGCTGCTGATCCTGCGCGTCCAGCTTGTCCAGGTTCTTCACCTCGATCTCGGGCGCGACGAAGCTCGCGCTGTCGAGCACGTCGAGGCCCAGCACGGTGAGATCGGCCTCGTCGAGCGCGGGGATCGGGCAGGGATCGCAGGTGTTCGAGTCCCACGCGTACTCGGTGACGACGGTGTTGGCGCGCCTGGCCAACGTCTTGTCGAAGAGCGACGCATAGAAGGGCCCGAACTCGTTCTTGGCGCTGGGCACCAGGTCGAGGTTGGTGGGGATGGTGGTGTTCGCGTAGTTCGCGGCCTCGTAGCGCTGGTTGCGCGCGAGCACGTGCACGATCAGGTCCTGCTTGTCCTTCGCGTTGATGAGCCCCAGGCGCACCGGGAGCTCGAACTTCTCGGAGTCGTAGTGAAAGCGCAGCGGCGAGAGCCGGGCCTGCCCATCGGCGAAGGTGACCTTCCCGGCGTTCACCCGCGCGACGAAGAACTTCATGCCCTGCTGAATGTACGGGCGGAACAGCGGCTCCGCGCCCGAGGGGATCTTGTACTTGCTGTCCTTGAGGTAGCGCTCGAGGCCGAGGGCGTCTTTCGCCGAGAGGATGACGATCTCGTACTCGCCGACCTCGAACTTCGCCTCGATCTTGACGCCGTAGTCGCGGCCCAGCGCGAAGGCGCCGTCGTCTTCGGGCGCCATCATCGACTTCATCGACAACCGCTTGCGCTCGTACTTGCGCTCGGGCTCGCTGTAGCAGGGGTCTTGCTCCCAGTACTCGACCAGGCGCGGCGCCGAGAGCTTGTCCACCTTGTCGAAGATCGCCTTGTTGAGCGTCTTCACGTTCTCTTTTTGCAGCACCACCGGCACGGGGACCACCATGGCGAAGTCTTCAGGCGGGCCCTGGTAGTTGTTCTGCATCGACAGCACGGTGCGGGTGCCGTTGCGCATCAGCACCACCTGCGTGGCGTTGTTGAACAGCTCGGCGCCGCCGCCCGAGACGTAGAAGCCACAGAAGGCCGAGGCCGAGGACGACAGCAACGCGACGGCGCCCGAGAGCAGCGTCTTCATGATCGAGGTCCTCACTTCACGTTCACCGGGGTGCCGGCGGCCTTCTTCCGGCCCCTGACGCCCAGCTCGGCGACCGGGCTCTCGACGAAGGTGCCGAGGTCCTTGTTGCGCGGCACGTTCGCGGTGCTCGGCAGCGCCTCGGGCCGCGCGCGCCCACCAGCGGGGTTGGCGCCCCAGCGACCGCGCACCGGGTTCGCGCAGCTGATCTCTTGGGCCCACGGGTACCGAATGGCGAAGCGCCCCTGGAACTGGTTGTTGCCGAACGGCACCGCGCCCTGCTCCAGCGTGGCGCCGTTGGTCAGGAACTCGCGGCCTCCCGCGATGGGCGGCGCGGCGCGGAACACGAGATCGTCGCCGAGCGACTTCTTGTCGTAGCGGGCGTGCAGGCGCGTCACCACGAAGCCGCGCCAGTTCAGGCCGCGCGTCTGGCGCATCAGGCTCTGCTGCTTGATGTTGTTCACCGCCTGCGACACGTACTGCTGCTCCTGCGCGGGCAGCTCGGCGAGGTTCTTCACCTCGATGTTCGGCTCCATGGCCGCGACCGAAGCGCCGTCGATCACGTCGAGGCCGAACGCGAGCAGCTCGCCCGCAGCCAGCGCCGGCGTCGGGCACGGGTCGCACGTGTTGGCGTCCCACGCGTACTCGGTGACGACCGCCCCGCCCGCCTTCGCCTGCGTCTTGTCGAAGAGCGACGCGTAGAACGGGCCGAACTCGTTCTTGGTGCTCGGCACCAGATCGATGTTGGTGGGGATGGTGACGTTCGGCTTGTTGGCGACCTCGTAGCGCTGGCCCCGCGCCAGCACGTGAACGATCAGATCCTGCTTGTCCTTCGCGTTGATGAGGCCGAGCCGCACGGGCAGCTCGAACTTCTCGGAGTCGTAGAAGAAGCGCAGCGGCGAGAGCGTGGCCTGGCCGTCCTTGAAGGCGACCTTCTTCGCGTTCACCCGCGCGACGAAGAACTTCATGCCCTGCTGAATGTAGGGGCGGAAGAGCGGCTCGGCGCCCGAGGGAATGTTGTAGCCGTTCTTCTTGAGCCAGCGCTCCAGGCCCTGTCTCTTATACACATCT